>LVAE01000020.1 GCA_001603905.1 Fibrobacterales bacterium Fibro_02
GAACCGAAGGCCGACACCGGGTCACCTGCCCAGGCGGCTTCCATGGCTTCACGGAGGCTTTCGCCAGTAGCAAGTCCGCACGGGTTCATGTGCTTCACGATCACGACGGCATTGCCTTCGCTGAATTCGCGGGCCATTTCGAGTGCGGCGTCAGCGTCGACGATGTTGTTGTAAGAAAGTTCCTTACCCCAGAGCTGCTTTGCTGTGGCGAGGCTTGCTTCGGTGCAGGTCGGGTCGCGGTAGAAAACAGCGGACTGGTGGGAGTTTTCACCGTAGCGCATCGGCTTCGGGTCAACGAATTTCAAAACGAGTTCTTCGGACATAATGTTTCCTTTGTTGTCTAAAATTCTTGTGGGGCGGAAAATTACTTCACACCAATGAGGGAGAGGTCACGCACGGCACCCTTGTCAGCGCTGGATGCCATGGCGGCGTATGCCTGCAGAGCCTTGGATACCACGCGGTCGCGATGTTCCGGCTGCCATGCCTTGGCGCCACGGGATTCCATTTCCTTGCGGCGGGCGTCGAGTTCGGCGTCGGTAAGTTCCACGTTGATGGTGCGGTTCGGGATGTCAATTTCGATGACGTCGCCCGTGTGCACGAGGCCGATGTTACCCTTGTTGGCGGCTTCCGGAGAAGCGTGGCCGATGGAGAGACCGCTCGTACCGCCGGAGAAGCGACCGTCGGTGAGGAGGGCGCAGGACTTGCCGAGGTGACGGCTCTTGAGGTAAGAGGTCGGGTAGAGCATTTCCTGCATGCCAGGGCCACCCTTCGGGCCTTCGTAGCGGATGACGACCACGTCGCCAGCCTTCACCTTGTTGCCGAGGATGCCTTCGACGGCTTCTTCCTGGCTTTCGAACACGATTGCCGGGCCGGTGAATTTCCAGATGGATTCGTCCACGCCAGCAGTCTTCACGATGCAGCCGTCGATGGCGAGGTTACCGTAAAGAACAGCGAGGCCGCCGTCCTTGGTGTAGGCGTGTTCGCCGTCGCGGATAGCGCCGTTTGCGCGGTCGAGGTCGTGGTCGGGGTACATGAAGTTCTGAGAGAAGGCTTCGATGTTGTACTTGCGGCCCGGGCCAGCGAGGTAGCGCTGCTTGGCTTCGGCGCTCGGGTTACGCTTGAGGTCGTTCACTTCGAGAGCTTCGCCCATGGTGGCTGCGTGAACGGTCTTTGCATTCTTGTGGATGAGGCCCATACGGTCGAGTTCACCGAGGATGCCCATGATGCCGCCAGCGCGGTTCACGTTTTCCACGTGGATGTTGTGAACGGTCGGGGCGACCTTGCAGATGCACGGCGTGTTGCGGGAAAGGCGGTCGATGTCCTTCATGGTGAAGTCGACGCCAGCTTCCTGAGCCACAGCGAGCAAGTGGAGCACGGTGTTGGAGGAACCGCCCATGGCGATGTCGAGGCGCATGGCGTTTTCGAAGGCGTCCTTCGTGGCGATGCTGCGCGGGAGGATGCTTTCGTCGTTCAAATCGTAATACTGGTGGCAGAGTTCCACGATACGCTTACCGGCAGCTTCGAAGAGCTTCTTACGTTCGGCGTGCGTTGCAACGATGGTGCCGTTGCCCGGGAGGCTGAGGCCGAGGGCTTCGGTAAGGGAGTTCATGGAGTTTGCGGTGAACATGCCGGAGCAGGAACCGCAAGTCGGGCATGCGTTAGCTTCGATGGCGGCCACTTCTTCGTCGCTGATGGTGTTGTCAGCGGAATCAATCATGGCGTCGATCAAGTCGAGGGCGCGGTCCTTGCCGTCCTTCGTCGTGACGTGACCCGCTTCCATCGGGCCGCCAGAAACGAAGATTGCCGGAATGTTGAGGCGCATGGCGGCCATGAGCATACCCGGAGTCACCTTGTCGCAGTTAGAGATGCAAACGAGGGCGTCGGCGCGGTGGGCGTTAGCCATGTATTCGGTAGAGTCTGCGATGAGGTCGCGGCTGGGCAAGCTGTAGAGCATGCCGTCGTGGCCCATGGCGATACCGTCATCCACGGCGATGGTGTTCATTTCCTTGGCGACACCACCGGCGGCTTCGATAGCGCGTGCGACCACCTGGCCCAAGTCCTTCAGATGAACGTGTCCCGGAACAAACTGGGTGTAGCTGTTCACCACGCAAATCACCGGCTTACCAAAGTCTTCCACCTTGGTTCCCGTTGCGTGCCACAGGGCGCGTGCACCGGCCATTTCGCGGCCTTCCATAGTCTTGAGCGAACGAAGTTTCGGCATAATAATCCTCTTTTTGTGTCTTTAAGCTCTGCGACGCTACCCGTAAAAAATTACGGATGAAAACGCCAAATTTTGAATGAAAATGTAGAAAATTCTATTTTTATGCGTGCTATGTTTCATCCAATAAAACATTTCGTGACGATAACTAAGCACCGCAACGAGGTGATTCGGCTTTGCTTTAAGGCGGGAATTGGCTTTCAGGGCCTGTTCCATGATTTGTCCAAGTACAGTCCGACGGAGTTTATTCCCGGGGCGAAGTATTATTTGGGAGACCAGTCGCCAAATAACGGTGAACGCAACGACAAGGGCTACAGCCTCGCATGGATGCACCACAAGGGCCGCAACAAACACCATTTTGAATTCTGGTACGACTACGAAATGGCGACCAAGAAGTTGGTGCCCATCGATATGCCCGACCGCTACATTAAGGAAATGTTTTGCGATCGTGTGGCTGCTTCCAAGACGTATAACAAGGCGGGGTACACGCAGGAATCTCCGCTACGGTATCTTACCAAAAGTACCGCCCATGAGAAGATGACGGAGACAACTTACAAAAAGTTGCTTTATCTCTTGAAAATGCTGGCCGAAAAGGGCGAAAAAGAAACGCTTGCATTTATGCGCCGCACGAAGGTGCTACCGACAGAGTAGTTTTTCGCTAGGTGTACCTATAAACATCGGGAAAAATGAAGTTTATAGGTGCGAAAACCCTTTTTTTACTTCTGTAATTGGTTGATGTTTGGGGCATTGTACCTATAACGGTTTGTTTAAATAGGGCCTTATAGGTAAAAATAATAAAAATGATGAAAAACGTTTACTTAGTTTGTTTGTGATTTAAGGTCGACTACCTATAAACATTCTTATTTTGAGTCTTTTATAGGTACACTTTTATATTTGCTTGGGGGACGTACCTATAAATGATTGGCTTTAGCTTGGTTTATAGGTAAAATAGCTCTATTTAAAAATACTTTGGCGAAAAATGGTCTGCGCCTGTGAATGTCACTAGATTTTTGCAATAAGCACATTCAGCGTAAGGCCGCCGTGGCTTGTGACGATGTGTTTGGCTGCAGCGTTGTTCTCCAGCGAAAGGGCGGGGTATTCGCGTAAAAGATTTGCGGTGCAGGTGTATTTGGCGCCATCGCGTGTATCGTCTTTCGGGGCAAGGATAGCGACGGTGAGAGTCTTGCCGAGTTGCCTTAATCCGCTTGCGAGCGAAGCGAGATGACGCCCAATTTTAGTATAAAGTTTCGGGGCGTCAAAGTCGAGGCGCTTGCCGTAGGGCGGGTTCAACACGAGAATGGGTGAGGTATCGCCGCAAAGGTCTGCAATTTCTTTTGAGGTGTAGCTGAAAAAGTCGCGGATTTGCGGGGTGATGGTGGGCGAATTTTCGCTCGGAGCGATGCTTGCGAGCGGGCTACATTCGATGTTGTGCTTGATGATTTCGATGGAGCGTTCCGAGATGTCGCTCGTGACAATTTTGGTGATTGTTGCCGCTGCGCCGTTATTCCGTCTAGTTAAGAAATTCCACGTCGCTTCTTTGAAAGCGGGCTGGTGCTTGAGTGCAAAGTCGCGGCAAATGCCGGGGATGAGACTGCTTGCCATGTAGGCGGCTTCGAGGCTGAATGTGCCACTGCCTGCCATCGGGTCGATAAGCGTGATGGGGACTGTGTCTTCCTGAGCCCTTCGACTTTGCTCAGGATAAACTCCGTGCGTGGCACGAAGTCGAAGGATCTCGATCGCTTCTAGAATCATGCCGGCGGCAATTGTTTCCTTGAGTGGGGCGTCGTTGACGAATCGTTCGTGACCGCGCCTGTAGAGTTCCTCTCCGGCGAGGTCTAGCCAAATGGTGCAGCGGTCATCGATGAGGGTGACGAAGAGGTTCTGCGGCGGGGTATTAGGGGCGGAGCCCCTAGGCGAGGGGGGAGCGGATGTTTCGCTCCCTTCGGCAGGCTCAGGGAACTTATTGTCTACTTTTGATTTTGCATTGTTTGGCGAAACAGGAGCGAGGGGACAACTGCATAAGGCGAGTGTTGCGACAGACCGCTTGCGGGCTGGCATAACTGAGCCGAGCAGTTGGGACTTTTGTCCCACACCTACTCCTTCTATTATTTTATACAAACGTTCGGCGATGGCGTCACTGTGGTACAGTCGGGAATGCTTGCAGGAGACGTGGATGTGGACGCCATTTTGTGCTAAATAAAGCTCCCTGGGAATTTCGGCGGCTTTTTTTTCGAGTTCGCGGAAGTTTTCGGCCTTGAAGTCGGCGAGGTGCATCAGGATGCGGTTTGCGACGCGGCTGTAGGCTACAGCTTTCCAAGCATCGGTAATTTTCGCGGTAAATTCAACTTTGCCGTCTCCGGAGGCGTGCGGGAGGGAATTCGTATCGGAAGCCTCGGCGGAATCGTCACTTTTTAAAATGCTGCAAAGTTCGTGGACGAGCGTTTGTTCGAAACCGAGCGGGACGACCGCTTGGAATCGGTGCGGCTTGCCGATGACTTGCCGCTTGAGCCGTTTTTCAAATGCGGAACTTTTATGCTCCTTGGATTGCTGCGCTTCGCTTGCAATGACACTATCCATTCCACACCCTGAAATACTTCGTCTAAATTAGAACTGGAAGTAGATGAACGGGCAGCTGTCTGCGCTCATGAACTGGTAAATGACGAAGATGATGAAAGCGGTTGAAATAACCATGAGCGGAACCGGCTGCGACGCAAATGCGATGCGGTAACGGCTCTTGAATTTCTTCGGGACCCAGTGGATGAGCATGCCCGCGATGAACACGAGGATGATGTTGATGTGTTCCCAGGCGATGGTGCCGAGCGTGTCCCATTTCCAGGCGGTGCCCATCTGTTGCACCATGTTCTTTGCAGTGTTCCAGGCGACTTCGTTGGCTTCGGCGGGGTCAAGGTTCGATCCTGCGCGGAAGAAAAGTCGCGTAAACGTGATGAACACGAAAGTAAGGGTGACGTTCCAGGCGACGTAAAGTCCGTGGATGTACTTGTCGCTGAACAGGCGGAAAATCATGACGGCGTAGATGCCAGCAAAGAGGACGCCGAAATAGACGGCGGTAATCGCGAAGATGGCGGTGTGCGTCTGCTTGAAGATGACTGCGCTCGAGGCGAACAGCAGGAAGGCTGCCGAGGCGCGGAATGTCCTGCTGCGCTTGACCCAAAACTTGTTGAACACTTGGCCGAAACCGTTGAGGCCGCCCCAGATGATAAAGTTCCAGCTTGCTCCGTGCCACCAACCGCCTACGATCTGCGTGGACATGGCGTTCATGTTGGTGGTAATGAACTTGCGGGAGTCCGGCTTGAAATAGGCGTAAAGGGCGATGTAGAGGAAGAAGAGGCCGAGGGCGACGCCGACCCATACGCTACCGGAAAGGAGAATGGCCACGAGGCTCAAGAATCCCATCCAGAAGTAGGTGCCGAGGGTTGCATTGCGGTTACCGCCCAGCGGAATGTACAGGTAGTCGCGCCACCAGCTCGAAAGGGAAATGTGCCAACGACGCCAAAATTCGGTGGGGGAGAGCGCCTTGTAGGGGCTGTTGAAGTTCTGCGGCAGGCGGAAACCCATCAGGAGGGCGACGCCGATGGCGATGTCGGTGTAGCCGGAGAAGTCGGCGTAAACTTGCAACGAGTACGCGAACAGGGCGATAAGGTTTTCAAGTCCCGTGAACAGGAGCGGCGTGTCGAAAACGCGGTCAACGAAATTGGTGGCGAGGTAGTCGCTCAAGATAATCTTCTTGGCAAGTCCGTTCAGAATCCAGAAGACGGCGATGCCAAAGGTGCGGCGGGGCAGGAAATACTTGCGGTAAAGCTGCGGAACGAACTTGTCGGCGCGAACGATCGGGCCTGCGACCAGCTGCGGGAAGAACGTGAGGTAGAAACCGAAATCGAGAATGTTCTTGACGGCCGAAATCTTGCCGCGGTAAATGTCGATACAGTAGCTGATCGCCTGGAAGGTGAAGAACGAAATACCTACGGGCAGGATGATGGTGTCTACGAGGGAATTCGTGCCAAACAGCTTGTTGCTGGCGGCGGCGAAGAAATTGTAGACGTGGAGCTCGATACCGGTAAAGTCGTAAAGGGCGTCCAGGAAGAAGTAGGAATACTTATAGTAGCAGAGTACAAGCAGGTCAATAATAACGATGATGATCATCCAGAGCTTCTTTTTCCAATGCTCTTCGGCGCGCTCAATCCATTTGCCGATAAAGAAGTTCGCAATAACGCAGAATACCAGGATGCACACATAGCTGCCGCTCGTCTTGTAGTAGAAGAACATACTGGTCGCAAACAGGAAGGCGTTGCGAAGCAGGATGCGGTTCTTGACGAGGGTGAGGATCGCAAAGACAACCGCGAAGAATCCCCAGAAGTAGAACTGCGTAAATAGCAGCGGACTGTTCGGGTCAAACGAGAAAGTTCTGGTCAAATAGGGAATTAAATAGTCGAGCATAACGTGTCGTCTTGAGCGATGTGCGGGTTATTCCTTTCTCTTTTCTGCGGGCAAATTCGCGATGTGTTCCTGATAGCTGTTGATGATAGCCTTGTAGAACAGGTCGCCGAGCAGATTGTAGCCCGAAAGCTTGAAGTGAACCTTGTCAGCCTTGGCGAGGTCCGCTTTTTCCCACTTGGCCATGGAACCGAGGCCGCCCATGATACTGAACTTGTCCCAGACGCCTGCCTGGTGCTTTTCGGCGAGAGCGAAGAACGCCTTGCGGGCGATGTCTCCATTCGGGTGCTGCACATAGCGTTTCTTCTTGACCTTGCGGTACATGTCGTTGTTGGTCTCGAAGATAATCGCCACATTCGGGTTCACGTTCTTGATGCGGGCGATGAGCTTGTCGTAGTCGTCCTTGAATTGCTTGTCGTTAAAGTGCTGCACGTTGGCGTCGTTGATGCCGATGGCAAAAATCACAAGGTCGGGCTTGTAGTAAGCGAGCTGCTTTTCGAACAGCGGGCAGACCTCTTCAAAATAGTCGTGAACCTTGGCGCCGTTGATTCCCACGCCCGTATAGGTAATGCCGGGGGCGTCGGTTTCGGTGAGGATGCCGGTAAGCGTGAATCGCGGACGGGCGTTCTGCTTTACGGAATCGGGAACGGCGACGGTGTCGGCGATGCAGTGTTCCTCGGCGATGTTTGTGGAATCAAGTTCGCCTTCGGCGTAGTTGACGGCCGGTTTCTTCGCCATGTTGGCGCAGCTGCGGGAGCCGTTAGCGGCTGCCTTGTTCTTCGCTTCTTCGCGGGCGAGGCAGGCGGTGTCAAGAACGTCACATTCTCCTTGGAACATGGAGTCGCGGGCAACGTCAGGTTGAGGAATCGCTACGTTGTTCGGAATCTTGGCGGTGGTTTCGACGGGTTCCGGAAGCTTGGTGGGGGTTGTGTCGCCATTCGCCTTTTTCAGCGAATCCTCGACGGCGCGGGCGATGGAATCCTGCAACAGCGAATCGGTGATGAACTGTGCAATGGTCGCCTGCTGCAACGAATCCATCCAGCGGAATGCAATTTGTATGGAATCAATCGGGCGCGGGGAGGTGAACACGTAGCTCTGGCTTGCGGTGTCCAATGTGCCGTAGATATCGGTCGAGTCAACCCGAAGTACGGGAACGACATCATTGTTGTCGCTATAGCCGAACAGGCGGAACTTGGTTTCGCCCCAAAGCGGTGTCGAATTGTACTTGTCCAAAAGAATCGAAATTTCGGCGCGCGGGTCGGAGGTGCTGACTGCAATACCGAGAAGTCCGAGCGGCTTCTTGATTTCGCGTTGCACGTTCTTGTTCATGTCCCAGATGCCCTTGTAGTAGCTGGCATAGCTGGCGGGTGTGTTGGTGCGAGCGGCGGAGTAGGGAAAAACAAAACCGCGACCGGCGGATGCTCCCGGATATTCCTTGATAAAGTGCTCGCGGATGCGTCCGGAAATCACGTCTGCCTGCAGATGCGAACCGCCGACGTGCAAAATGCGGACTTGTCCCTTGTTTTCAAATACGAGCGTATCGAGCTTGTTGAAGAACGGCGTGAACGAGGCGTTCCCCTTGGGGAACTGGATTACGTTCAGCGAAGAATCGATAAAGTCGTAGCGCGACAGGTCAATGGAATATGCTCCCGGCGCGGTCGGTTGCTTTGTTTCGCCTGCGAGGGCGTTCATGGCGGCCATCGCGACGAATGTTATAAGAAGGAAAATTCGTTTCACTTGCTCTCCTCCTTCGCCTGCTTCTTCCACTCGTGGATATCCTTCAGCTTTTCGTCGCTGATGTGGTGCCTGTCGCGGAACTTGAAGTAGTCATAGTGCATGCGGAGTGCCGCGCAGAAAAGGTCGCCCATGTAGGCGGCACCCCTGCGGGTAAAGTGGATGTGGTCTGTGAAACCGAGTGCGGGTTCCTTGTTGACCCACTTTATCATCGAACCGTTTCCACCCATGACGCGGTGCATGTCCCAGTAGGCGGCGCCATTATCAAGGGCCACCTCGCGGAGTGCCTTGATGGTCATGTTTAGCCCAGCGTAAGTTTGCCATTGCCCGTCTTTTTGGCGTGCCATATCGGCGGGGCCGATGAAAAGAATGTCTGCATCGGGATTCGCCTTTTGAATGGCTTGAATCTGGCGGGTGATAATCTTCTTGGTCCATTCGATGTTGCCGGAATTCGTGCCCGGAACGAGGTTGCCGCCGTATTCCATGATGATGAGGCGGGCGTTCATTGCCTTGTAAGATTCCGCAAGAAGTTCTGAGTCAATGCGGTGGAAAATCGTGCCCGAGGATCCGCGCATGGCGACGTTGTCAACGGCGACGCCGTAGGCGCCGTCTGCCGCAATGGCGTAGATTTCGGCGTTACCGGAAAGGTACATCTTGGCAATCGAGGTCGTGTCCTTGAGTTTCCAGGTGTAGACTTTCAGCTTGTTGAACGTTTCGACGATTGGTTCACCTGCGTCAACCACCTTGGTGGTGCGCTTTTCTTTCGGGTTGCCTTCTTCGTCTTCGCCGACGACTTCGACGAATGTCTGGTTCACGTTGAGCTTCGCCTTGAGGTGCGCGCCCTTGTTCATCAGAATCTTGACGGTGCTGTAGCCGCCTACGTGGCTGAAGGTATTCTTGCGTTCCTTGCGCTTCTGAATTGTAATCGCGGCTTCGCCTTCGAGTTTCGCGAACTGGGCGAGGGGGCCGTAGCGGCTGTGGTCCGCTTCTTCTTCCTTGGGGCCGAACAGGATGTAACGCGAAAGTGCTCCGGAATTGGAGTGGCTCGTCGTCATCGAGGGTACGGTCATAATCGGCGGCATCATGCCGGGGCCTGCTCCGCCGAATTCATCCTGCAAGTCTTCGCGGATGGTTGCGGAAATGCGGTCTTCTTCAAGCTGCGAGTCGCCGTAGTGTACGATGTGGACCACGTTCGAATCGAGGCTCGCCAGTTCCAGATGCAAGAAGAAACGGTCGAACCAAGTCGGATCGTTGTTCGGCAGGTCGAAACGGGTCTTGCCCTTTCTAAAAAAGTCCTCGTAGAATTTGAGCGAGTCGCTGAAGGCCGCAAATTCCTTCCGCTTGGTCGCTTCCATCATTTCTCGGATGGCGTCTTCGGGGTCCGCCGCAGAAGAATCCGCAAGCGAGTCCCCCGCAGCGGAGTTCTGCTTCTCGAAGATTTCGGTGAGCTTCGGGTAACGGAGCGTGTAATCTCCGACATGGATGCCGCCATCGGGGTAAATCAGGGCGATTAGCCCCAGTACGGCGAACAGGCTGATGATGGATAAGAGAACTTTTAAGGGGGACATCATAGACGGTCAATAATCGCTGCGACGTTTCCTACGAACATTTCGCCGGTGCGCATGTCCTTGTATTCGAATTCACCTTCGGCAGCCTTGGAACCGTCTACGTAGACGACAATCTTGGCACCCTGATAGTTGGCCTGGTCCAGCTGCTTACCCATCTTCATGGCGGCGAGCGGGTGTGCGACCGAGAACGGCTTGGCGTTCGTGTTACCTGCGGCGTTGCGGAACACCTGGGCGGTTTCGAAAACCTTTTTCATGTCGTTGGTAAAACTTGCAATGTAGAAGTCGACACTCTGTTTCGGGCTTGGAAGCAACTTGTGTTCGGCGAGGAGGTCTGCGAGCACCACGTCGCCCATACCAAAGCCCACGCCCGGGATGCGTTCGCCACCGAGCTTTTCGGTGAGGCTGTCGTAACGGCCGCCGCCAGCGATAGCGCGCATGGATTTGCCCTTGTCAAAGACTTCGAACACGATGCCGGTGTAGTAGGCGAGGCCACGAACGATAGAGAGATCGAGGTTCACGCATTCGCCGTAACCTGCGGCAGTAAGGGTTGCGAACAGGTCTTCGATTTCCTGGAGAGCGGCAGTCGCATTTTCGCTATGCACCTTGGCCTTGACTTCTTCGATGCTCTTGCAGCTCATGAAGTCGTCAAGTTTTTTCACCTGGTCTTCGCTGAGACCCGCGTCGGCGAGTGCCTTGGCGAATGCTTCGGGGCCGATTTTTAAGCGGCGGTCAAGCACCGGGTAAACGAGGGAGGGATTCGGGGCGCCGATTTCTTCGAGGTAGGTGGCCAAAAGTTTACGGCTAGAAACGCCAATCGCAAATTCGCCGTCCTTGAGGCCGAACTTGCGGAGCATCGTAGCGATGGCAGCCATCAGGTCGGCTTCGGCGTAGATGCTTTCGGTACCGATGATGTCCATGTTCAGCTGGAAGAATTCGCGGAGACGGCCCTTCTGTGCCTTTTCGTAACGGAAAAGGCGCGGCATGCTGAACCACTTGAATGGCTTCTTGAGTTCGCGGGCCTTCTGGATTACGAGGCGAGCAAGCGTCGGGGTCATTTCGGGGCGGAGCGCGATTTCGCGGTCGCCCTTGTCTTTAAAGTTGTAAAGCTGGCTTACGATTTCTTCGCCGGACTTGCCTGTATAAAGTTCCAGATGTTCAAACATCGGGCCTTCGTATTCTTCGTAGGCAAAAGATTCGGCGACACTACGCCAGGTGTCAAAAATGTAGTTCTGGATGCGCTCGGCTTCCGGGTAAAAATCGCGTGTGCCCTTGGGCAACTGAGGGATAGAAATACTCATAGTGGCACGCAATTTAGAAAATATTAGGGCTATCTATAGCAAACCTACTGCGATTCACGCCCTAAATTGTAGGCGGATTGAGGCTGTTTACCGAAAAATCTGCTTTAATTTGTCTGTAATCTCAGCCGCGTCCGTAAAGGCGCAGACGGGGAGGCTTATGACATGTTCTGAAGCCCATTCCGCATTCGGGCAGAGTTGCTTGTTCCCCCTCGAAAAGCAGGGTTGCTTGTGCAGCGGCATGGGGTAATGGATGCAGTGGGGTATTTCGGCTTGCTTCAGCTTGCCGATGAACGAATCGCGATTTTCTGCGAGTACGGTGTACTGGGCGTAGGTGCTCGTGTTGCCCGAGGCGATTTTCTGCAACAGAATCTTTTGTCCGTCGGGGGCGGTTCGGTTGTATTCCGTGAAAAAATGGTCATAATTCTGGGCGTTCTGCTGTCTGACGGGGAGTTCCTCGGCTAGGTGACCAAGCTTGACCCGGAGGACGGCTGCCTGCAAGGCGTCCAGTCGGCTGTTGATTCCGATGAGTTCATGGTGGTACCTGCCAGAGGATCCGTGGTTTGCGATCATGCACATCTTGTCGGCGAGGTCCTTGCGGGCGGTAAAGAGCGCTCCGCCGTCCCCGTAGCAACCAAGAGGCTTGCTCGGGTAGAAACTCGTGATGGATATGTCGCCGAAGGTACAGGCCTTGCGGAGGTTTTCGGCGTCAAGGACGGTTGCGCCGAAGGCCTGGGCGGCATCTTCTATAATCCACAGACTGTGTTCGTCGGCGATTTTCCTCAAGTCCTTGAAGGGGGCGCATTGCCCGAAAAGGTCAACGGCGATGATTCCCTTGGTCTTCGGGCCAATCAGCGAACGGACGCTTTCGGGGGAAATCTGTAGGGTTTCGCGGTTGATGTCGGCGAATACCGGGGTCGCGCCTAGAAAGGCGACGCATTCGGCGGGGGCGATAAAGGTGAAATCGGGGACGATGACCTCGTCTTCCGGTTGCAGTCCGAGTGTCATCAGGGCAATCGTCAGGGCATCGGTTCCGCTGGCGCAGGTCTGTACGTGTCTTCCGTCGAGGTAGTCCGAAAGTTCCTTTTCCAGGGCGTCGACCTGGGGGCCTCCGATAAAACATCCGCTGTCCAGCACCGCCTGTTCGGCTTTTTCGAGTTCAAAACGGTATTTTTCGCGCTGTCCAGTGAGGTTTACGAAGGGAATCATGCCTTCAAAGTTAGAATTTTTTGACTACCCCTTGAAATCTTTGAATAATTTACTAACTTTGTGCCAACATTTTTAAGTAGGTTTTCACCCGGAGATAATAAGGTGCCTCAACACAAATCTTGCAAAAAGCGTCTGCGTCAGGCTGAAAAGGCCAACGCCATGAACCGTTCGACTCGTTCTGCTATCCGTACCGCTCTCAAGGCTGTGCGTACTGCTACCTCTAAGGAAGAAGCCCTCAAGGCTATGCCGGCTCTGTTCAGCATGCTTGACAAGGCTGCCGCCAAGGGTCGTGCCGGTTTCTGCGCTAACCGCGCCGCTAACTACAAGGCTAAGGCCGCTAAGGTCGTCAACAGCCTCGCTTAATTAGCGAACCTCGGCAATCTGCCGAAAAATTTGAATGGACCGATACACTTAAGTGTGTCGGTTTGTTCGTGTTTTATAAGGTTTGTCCTTTGCCGGCTAGGTTGGAATAGCTAGCATGAAAAAGGGACTTGCCTTGAACCTAAAAGGTTTGTATTTTAGGTACAAAGAGGTTGTTATGCGTGTTTTCGTTACAGGTGGTACCGGTTTTATTGGTCACTATGTCGTCAAGGCCGTTCTGGAGAAAGGTCATGAGGTCGTTATTGCCACGAGGCATCCGAACAAGGTGCCGACACTCAAGGCGATGCCCAACGTATCCTTTGTAGAATGTGCACTGACGGATTTTGAAGCGATGGCCGAAGGCCTGCAAGGTTGTGACGCCTGTATCCACATTGCTCTCGGCTGGGGCGATACCCCGAGTGCCATGATGATGAACGACACGCGTGCGACGGTCATGCTGCTCGAAAGTGCGGCAAGGGCTGGTTGCAAGAAGTTTATTTACACGAGCAGTACCGCTGCCATGGGACGTATGCGTCCTACGATGCGCGAAATCACGAGCAACTTGCCGATGGATCTTTATGGTGCTACCAAGGCCGCGGGTGAAGCTTTTGTCCTCGGCTTTACGCACGGTTACGGGACGCAGTTCCCCGAAGTCAAAATGACCCGCAACATTATCCGCCCCGGTTATACGTTCGGTAACCCTGCCTGGCCCGATGGCTGTAGCCAGCCGGACCGCCGTTTCTTTGCCATGGCTCAGGCCGTCAAGGAAAACAAGGATATCAATGTCATCAAGAATGACGGAACACAGTTCATTCACGCAAGTCAGCAGGCGCAGCTGTACTTGAACCTGCTTGAATCCGACAAGAACGAAGAAATCTTCCTCGGCCTCGGAGAAGTATGGATCAGCTGGAAGGAAATCGCCGAAATGATGATTTCCATGAAGCCCGGCTGCAAGTCGAAGATTGTCGAAACAGATCTGGGCTGGGGCGATGAACCGATGCTTTTCGATGTCAGCAAAATCAAGGACCAGTTCGGACTGGCCTTCGACGCGCACGACTACATGCTGGATCACGTTAAGTGGACTTATAACCAGATCTAGTCTGAAGTGGAATTATAAAGAAGGCGAGAGAATCAATCTCTCGCCTTTAATTTTTACCTGAAAAAGATTAGCCGCATCTCGTTTTGCTGGAATCGCTGCCGATGTAGTCGGGGTAATCGTTGTCGAAACAGGCGGCGCAGTAGTTTTCGCCTTCGCCGGTACATTCCTTCATGCCTTCGACGCTTAAGTAGCCGAGGCTTTCGACGCCGAGCATCTTGGCAATTTCGTCGGGCGTCATGGAGCTTGCGGCGAGTTCGCCTTGGCTCGGGAAGTCCATGCCGAAGAAGCAGGGGTGTGCGACCGGAGGAGATGCGATGCGGATATGCACTTCGAGGGCGCCCGCGTCACGGAGCATTCTCGAAAGAATCTTGAGGGTCGTGCCGCGTACAATGGAATCTTCAACGACACAGACGCGCTTGTTCTTGAGAACCCCCTCGATGGGGTTGAACTTGAGCTTGACCTTCTGCTCGCGAACGTTTTGCGTAGGGTCGATGAAGGTGCGGCCCACGTAGTGGTTACGGAGCAGGCCGATTTCGAAACGGATGCCGCTTGCCTGTGAATAACCCAACGCTGCGGTGGTCGCGCTGTCAGGTACAGAAATGACGATGTCGGCATCGACAGGGCATTCCTTGGCGAGCTGCTTGCCCATCTTGCGGCGGATCTTGTCGCAACTTTGCTCGAATATCTTGGAATCGGGGCGGCTGAAGTAGATGTATTCGAAAATGCAGTGGGCGAGGCGGTCTTTGTGCGTAAAGCGTTCCGAATGGAGCCCGTTCTTTGTAATCGTCAGGAATTCACCGGGCTGGATGTCGCGAACGTAGTTTGCACCGAGCAGGTCGAAGGCACATGTTTCGCTGGCAACGCACCAGGCCTTGCCCATGCGGGCAAGCGATAGCGGGCGGAAACCGAAGCCGTCGCGGGCCACGTACATGGAATCCTTGCTGATAAAGACGAGGCAGAAACTACCGGTAAATTTTGCAATAGCCTTCTTAATGGCTTCACCCAGGTCATCGGCCTGGGTGCGTGCTATTTCGTGTAGAAGAATTTCGGAATCGGAGGTGGTCTGGAAAATGTGTCCGTCGGCTTCCATTTCGGCGCGGAGCTCGGCGGCGTTCGTGATGTTGCCGTTGTGGGCGACTGCAATCTGGCCCCATTTGCAACTTACGAGAATCGGTTGTGCGTTGGCGAGAGTGGAGGCGCCGGTGGTGCTGTAACGCACGTGTCCGATGCCTGCAAAACCGTCGAATTCGTCGATATTGTGTTCGCGAAGCAGGGTCGATACAAGTCCCATGGATTTGCGGACGCGGATCTTTTCCCCATCGGTGACTGCGAATCCGGCGCTTTCCTGACCGCGGTGCTGCAGGGCGTAAAGCCCCATGGTAATATTCCTTACGACGGTATCGCCATTATAGATGCCGATGACGCCGCATTCTTCGTGCAATTCGTCGAGCATAACGCCTCTCTGGAATGTGTGCTTTCCTTACCTCGATGGTCATTGCCCACCCGTACGGGTGCAAGCGGGAAAGCGGACAAGGCAAATATAAAAAGGACTTTATTGGTTGGATAGGTCAAAAAAGCTGTCAAAAAAAATTTTTTTTAAGCCTTTTCGCCGAGTTTAACATAATATGAAAAAGATTTTCGCGAATCGCGAAAATCTTTTACATGAGGTGTAAATCGAAAAATTTTTCGATAAACTTATTTGTTGTTCGCGCGGATGAGGTTGAGGGCGGAACCCGCCTTGAACCATGCCCACTGCTGTTCGTTGTAGGTGTGGCTGAGGGCGATGTTATCGACGGAGCCATCCTTGTGGTGGGCGACGAGCGTGAACTCGGAACCCGGAGCGAACTTGGTGAGACCGACGATGTCGAACACGTCCTGTTCCTGGATCTTGTCGTAGTCGGCGGCGTTCTTGAAGGTGAGGGCGAGCATGCCCTGCTTCTTGAGGTTCGTCTCGTGGATGCGGGCGAAGCTCTTCACGATCACGGCCTTCACGCCGAGGAAGCGCGGTTCCATAGCGGCGTGTTCGCGGCTGGAACCTTCACCATAGTTTTCGTCACCGATGACGATGGAGCCCGTGCCCTTGGCCTTGTAAATCTTGGCAAGTTCGGGGACTTCCTTGTATTCACCGCACTGGCAGAGAACCTTGTTCGTTTCGCCGTTGAAGGCGTTCACGGCGCCGATGAGCATGTTGTTCGAAATGTTTTCGAGGTGACCGCGGTAGTTGAGCCACGGACCGGCCATGGAGATATGGTCGGTGGTGCACTTGCCCTTCGCCTTGATGAGGAGCGGGGCGCCCACGATGTCCTTGCCGTCCCAAGCGGCGAACGGGGCGAGAGCCTGGAGGCGCTTGCTTTCCGGGTTGATGGACACGGTAATCTTGGAACCGTCTTCTGCCGGAGCCTGGTAGCCGGCGTCCTTGACTTCGAAGCCCTTCGGCGGAAGTTCGCACTGTTCCGGCGGGTCGAGCTTCACGGCCTTGCCCTCATTGTTTACGAGGGTGTCGGTCATGGGGTTGAAGCGGATGTCGCCGCTGAGAGCTGCAATCACGGCCATGAGCGGGCTAGCCACAAAGGCGTGCGTGTTCGGGTTACCGTCGGCGCGCTTTGCGAAGTTGCGGTTAAAGCTGTGGACGATGGTGTTGAGTTCCTTCTTGTCGGCACCGGCACGGTCCCAACGGCCAATGCAAGGACCGCAAGCGTTCGTCATGATCGTTGCACCGAACTGCTTGAACAAGTCGATGAGGCCATCGCGTTCGGCAGTGTAGCGAACTTGTTCGGAACCCGGGTTGATGAGGAGCGGGCACTTCGGGGAAAGACCCTTCGCGAGGGCCTGCTTGATCATGTTGGCAGCCATGAAGAGGTCTTCGTAGCTAGAGTTCGTGCAAGAACCAATGAGGGCTGCGCTTACGACCGGCGTAGATTCCGGCTTGGTTTCGGTGGCCTTGAGGCTTTCTGCCATGTCGGTCACGGCGTAGGCGCGGTCCGGACTGAACGGGCCGTTGTAATGCGGGATGAGCGTGTTGAGGTCGATTTCCACAACACGGTCAAAATACTTTTCCGGATTTGCTTCGACTTCCGGGTCGGCCTTGAGGTGTTCTGCAATCTTGTCGGCAGCGGCGGCCACGTCGGCACGGCCAGTTACCTTGAGGTAGCGGCTCATGGAATCGTCGTAGCTGAAGGTGGAGCATGTAGCGCCCACTTCGGCACCCATGTTCGCAATCGTCGCCTTGCCGGTAGCGGAGAGGCTGCGTGCGCCTTCGCCGAAGTATTCAATAATGGCGTTGGTGCCACCCTTAACGGTGAGGATGCCTGCGAGCTTGAGGATGATGTCTTTGGCGGTTGCGAAACCCTGGAGCTTGCCGGTAAGCTTCACGCCGATCATCTTCGGGTACTTGAGTTCCCACGGGAGGCCGACCATGGCGTCCACGGCGTCTGCACCGCCCACGCCAATCGCGAGCATGCCGAGGCCGCCAGCATTCACGGTGTGGGAGTCGGTACCGATCATCATGCCGCCCGGGAAGGCGTAGTTTTCGAGCACCACCTGGTGGATGATGCCTGCACCCGGGAGCCAGCAGTCAATGCCGTACTTGGCAGACACGGACTGGAGGAAATCGTAAACTTCCTTGCTTTCTTCCTTGGCGCGGGGGAGGTCCTTTTCGACACCTTCGCGAGCGATAATCAGGTGGTCGCAGTGCACGGAACTCGGCACTGCCACGCGGGCCTTACCGGCGGTGGTGAACTGCAAAAGGGCCATCTGGGCGGTAGCGTCCTGCATGGCCACGCGGTCGGGGTGGAATTCGGCAAAATCCTTGCCGCGTTCATAGGTCCTGTTCTCGGCGCCATCGATCAGGTGGCTGTAGATAATCTTTTCGGCGAGGGTGAGCGGACGGCCCAGCTGCTTGCGGGCAGCTTCAACGCGGGCAGGAATGCGGGCATAGACGCCCTGGATCATGTCGAAATTGAAAAGCATAGTCTCTTCGGGTTTTAGGTTGAATTTTCGGGCGTAAAGATAGAAAAAAGTCCACACCATTTAGGTGCGGACTTATCTTGAATTGTCACGAACGGTCTTGTTTAGCCAGCTCGGTCTTCTGTGAGCCACAAAGCCCCATGCGTTAAGCTGGGGCGGTGGCGAGAGAGCTGGCTTCAGAGTAAGGATTCTGTTAAGTTTAGCCAGCTCGGTCTGTTATTCTCCGAGGCAAGAATCCATCGCGGCGATAATCTTCTTCTTGTCCATGTGCTGGCCGATAAAGACGAGGCGGATAATGCGGTCCCCGTATTTTTCGTCCCACACCTTAAGCAAGTCCGGATTTTCGCGCAGGATGCGCTTCTGTTCGGCTTCGCTTTCGCTTGCAAACCAGGGACCGAAATTCTGTGCGGATGCCTGCTTGCCGGCCTGTTCGAACAGGTAGCTGTTATCGCGTTCGTCTTCGAACCACACGAGACCCTTGGTGCGGATAATGCTAGTCGGGTAGTCGTCAAGCAACACTTCAAAGCGTTCGCGAATCAGCGGGCGGCGGCGTTCGTACACGAACGTGCTGATTCCGTATTCGTCACCATGCGGATGGTCCTTGTCATGGTGGTGGCCGCAATGACACACGCCGTGTTCATGGTCGCAGTGACTGTGGTCTTCATGATCGTGGTCATGGTCGTCATCATCGTGATGGTGGTGATGTTCGTGTTCGTCATGATCGTCATCGTCGTGATGATGGTGATGTTCATGTTCGTCGTGGTCATCATCATCTTCGTCTTCGGGAGACGTTTCCTTCATGAGTTCCTTGGCCCAGGCAGCGGAGTTTCCGACCTTTTCGAAGTCGAACTGCTTGGTGTCAAGGATATCCTTCATTTCAACCTTGCCGTAGTTCGTCTCGATCATCTTGGCTTCGGGCTGCAATGCACGCACCACGGCCTTCACGTGTTCCAGGTCGGTTTTGGACAAACTATCAACCTTGTTCATCACGATGGTGTTGCAGAATTCAATCTGCTGGATGAGGAGGTTGGCGATGTCTTCTTCTTCGAGATCCTTGGACAAAAGCTTCTGGCCACCGGCGAATTCGTCGGCGAGGCGTGCCACGTCTACCACGGATACAATGTTGTCCAGGTGGCAGGGGAGCGGGCGGCCGTCGCGGCTCTGGAGCTGGGCGCCTGCCATGCAGATTGTCTGTGCGATAGGAATCGGTTCGCAAATGCCGCTGGCTTCAATCAGAATATAGTCGAACTTGTTCATTTCCAACAGTTCGGCAATTTGTTCCAAAAGGTCGGTCTTCAGGGAGCAGCAAATGCAGCCGTTAGACAGCGGCACCACCTTGCCGGAGTCTTCCTTGGTGATGTTTCCGCCCTTTTCAATGAGGGTCTGATCAATGTTCACTTCGCCGATGTCGTTCACGATGACAGCGACGTGGTATCCCTGCTGGTTATTAAGTACAAAGTTGAGGAGGGTGGTTTTTCCGGCTCCGAGGTAGCCGGTGAGCAGCGTAATAGGTACTGACTTTTTCATAGTGCCTTAAAATTTAGCAAATTTGGCTTTTTTCGGCTTTTTTATAAAAAAAACTAGCCCAGCAGAGCCGGACTAGTTTTTTGGGGGTTAGGAGGAGAACAAAGAGTTCTGTGCAATAAGATATAAATTTTTTTGAGTCTAGGCAAGTTTTTCCCTGCTAAAAAACTTGCAAAATTATTATTTTTGTGATTTTTATGTGATTTGAAACAAATGAGTGGTACAAAAAGTTCCGTTTTTATAAAAAAAGAGGTCAAGTTGATGAAATTTTGCTTGTTTGCTATATTTTGCCCGCTCTATTGATATCAATAGTGAGTTGCCTGGATAGTTCAGTTGGATAGAACGGGTCCCTCCTAAGGATCAGACTCGCGTTCGAATCGCGATCCGGGTATTTCGCTGGAAGCTTCGGCTGCCAGCTCTTTTTTTATGTCATCCCCGCGTAGGCGGGCGGACAGCACTTAGCACTTTTAGTGCTTTGTGCGCATGGCCACCAAGGTGGGGATCCCCTTTTCAAGCTGAAATTTTTATTTTTCTAGTGTGAAGAAACTCTATATCTTTTTTGTCGTCGTTTTTGCGATTATGCTGCTGTTGCCGTTTACGGTGCAGACGGTTGCGGATTTGCGCGGCGAAAAGCGGTTCGTCAGTCTAGATATATTTAAGGACATCGTCTATACGCCTTTTGTGCGTGAATCCAGGATGGTGGAATCGTCCGCCAAGTTGAACGATGCCTGGTTTGCGGCCCGTGAATCCATTGCCGGTGGTGGCGAAGTGGGCGAGTCGCTGGAAGGCGTGGTCAGCGCACTTTCGGATCTGGAGGCGGTTGCGCTTTCGGTGAACGGCTATGCCGAACTCGATACGGCCGAATCGGACTATAAGTTACTGAAGCTCGCGGATACCTTGGTGACCGCTCTAGAAGACGAACCGGAAACCTTCAAGACTGTGGATTCTACGCTGAAGGCGGTGGTAGCTGAATTCGGGCATTTCTCGGTCTGGCGCGCGATTAGCGGTATCAAGCATTATGGCGTGTGGACCAGTCGCTATCTGCGTGCGTTCGAAAACAAGGTTGAAGATGAAAACGCGCTTGTGCTTGCTTTCCGACCCAAGTACCAATTGGCGGTGTGGAATGTTTTCAATGATCCTGGTGAAAAGGTTGTTCTGGGGGCAGGCGAAGGCCGTTGGCTTTTCTACCGTCAAGATGTGGAATTCCTGGTGCAGCCGTCGCCATTGGATGTACGTAGCGCAAAGCTCGATAACCCGATTCAGGCGATTCTCAAGTTCCGAGACCAGCTGAAGGCGAAGGGCGTAGAACTCCTGGTGGTGATTACTCCGGGTAAGCCGAGTATTTACCCAGAGCGTTTGACCGGTATCGATGGCTTGAAGCTTGCTGGACATGGCAAGGTTATCTTGGATTCTCTGACGAAACTCGGGCTGAATACGGTAGACCTTTATACGCCGCTCCTCTCTGCAAAGGCGGACGATGCAAAACTGGGTGCGCTCTATCTGGACGATGACACTCACTGGACGCCGCGTGGCGCAGAACTTGCCGCAGGTGAAATTGCGAAGAAGGTGAACGCGATGGTCGATGCGGGACAGGTCAATATCGGCGAACCGTCCATGGATTATGTGGTGTCCGATTCCTTGGCAGACCGTATGGGCGACATTGGCGAAATGAGTGGACTCAATAAGTTCAACGTGTTCAAGGCGCAGCAGGTGACTGGCCATGTGGTCTCTCCTTTCAAGGACGATTTCCGCAAGTCCAAGATCTTGATTCTCGGTGACAGCTTCAGCCGCATTTACCAGACCGATTCGCCCGTGAATGCGGGCTGGATTGCTCATTTTGCAAAGAATATCAGCCGTCCGGTGTCCTCGATTGTGAGCGACGGCGGCGCGTCTACACTCGTGCGTGAAAAGCTTGCCCGCAAGGCGGGCGTGCTCAAGGGCAAGAAACTCCTGATTTGGGAATTTGTAGAACGCGACCTGCGCTTTGGCGCCGAAGGCTGGAAAACGATTGAATTTTAGGAATTGACTATGGCAAGGCATGGAACTCCCACTCCGGGGCAGGCGATTTTAGAAGGCATTGAATGGCTCAAGATGGACAAGGCGGAATTTGCCCGCCGCATCGGAGTCTCGATGGAAATTCTTGAAGGTTTGATTGCGGGAACGGTTGAGATTACCCGCGAACTCGCCGAATCGCTTGAATCTGTGACGGGAAGTCCCGCCGCCTACTGGCGCATGCTCGCCAGCAAAGCCAAGAGGGGTTGAGTGTCATCCTGAGCGCAACGAAGTGAAGTCGAAGGATCTGTTATGAATATTATTGATGCTGTCAATTGTATGTGTGACCTCGCGAAGGGCGAGGCGGAACAGTTTGACGTAATTGCCTCGAATTCCCATTCCGAGGGCCTGTCTGTTTTTCAGGGCCAGGTGCAGAATACCGAAATCTCGGATTCCGTAGGGCTTGGCATCCGTGTAATCAAGGATGGCCGTCCGGGCTATGCGCATACGGAACGCTTGACCAAGGAAGCGATTGTGCAGACCATCAAGGATGCGGTTTGCCATACGCAGTGGACCGAAAAAGTGGATATCGAACTTCCTGCCCCTGCAAAGATTCCTGAAGGCAATCCCAACTACAATCCGGCGCTGGAATCGCTCACGCTTGCAGACCTCAAGGACTTCTGCATCGAGCTTGAAAAAGAAACTTTTGCGCGTTCTGCCGATATCAAGAACATTCCGTACCTGGGGGCCGACCTGAACCGCGACTTTTCGATTGTCGCAAACCACAAGGGCCTCTTCTATACCGAAAAGGGCAATTCCGTATCGGTCGGTGCGGGTGCGGTCGCCGTGCGCGGTGGAATCAGCAAGCTTGGCAACTTTGTCAAGAGCGGTCGCGACTGGGCTGAATTCACCGTGGGTGAAATCGCCGACAAGACCGCCACTTATGCCACCGAACTTTTCGGTGCGAAGAAAATTGAAGGCGGCAAGATTCCAGTCGTGTTCTCGGAACGCATCTCGGGGCGGTTCATGGGAATGTACGGATTGCCGTTCATCGCTGAATCTATGCAGAAGGGAACTTCGCGCCTTGCCGGTAAGGAAGGTCAGAAAATTGCATCCGAGAAGCTTTCGCTGTGGAGCGATCCGCTGGGTGAAAACTTCTGCAACAAGGTATTCTTCGATTCCGAAGGCAGCCTGACGCGCCGTGTCGAAGTCATCAAGGACGGCGTCTTTAACGAAGCTCTCTACAATTTGGAAACTGCTGCCAAGGCGGGTCGTGCTACGACGGGCAATGGTGCCCGCGACTTCGGCTCCAAGATGTCTACGGCGTTCTGGAACATACTCGTTCCTGCAGGGGAATACTCTTCTGCTGACCTCTTAAAGCTTTTCCCCAAGTGTCTTCTAGTGGCGCGCCTGGAAGGTGGCTCCGGCTGTAGCTCCGTGAGTGGTGAACTCAGCATTGGTGCCCATGGTTTCTGGTGCGAAAACGGCGTAATCCAACACCCCGTCGATGGTGTTACGTTGTCCGGGAATTACTTCGATATCATCCAGAATGTGGTCGGAGTCGGAAACGAATACTACAATCCGTTCTCCAGCGTGAAGGTGCCCGCCCTCGCTATTTCTGAACTTGCTGTGAGCTGCTAGCGGCTTCAGGTCGGTGAGCCTGACGAACCGTCTTCTGTCTATAAATCAACACGATAAGCCATATGAGTCCTGTCAGGAACATGACGCTGCAAAGCGTCTGTCCACGGCTCATGCCGAACAGGTCCACGCGGCCGAGGTGTGCATCGGGCCTGCGGAAAAATTCAATGAAGAATCTGAAGAGACCGTAGCCCATCAGGTACAGGCAGGGCATCTTGTCGCGCAGCAGTGGGATGCGTCTTAAGTTGTACAGAACTGCGAACAGGATTACGCCTTCGAACAGCATCTCGTAAAGTTGGCTCGGATGGTGCAGAATCGGGTTCGTAATGGGACTGTCATGGGCGAGCGGGAACCACATGCCAATACCGCTCGTAGTGACTTCTCCGAAAAGTTCGCCGTTAATAAAGTTGCCCCAGCGGCCCCAGGTGTAGGCGAGCGGAGCAAGCATAAAGCAAAGGTTCAGGCCTTCCCACACGTTCATCTTGTTGCGCTTCAGGCCGATGTAGGTGAATATCGTACCGAGAATCATGCCACCGTGGTAGCTCATTCCCGAAATGCCGGAGAAATGGTAACCGAGCGCGTCGTGGGTCATCGGGAAAATGATTTCGGTCGGGTTGGCAAGGTAGTAGCCCGGCTTGTAGAAGAACACGTAGCCGAGGCGCGCGCCGATAATGATTCCTGCGATAATCCAGGTGAACAGGCTGTCGAACTGGTCCTTGGTGTAGCCCAGCTTTTCTTTCTTGTTCACGTGCATCAGTGTGAGGTAGCCCGTCACGAAGGCGAAGATGTACATGATGCCGTACCAGCGCACCGGGAAGCTCCCGAGCGTAAAGGCCGTTCCGTCAAAATAAGAAGGGATAAGGTTCCACCAAGTCGGTTCCATTTTACTTTCCTTGTTTGGGGAGATTCTGATGAGCCCAGTAGTTAAAGAGCATCGCGGCGACCTGTGTGGCCGGCTGCGAGCGCACGCCCTGCAAGTCGTGGACCTGCATAATCACGAGTACCACTGCCTTGCTGGGATCTTCCTTGGATTGGGCAAAACCCATGAACCACTCGTAGCGTCCGTACGGGTCGTGTCCGTCGAGCGAACCGGTCTTGCCGCCGATCGTCAATGCGCTGAAGTTCTTGCGGGCCATGTGCCTTGTCGAAATGTTCTTGCGAGCGGTTCCGTTGGTCACGCTGCGGACCATCGCTTCGCGGAGCCCGTAGTAGGTGTTTTCGGTGAACTTGCCGACATCGAGGGCGATACGGCTCTTGGGTGCGTAACCGTCGAGGTTCTTTGCCCAGGGAATTTCAAGCGGCTTTTTAGTGAGAATGGCACGGACTTGGGCGGCGGCCAGGAGCGGCGTGAGTGTCGTCGCTTCGGTAAAACCGCAGCTGGCCTCGGCGAGCCCGTAGCCGGTATCGGGCGGTGCGTACGTGGAGCGTCCGGGAAGTCCGGCGGGGAAATTCATATTGTAGCCGAGTTTCTTGGCTGCCGATTTCAGGCGGTCTGCGCCCACATTCATGCCTATTAGGGCGAGTGGCGGGTTAGCGGATTTTGCGTAGGCGTCCTGCATCTCGATGAACGGTCCCTTGAATCCGTCCTTCACGCGCAGCTGGTTGCGGTAAAGCGTGTGGCTTGCGCCGATCATCGGAATCTGGCTCGTGAGTGAGTAGCGGTTGCTTTCCATGGCGGCGGCGATCGTGATCGTCTTGGCAAGCGACGCGGCAGGGAAGGTGTTCTTGATGAAATAGTCCGGTTTTTCCTGCACGTGGTTGTCGCGGCGTTCACCCCAGGCGATAATCTCGTTGCTCTTCGGGTCCACCATCAATATAATTGCGTGCTCGGGGCGGAAACGGCGCAACAGGTTGTCGATCTTTTCGGCCATGAACACGTCGGTCTGCGCCTTGATATGCGTGCTGTCGATTACTTCCACTTCGGGCGGCATCTCGGTCGGTGCGACAGAGGCGGCAATGGCGCTCTGCATGTTCGCGATGTCTTCGGAGTCGGCTTTAGGGAATAGCCCGGTCGGAATTTCGCCTTGTGTCTGCTGTTCACCGGCTTCGGTGCGGGGGGCGTCTGTGCGGGAACTTTCGACAGCGCTGTCGGTATCTTCGTCTACGATTTCCGTGTCATTTTTCTCGGGTTCGTTGCCGCCGAAAATGCAGGTGCCCATCAGGGCGCAGATTCCCATAAAGACGGCGAAAACAATAATGCGGTTGCGCATCCTCACGGCGTAGGGGAGCCGTTCAATCGGTTTGTAGTTGTGACGGGGGTACTTGTTGAAATCCATCTTGAAAAAGGCTTATAAACTTGTCTTGAAAATCGTCTTGCGGTAGTATTCGAGTTCTGCGATGCTTTCGCGGATGTCGTCGAGGGCCTGATGCTTTTCCATCTTCTCGAATTCGGGCAGGGCAGGGTACCAGCGGAATGTCAGTTCCTTGATGGAGCTTACGTCGATGTTGCGGTAGTTGAGCCAGCCCGAAATACGCGGCATGTACTTGTACAGAAAGCGCCTGTCCTGCGTAATGGAATTTCCGCAGAGCACGTTTCCGCGTTCGGTGGTGAAAGGCTTGATAAAGTCGAGGGTCATCTTGTCGGCGTCGGCCATGGTGAGGGTCGACTTTCGGCAGCGTTCCACGAGTCCGCTCTGGGTGTGGTGACGCTTGTTCCAGTCGTCCATACCTTCGAAGACGTTTTCGGTCTGGTGAATCGCCAGGACGGGCCCTTCGGCCAAAATATTCAGGTTCGGATCTGTAACGATTGTCGCGATTTCGAGGATAACGTCCCTCTCCGGCTCGAGCCCCGACATTTCGAGGTCCATCCAGACGAGGTTCGGTGCGCTTTTAATTCTTGCCATAACGCGCGTAATTTAGAAAAAACAGAGCGAGGCGATATCGTATTTCTAATAGGTTATAGAGCCGAGCGGTCGCTAAAGGGGAACGTTTTCCCCTCGCTTCAGCCACTCCGTGTCTTGCGCTACCCCTTCTAGCGGGGACGCCCCCCCCGCAACGCCCCCTCTGCAACTAGAGATGCGCCTTACATTCTATGATAAATTATTTTACAAAATATGTAAATACGGACAGTGTGTTTTACAATAAATGTAAATAAGAAAATTTTTGAAATTAGCTTGCTTGCGTAAAAAATGGCGTTTTTAATTGAATTTAACAATTTTTGTAAAGTTGGCACATTTTTTGCAGAGGGGGCGAATAAAATAGAGGGCGAACAAAATACACAGTGAGTAGTATATGTCATTGAATTTTTCAAAATGGACCGGATTGGGCAACGATTTCGTGTTGTATGAACCGGGACAGACTCATGAATACGGTGCTGCCTTTACAGATCGCGTCATCAAACTTTGCGACCGTCGCTTCGGTATCGGTGCCGATGGCGTGGTGATTGTAACTCCGATGGATAAGGACGGTTGCCTGGTGCTCGGCGATACGGGCGTCGGTGCTGGCGTGGGGCCCGCTGCGAAATCCGTGCCGAACGGTGTTGATTTCGAAATGCGCATTTTTAATGCTGATGGCTCCGAGGCGGCCATGTGCGGCAACGCCACTCGCTGTGTGGCGAAGTACATCCGCAGTCGTGGTCTTGCCAAAGACGATAGCACGAAGGTTTTTAATCTGCATACCAAGAGCGGCCTGGTGAAGCCTGCGCTTTTAGATGACGGTCGCGTGTGCGTAGATATGGGACTTCCGAGAAATTTCTTGGGCTCGATTAAGCTTACGGCCGATAGCTTCGACTTTACCGCCGAGACGGTCTCGATGGGAAATCCGCACGCGGTGATTTTCGTGGATGACATCGAAAAGATTCAGCTGGAAAAGTGGGGGAGCATCTTGGAAGTAGACAAGCAGTTCCCTGACCGTTGCAACATTGAATTTGCGCAGGTGATTCCCGCTGCGGGAGCGGCGCCCACCCAAATCCGCATGCGGGTTTGGGAACGGGGTTGCGGAGTCACCATGGCCTGCGGCACCGGCAGTTGCGCAACCCTCGTTGCGGCCCAGCGCACGGGCCGCGTGGGCGTTGAAGCCGACGTAATCCTCGACGGTGGTGTGCTCCACATCAAGCACGAAGAAGGTGGCCCCGTCCTGATGACCGGCCCCGCAGAAGAAGTATTTAGAGGGGCGATTGAGGTATGAGGTCGCTCGTAAACTCGCTTTGAGGACGGGCTTCGCCCTCTGAGCAACGATAAATGAACTCTCTAATCCTCTCAACCTCACACCACAAAGTGCCGAAGGCACGACCTCAAACCAAATTATGAATTCATCAATCATCAATACAAATTACGATTTGCTGCCTGGCAGCTACCTTTTCTCGACTATCGCCCAGAAAATCAAGGAATATCAGGCGAAGAAACCCGATGCCGACATTATCCGCTTGGGTATTGGCGACGTGACCACGCCCTTGATCCCGGAAGTCATCAAGGCCATGCACAAGGCCGTGGACGAAATGGCCGAAAGGAGGACCTTCCGCGGTTACGGCCCCGAGCAGGGCTACGATTTTGTTCGCGAGGCGATCGTTCGTGGCGAATACACCGCCCGCGGCATCGAAATGGACCCAAACGATATCTTCGTGAGCGACGGTTCCAAGTGCGATGTGGCAAACATCCAGGAACTTTTTACAGAAAATGTAAAGATTGCAATTCCGGATCCGGTTTACCCGGTCTATTTGGACTCCAACGTGATGGCTGGCCGTGCTGGCGTGTTGCAAAGTGACGGACATTTTTCTAAGGTAACCTACCTTGCTTCGACTGCCGAAAACAATTTCCAGCCGGATTTGCCAAAGGAACCGGTGCAGCTGATTTACCTTTGCAGCCCGAACAACCCCACGGGTACAGTCCTTAGCCGCGAAACTTTGCAGAAGTTCGTCAACTACGCAAACGAAAACGGGGCATTGATTCTGTTCGACGGCGCCTACAACTGCTACATCCAGGACGAATCGCTGCCGCATTCCATCTTTGAAATTCCGGGGGCGCGCACTTGCGCCATTGAATTCCGCAGTTTCAGCAAGACGGCAGGCTTTACGGGTGTGCGCTGCGCCTATACGGTAATTCCGCATGAACTTTCGAAACTCCGTGCCATGTGGAACCGCAGACAGTGCACCAAGTTCAACGGCGTGAGCTACGTGACGCAACGTGCCGCCGAGGCAATTTACAGCCCGATTGGGTGGCAGCAAACTAAGGAAGTCATTGCCGGTTACATGCGCACGGCTGGCGTTATCCGCAAGGAACTGACTGCTGCCGGTTACACGGTGTTCGGTGGCGAACATGCCCCGTACATCTGGTGGAAAATCGCGGACGGCGAAAAATCCTTCGATTTCTTTGACCGCCTGCTTGCCACCTGCGAAGTCGTGGGTACTCCGGGTAGCGGCTTTGGCCCCTGCGGCGAAGGATACTTCCGCCTGACCGCCTTCGGTGACTACGAACGCACCTGCGAAGCCCTTAGGAGAATCAGGGAAAAGCTCTAACCTCAAACCTCATTTACTATCTTATGTCCATGCCGTCCCCAATAGGTTCCGAAATTTCTGTCATCCAGAAGATCAGCGTCGCGATTATCCACGAACGCAATGTGGAAAAGTTGCTGGAAAACGTCCTTGGCATTCTGGAATCCGAACTTGGAATGCTGCGCGGAACGTTCGCGCTTCTGTTTGGTGATACTTTGAAGATTGAAGCTTCCCGCGGGCTCGATGAATCGGAAAAGCAGCGCGGTTTGTACCGCATGGGTGAAGGCATTACGGGCCATGTCGCCGAACGCGGCATCAGTCACGTGATTCCGGACCTGCGCAAGGATTCTAGGTTCCTGAACCGTACGGGTAGCCGCCATTATGACTCCCAGGTGGCTTTTATTTGTGTGCCTTTGATTCACGACGGTCAGGTCATCGGGACTCTTTCGATTGACCGCCCGGTAGATGGTTCTACGGACTTGGACCGCGACGTTGCGCTCCTTGAAATTATCGCGAACATCACTGGCGATGCGGCGAACGGATGTATCGAGTTGCACAATGAACGCGAGGCCATGCTCGAAGAAAACCGCAAGCTTCGCGATATGCTTTCGAACAACCCCGGCGAACTCGTGGGCAACTGCCGTGAAATGCAGCAGATTTACGAACAGGTTCGCCAGGTGGCTCCTAGCGATGCGACTGTCTTGATTCGCGGCGGTAGCGGTACGGGTAAGGAAATGATCGCCCGTGCGATTGTGAATTTGTCTGCAAGAAAGGACAAACCCTTCATTACGCTCAACTGCGCAGCTCTGCCCGAAAATCTTGTGGAAAGCGAACTTTTTGGCCACGAGAAGGGCGCCTTTACGGGGGCGATGAACCGCCGTATCGGTCGCGCCGAGGCTGCTGACGGGGGAACGCTTTTCCTCGACGAAATTGGCGACCTGACGATACAAACGCAGGTGAAACTCTTGCGCTTCTTGCAGGAACGCACCTTTAGCCGCGTGGGTAGCAACGAGGAACTCCATTCCGATGTGCGTTTCTTGGCGGCCACGAGCCGTAACCTGGAAGAGTTGATTTCTCAGGGCAAGTTCCGCGAAGACTTGTTCTACCGCCTGAACATTTTCCCGATTACCATGCCGGATCTTGCAAAGCGTAAGTCCGATATCATCTTGCTGGCGGAACATTTTATCGAAAAGATGAACCTTCGCTACAACAAGAAGATTGTTCGCCTTTCGACGACGGCGATCAACTTGCTCATGAGTTACCACTGGCCGGGCAACGTGCGTGAACTGGAAAACTGCATGGAACGCGCGGTGCTTACCGCAAGCGACGACTGCATTCACAGCTACAACTTGCCGCCTTCGCTGCAGACTAGCTTGAGTGCGGGAACGGTCGGTGCGGTGACTTCGAAGATGGCTCCTCTCGATGTCATGATGAACAATTATGAACGGGAAATCATCACCGAGGCCATCAAGCGCAACAACGGCAACCTTTCTGCCGCGGGCCGCGACCTGGGCGTTTCTCCGCGCATGATGAATTACCGCATGAACAAGCTCGGAATCAAGTCCGGACATTGATCTGCCTCGCAGAAATCCCCGAACTAATCTATATTTAGGTTATGTTTGGATTTTACCGATTCGCATCTGTTTGCCCGACGCTGAAAGTCGCCGATACTGCCTACAATACGGCTGAAATTATCCGTTGCGCCCGCGAGGCGATTGACGGGGGAGCGGCCTTTGTCGTGTTCCCCGAACTCTGCATTACGGGGTACACCTGCAGTGACCTGTTCCATCAGGAGCTGTTGCTTAAGAAGAGCCTGGAATCGCTTTCGGAGATTGCGAAGGCTTTTGCGGATAGCGATACGGTGATTGCGGTGGGGCTTCCGCTTCGTATGTTCGGTTGCCTCTACAACTGCGCCGCCTTTGTGCAGAAGGGAAAGCTTGTGGCGGTGACGCCCAAGATTCATTTGCCGAACCAGCGCGAGTTCTACGAAAAACGTCATTTCTCGAGTGGCCGCGATTTGTTGCGCGGCGGTGTGGCAGGGGCTGCGCCGATTTGCCGAGTCGAAGGGTTTGGCGATGTGCCGGTGACGAATTTCTTTACGGTGAAGGGCGAGGGCTCCGAGGTACGTGTCGGCGTGGAACTCTGCGAAGACTTGTGGACGCCTGTTCCTCCGAGCGGTGAACTTGCCCTGGCCGGTGCGAATGTGATTGTGAACCTTTCTGCAAGTGACGCCCTGGTGGGCAAGGGCGACTATCGCCGCAACCTGGTGATGAACCAGTCGGCCCGTTGCATGGCCGCCTATGTGTATGCTTCGGCGGGGGTGCACGAATCGACGACGGACATGGTCTTTAGCGGTCACCTGATGATTGCCGAAAACGGGACGATGCTTGCCGAGACGAAAAATTACAGCCGCGAATCCGAAATCATCTACGCCGATGTCGACGTGGAACGCCTGAACATGCAGCGATTGAGCGAAGGCTCGTTCCAGGATTTCGATAGCCGCGAATTTTATGCGCGTGCGGCAGGTTTTGACGGGCTGCGCTCGATGGAGAGCCTCAAGTATCGTTTCGTGGCTCCAACTCCGTTTGTTCCGGGGAATGCCGAAACCCGTGACCAGAACTGCAAGGAAATTTTCAATATCCAGTGTGCGGGGCTTGCGAAACGCATCGAGGCTTCGCATACCAAACGTGCGGTCGTGGGGCTTAGCGGCGGGCTCGATTCGACGCTGGCATTGCTCGTGATTTCGGAAACATTCAAGTTGCTGAAACGCCCTGCAAGCGAAATTCTCGTGCTCACGATGCCTGGCTTCGGAACGACGAAACGCACCAAGAACAATGCCGTCTCGATGGCGGAACTGTTGGGCGTGGAACTTCGTACGATCGATATCCAGAAGGCGTGCATGCAGCATTTTGCGGACATCGGCCACGACCCGAATACGCTCAACGTGACCTACGAAAATGTGCAGGCCCGTGAACGCACCCAGATCCTGATGGATATCGCGAACAAGGAAGGCGGTATCGTGGTGGGAACGGGAGACCTTTCCGAAATTGCGCTTGGCTGGAGCACCTACAATGCCGACCATATGTCGATGTATGCGGTAAACTGCGATATCCCGAAGACGCTCGTGCGCCACGTGGTGGGCTGGTATGCGGACCGTGCGAGGAACTTCATTGCCGACGAAAAGACGGCCGATGAACTTTCCCTGGTTCTCCGCGATATTCTTGATACACCGGTTTCGCCGGAACTGTTACCTGCCGATGCCAACGGACAGATTGCGCAGAAGACTGAAAGTATTCTGGGCGCCTACGAAATCCACGACTTCTACCTGTATCATTTTGCCAAGTACGGTGCGACTCCGCAAAAGATGTTGTTCCTCGCGAAGTATGCCTTTGCGGGGAAGTATAGCGACGAGGAACTGGAAAAGGCGCTTGCCGTATTCGTGCGCCGTTTCTTTACGCAACAGTTCAAGCGCAGCTGTATTCCGGACGGCCCGAAGGTCGGAACGATTTCCCTGTCGCCGCGTGCCGACTGGCGTATGCCCAGCGATTCGAGCTTCGGCGACTGGCTCTAGCTTTGTCCGTTGCGGGACCTGTAATTGCGGAATTTGTAATTTCGGTACCTATAAAATAGGGCGACAAGTTCTTTTTATGGGTATTTGAAAAATGATTTTTTTATTTCGTACCTATAAAGTTTTGAAAATCAATCCTTTTATAGGTACGTTTTTCTTATTTTGCAAACAAATTAATGTTAAAGGCTCGAAAAAAGCACCTATAAGACTAGCCTTTTGACATTGCTTATAGGTACAAGTTCAATATAATTTGCCTTGCGGAATTGTTTTGTACCTATAAAATGGGAAAAACAGCATTTTTATAGGTACAAATCACAAAAAAGAGCCTAAAATCGGAGAAAATTTCTAGAGCTTGCGAGATATTTCCCCGAGCGCTTCTTCCATGATTTTGCCGAAAAGTTTTGAGACTGTCTCGGCGGTGGTTCGCGGTTCGCGGTCGCCCATGCTCATTTTCTGGTCGAAGGATTTTTCCCAGAGGGCTTCGTCGCTTTCTGTCTTGCGGAAGGTAAGCTGCACGGCGAGGCGTGCGTACTGCGAGGAGCCTTCGTCCACTTCTTCGATGGCGACGATGTTTCCGAGGAGTTCAAAGTCGGGCTTGCCGTTTGCCCTGGTCTCGACGCTTTTGAAAAGGCCGCTCTTGGCGAGGTATTCGCTTGCGACTTGCGCCATCATGTGTTCGGGGCGGCTGGCCCACAGGTCCAGGTCGTAGAACATAAAGTCGTAGGCGGATTCGCGGTAGACGATGTTTGCGCGCTGGTAGGCGGGCTCGATGGTGAACTTGCGCACTTGCAGGCGCTTGTCGGCGAATGCCTCGGTTGAGGGCATGCTGATGTTTTCAACAGCGATAGTGTAGTACTTGGTGGGCTCGCTGGAGCCGCCACCCAGGCAGGCTGTGAGCGAGAACGCTAGCGCTAAGGTGAAAAGAATTAATGTGATTTTGTGAATCATAAATGTCCCTTTTTGATGCCGGAACAAGTCCGGCATGACAATTCAATGGCTATTTCCTCCGGCTCTTGTTTTCGGCGTGAATCAGCAACGACGGATTGTTCTTGATTTTCTGCGTAAATTCTTCGAGGTTCTCGAGGACGGCGTTGAGTTCCACGACGGCGTCGCCCACCTGGTCCTGGTTCTTGTACACCACCTGGTCAAGCCGCTGCGTGAGCTGCTTGATGGATTCCATCGCCTGCGTCAGGTTTTCGTTCATCGCCTTCGTGTCGATGGCTTCGAGCTTTTCCTTAAGGACATCCATGTTTTCGCCCGCCTTGGCGGCAATCTTGGCTTCTTCGATTTCGGAGAGAACGTTCTTCATGGAGTTCGCCGCATTCGAGATGTTGTTGATGGGCGCATTCAGGTTCTGTGTCAGCCGATTCAGGTTCTGCGTGGCATTTTCGAAATTCTTGAGCGAATTGCTGATGCTTTGCGAGTTTTCTTCCGAGAAAATGCTGTTGAGGTTCGTCATCAGGGAATCGACGTGGCCAATGATGTCGGTCGCCTTGTTGGCGATAGCGTCGAATGCCGTTTTTTCGGCGGGAACGAAACCGCCTTCGGCGACGTCCGGTTCATCAAAACGGCCCCCCGAAAGCACGATCTGCTTTTCGCCGGTGAGCGAAATGCCATGCGTCATGCCGGCGCGGGTGCCGAGCTTGATGGGCGTTCCCTTGTTCACGCGGAAACGGACAATCACCTGGCTCAGGTTCGATGAATCGATTGCAATTTCGGTGACGTTTCCGACATCGATACCGTTCAGCTTGACCTGCGCATCTTTGTAAAGACCGATAACGGATTCGCTGAATACCGTATAATAGTTGTCGTATTCCTTGTTCAAGAAACGCGAAAGTACATAGCCCAGGAACACGCAAATCATGATTCCGCAGAGGAGCATGAAGGCGCCAATCTTGATTCTTTCGGCACGTGTGGTTTCCATGGTTACTCCAAATCAGTCGATAAAGTTAAAATGGTAATATTCATTGTGGTCCTCTTCCTTGGGGCATTGCCTGTTGAAGAAATGCCGCAGGATGGGGTCGTCGCTGTCGAGCCCCTGCTGCAAGGTGCCGTCCATGAGCACGTAGCCGTCTTTCAGGTAAATAAAACGGTCGCAGACGATCTTGATGCTCTCGAGTTCGTGGCTCACGATGACCATCGATACCCCGAGCGTGTCGCGAAGCTCCAACAAAAGTTCGTCGAGGGAACGGGCGGTTACCGGGTCAAGTCCGGTCGAGGGCTCGTCGCAAAAGAGCAACTCCGGCTTGAGGGCAATGGCGCGGGCAAGGGCTGCGCGGCGTTTCATGCCGCCCGAAAGTTCGGAAGGATACTTGTGGAAGGCGTGCAACAGGTGGACTTTTTCGAGACGGTCGGCCACGATCGCTTCCATCTGTTTTTTGGGCATGTAGGGCATGCTGCGGATGAGCGGAAGCATGGCGTTTTCGGCCACGGTCAAATCCGAAAGGAGCGCTCCGTTCTGGAACAACACGCCCGTACGCAGGCGAGTCTCGAAATCGAGCCCTTCCTTGGCTCCGAACTTTTTGCCGAAATAGGTGATGGTTCCGCTTTCGGACTTGTAGAGCTTGAGGATGTTGTTCATGAGCGTCGACTTGCCGCAACCGGAACTTCCGAGAATCATGCGAATTTCGCCCTTCTTGACGTCGAACGAAATATCGTTCAAAACGGTCTTTCCGTCGTAACCGGCTTTCAGGTGATCTACTTTGAGTGTAATGTCGTCCATTGTTGCCCCTAGTAGAATATGAAACTGAACGCGCAGTCTGCGACAATGATGGCAGAAATCGAAACTACGACGCTGGAGGTTGTTGCGAGGCCCACCGCTTCGGCACCGCCTTCGGCGTTGAGGCCCTTGTTGCAAGAAATCAGCGTGACCAGCCAACCGAATGCGATGGATTTCACGGTGCTCTTTAAGAAAAGAATCGGCGGAATCCCGTCGCGAATGGACTGGAAGTAGTTCGCAAAAGAAATGTCAAAGAAAAAGTAACCGATCAGGAAGCCGGCGAGGCAGCCCGCGATACCTGCGCAGAAGGCAAGAATCGGCGTGCAGATGGTCATCGCGATAAAGCGGGGAACCACCAGGTACTGTACCGGCGAAATTGCCATGGTCTTGATGGCCTTGATTTCTTCGCAGACGGACATGTTCGCAATTTCAGCTGCAATGGAGCTGCCGGAACGTCCCGCCAAGATAATGGTTGTCAAAAGTGGGCTAATTTCGGCAAAAATCAGGTAGCCAAGCCCCGAGGCGAGGTAGGAACCGCCGCCCACGGCCTTGAGCATGAACGAACTCTGGAGCGCCATGGTGAAGCAGATGAGGGCGACCATCAAAAAGCAGATGCCCGTGGCTTCGGTGCCGAGCATAAAGACCTGTTTGGCGGTACCTCCGAACTTGCTGCGCCCCTTGTCGAAGGGACCGCAGATCATCCAGTAGATGCTCATGTTCAAGAGGATGAACACCTCGGCGACTTCCTTGGCGATGACGATGGTCTTTGCGCCGAGGGCTTCGAGGAAATTGCTGTAGCCCGTCTTGACTTTTTCGGGAATTTTCTCTTTCTTGAGTGCCCCGAGCTGCGCCTTGATTTCTTCGCTAAAGTGGGCGAGCGTGAGCTTGTTGCCGGTCTTTTCGCTTAAGTCGGCGAGAAGCGCAAAGAAGGCATCGCCGCTGTAGTCCATGCGCGTGAGGGAAGAACCGTCGAGGTTGAGCGGCTCCTTGTAGAGCGTGCGCCGACACTCCCGCAACAATTCTTTGCTGTTTGTTGCGGTAAGGGCTACGGGTAGAGTAATGGTCCTTCCTTCCATTGTGCACAAATTTAGCAAAAGAAGAAAAATTTACATAATAGATTTTATAATTTTGGGATAAACGGCGATATATAGGTTATGATGGGTAATTTTGACTTGACAAATGGACCGGTTTCGGCAATCACGGACGGGCTCGATAACGAACAGAGGCTCGCTGTAGAGACTACCGAAGGCTATATTCGCGTGATTGCGGGGGCGGGTTCCGGCAAGACTCGGACGCTCACGCACCGTTACCTGTACTTGGCCAAGGAACTGGGAATTTCGCCGTCGAACATCTTGTGCGCGACTTTTTCGAATAAGGCCGCCTTCGAGATGAAAAAGCGAATCCGCACCATGCTGAAGGGCGACGATTCGGGCTACATTTCGACTTTCCACAGCTTTTGTGTGCGGCTTTTGCGCGAAGATATTCATGTGCTCCAGTTCCCCAAGGAATTTTTGGTGCTCGACGAAGAAGACCAGAAGTCGCTGGTGAAAAAGGCCTACGTTGAACTCGGCTATTCGCTTAAGGATTTGCGCATCAGTAGTGCCATCGACTTTATCGGCGGCCGCAAGGGCAACGATATCTCGTATGTGGAATGGTTTGCGGGACACGATTCGGCTACGGCAAACGATGATCTGCTTAAAATGGTGGAGAATGCCCCCGACAAGTGGCATAAGGTCTATTATCGCTATCTTTACGAGCAAAAGAAGAATTTCGCTCTCGATTTTGACGACCTGATTCTAGTGACCCTGTACATTTTGCAGCATTATCCCGAAAAACTCAAGAAATGGAGCGAGCGCATGATGTACGTGATGGTCGATGAGTTCCAGGACATTGACTTGCAACAGTACCAGCTCGCCGAACTCCTTTCGAGCTACCACCATAATTTGTTCGTGGTGGGGGACCCTGACCAGACGATTTACGGCTGGCGCGGTGCCGATGTGAACCGCATCTTGGAATTTGACAAGGTGCATAAGGACGCGAAGACGATCCTTCTGCAGAACAATTACCGTAGTACGCCGAGCATCTTGAAGCTCCCCGATGCGGTTATCAGGAACAACGAGTTCCGTATCGAGAAAGTGCTGCGCCCCATGCGTAGCGGTGGAAAGACGCCCGTGTTCTGTCACGCGAAAAATACCCGCGACGAGGCTTCGTGGATTGTCGAGAACATCCAGGAGGCGATTGCGAACGGGGTCGCGAAAAAGGATATTGCTGTGCTTTACCGCATGCACGCGCAGTCGCGCTCTGTCGAAGAGGCGCTGATGACAGCCGATATTCCGTACAAGGTCTATAGCGGCGTGGGCTTTTACCAACGGGCCGAAATCAAGGATGCCATTTGCTACTTGCGCATGCTGGTGTACGGCGACGACATGGCATTCTTACGTACGGTAAATACGCCTAAGCGTCAGTTTGGCCCGAAAAAGGTGGCGGCGCTTGCGACTTTGGCCGATGAGCGGGGGATGACTCTTTACGAAACTCTCCATGCGATGGTTGAGGGAATGCTCCCTGATTTTGACGGCAAGGCGTTCCTTGCGAAAAGCAAGGTGGGGGAGTATGTGTCGCTCATTGAAAAGTTCCGTTTCAAGTATCGCGATATGCCCATTACCGAAGTGTTTACGCGGCTGATGCGTGAATCCCGTTACGAAGAAATGCTGCGCCTCGATGGCGACGAGAACCGCCTCGACAACCTTGCGGAACTCAAGCAGGGCCTGCTCGAATTTGAAAACATTCTCGAAGAAGATGCGACGCTCGACGAATTTTTGCAGAATATTGTGCTGTTTACGAACTCCGACGAAAACGACGGCGACCGTGACCGCGTTCAGCTGATGACCATCCACAATTCCAAGGGGCTGGAATTTCCCTACGTGTTCGTATGTGGAATGAACGAGGGCTTTTTCCCGGTCAAGCGCATCGAGAACAAGATGCAGCTGGAAGAAGAACGCCGCCTTGCGTACGTGGCGCTTACCCGCGCCGAAAATGTGCTGTTCCTGAGCGATGCCGAAGACGGCGTCGGCGAAGAATCGAGCCGGTACCCGTCGCGGTTCCTGCTTGAAATGGATATGACCGACTTGCATGTGGTTCGCGGCGTTTCCGAGAAGCTACTGCAGGAGGCTCGCGCCTACATCGCTGAATCTGACCGCAACCGAGAACTTTTCAGCGACGAAATTTTGGGCCTCGTGAAAAAGGCTCCTGCCGCGGAATTTACCGTGGGCGACCGTGTTTTCCACCGCATCATGGGCTTTGGAACCGTCGCCAAGGTCGACGAACAGGCCCTTTGCTACCAGATTAAATTCGACAAGATTGAAACCCCGCGTGCAATCCAGTTCGACTTTCCCTTGAAGCGGGTAATGGAATAGCTTTTTTCGTTTTATTGAGTATTGCCTATGGATTAATCCATGGGCTTTTTTGTAAAAAGAAATAAATTTTTCGGGGAAATGGGGGGTGAGTGCTTCAAAAATACGTGTATAGTAATAGGGAATCAGAAAGGATCCCTGTATTGACAATAGAAAACTTAAAACCTATTTTAATGTGAGGATAAACCTATGGCTGTAGAAATAAGATCAATACCGACGCTTTATGGGGAAGACGCGGAGCGTTTTCTCAAAGCTGCCGATATTGCTGAAAAAAATGAGCATAAACAGGATATTAGCGAAACAGTCCTGCTCGTGAAGAAGTTTCTACGTGAACAGGGTTTCTAGGAATGAATGTTGCTGAATTTTTGTCGAATGATTTGATAGATCTTGATGACAAAATGGGGGATGGCTCGCAAATAAACTGACAAGCCCTTAAAAGTCGGTTCATAGGGATTGGCTTTTTACAAATCGGAAGGGGGAGATAAAGCGGAGCTATTCCCTCCACGGGGCTTCGCTGCGTTCCTTTTCCTTTTGTTCGTGGGCTTCGCGCTTTATGTGCCAGGCGGCGAGCTGTTCCTTGAATGTTTCGCGGAGGCGTTCCATGCCGATGTTCTCGCGGGCGCTCACCTGGATTGCTTCGGGGTAATTTTCGCGGAGTTCCGTGCGGCGGGCCTCGTCGCAGATTTCGGCCTTGTTGAATACGCGTATGCGCGGAGTTTCTTTGCTGATGATTCCTTCGAGTGTCTTGTGAGTGACTTCTAGGTGTTCGCGATAGTCGGGAGCGGAGCCGTCTACGACTTCCAGGATGCAGTCCGCGTGCGAGGCGACGCCGAGTGTACTCTTGAAGGTCTCAATTAAGTTATGCGGAAGTTTACGGATAAAGCCTACGGTATCGGATAGAATGATGTTTTCTCCGTCGAGGTAGAGCTTTCTCGTGGTGCTGTCGAGGGTCGCGAACAGCTTGTCTTCTACATACACGTCGGCGCCGGTCAGGCGGTTGGTGAGCGTAGACTTGCCTGCGTTCGTGTAGCCAACGATTCCGATGTGGAAAATGTCGTTTCGGTTTTCTGCCTGGCTTTCGCGGGCGTCCTCGATTTTTTCAAGCTTCTTTTTAAGTTCCTGAATGCGCTTGCGGATCATGCGGCGGTCGGTTTCGAGCTGAGTTTCGCCGGGGCCCTTGGTGCCGATGCCTCCGTTGTGCTGACGGCAAAGGTGTGTCCATGCGCCGGTAAGGCGCGGCATCATGTATTGGAGCTGTGCTACTTCGACCATCAGGCGGCTTTCTGCCGTGACGGCGTGCTTCGCAAAAATGTCCAGGATAAGCCCCGTGCGGTCAAGTACCTTAATTCCGGGGAGTCTCTGTTCCAGGTTCCTGACCTGCGAACCTGACAAATCGTCGTCAAAAACCACCATCTTGGCGTTCAGTTCTGCAAGGGCGGCCTTGACCTCGTTCACCTTGCCTTCGCCAATGAGCGTTGCGGGGCTAAAGTTCTGCACCCTTTGCAAAAAACTCTGCACTACTTCGGCGCCTGCGGTCTCGGCGAGCCTGCCCAATTCAGCGAGCTGTTCGGAGGCAAGCCAGGGGCGAACCTTCGGGGTAGAGATCCCTACGAGAATGCAACGTTCCTTTTCGGCCTTGTGTTCAATGGTCAAATCCTTCATACGCCCTATATATTAGTAAAAATTTTGTTATAATTGGATTTGTTTTTGAAAGCATGAAAAAGATAAAGTTAAAAAAGTGGATGGCTCCTAGTCCCGCGGTGGTCGTGATGGCGGTCGCGGTGATTGTTGTCATCAGTCTGTACTCCTTTTTTTCGCGCGTCTATTTTGTTAAGCAGGTCGAAAATACCATCGCGCAGAATGTAGAAAGTGTCGCCATGGAAATAGAAACCAGTATGCGCTATGCGCAGAGCAGTGTTAAGCTGGTTTCTCTTATGGCGACCCGCCAAATGACCGGGCCTGTCCTGCAAAATCCGGAGTCTTTTTTCCGCTCGAAACAAGCTGAAACCCCTTTTTCACGAATTGAATATGTTCGTGGTGACGGCTGGAATACGGCTTATGGCGATTCTTCGTACGATGTGTCCGACCGTGAATTTTTTCAGCGGGGAATGCACGGCGAAACGGGAATATGGGTGGATTATCGCCCGCTATACGCGTCAGAAGCGCAGGTGATGGTCTATACGCCGCTGTTCTATCGCGACTCAATCGTGGGGGTTGTGGCGGGTATCCTAGGGGGCAATACCGAAATCCGTTCGATGATGGATTGCTCCCTGTTTGGTGAACAAGTAGTTTCGTTGATTTGTGATCGCCGCATGAAGATAGTCTCTTCGAATATGGACGACAATGTCTACGGCCAGCAGTTCGAAAAGAAATCCCAGGAATTCATGCCGTTAAATGTCGTAGAAACGTTTAAGAAGGAGGCGGTGGCTGGATCTACGGCGGCCTTTAGCTTCTCTACGGATTACGGTAATTCTGTCGCTGGGGTAGCACGTGTCTCAAATACGGGATGGGTCGTCATCCAGATGGTGCCGTTCCATATCCTGAAGGAATTCTCATGGAAAAATAATAGCCGTGCAATTGCCGCCATTCTGCTGGTCGCCCTGTTTTTCATTCTTTACCTGCACTCCGTGTACAAGACGAATCGTCGTTTGCATTCCGAAAACGAAGGCCGTCATTTGAATGTCATCAACGCCTTGACCGAATCGTATGGTAGTGCTTTTGAAGTCAATCTGGATACGGGAAAAATGGTGGCTTATAGAATTCATCCCACCATTGAACATTTGATGCAAGAAGTGGCGGGGCAGGGCGTCCGTTACGATTCCCTGATGTCCCTTTACCAAAAGAGAATGGTCGTTTCTGAAGATCGTTCCGCCTTTGAACGGATTGCGAACCTGGAAAACCTGCGTCGCGAATTCATGAAGCAAGAGCGGTTTGAATTAACCTACCGCATTTTTGCCAAGAATGATATTCATTATCTTCAGGCGCATTTCGTAAAACCGTCCAAGACCCGTCCGGAATTTGTGATGGGCTTCAAGATTATTGACGATGTCATGTCGGCGGAACTGGAAAAGCGCAAGGCCTTGAACGAACAGCGGATGGAGCTTGTCCGCGCCTTGGATCAGGCTCGCACGGCCGACAAGGCGAAGTCCAAGTTCCTCTTCAATATGAGCCATGACATCCGCACTCCGATGAATGCGGTGCTTGGCTACGAGGCCCTGGCGAAAAAGACCCTTTGGAACATGAACATTTCCAAGGAAGAGAAGTCTATATTCGAACGCTACCTGAACAATATCCACAATGCGGGTGAATTGCTCCTGGAACTGATTAATTCTGTCTTGAACATGGCCCGAATCGAATCTGGCGTAGAAACCTTGGACGAGACACCGGTTTATACGTTGGAAATGACGAACTGGATTGTTGCGACCTTTGAACAGGCGGCGATCCAGAAGAACGTTCTTCTTCAGGTCTCCAGAAATTTCAAGAACCAGTATGTCTATGCGGACAAGGTGAAAATCCAGCAGATCCTGCTGAACGTGGTGAGCAATGCAATCAAGTTCACACGTGAGCACGGGCTGGTGCGTGTTTCTCTGCGTGACTGCGCCCACGAAACGCCGGGGATGTGCAATGTTGAAATTGTTGTGGAAGACACGGGTGTCGGCATTTCCGAAGAATTCATGCCCCGCATCTTTGACGAGTTTGAACGCGAACAGACTGCCCTGACTCGCAACGTGGAAGGTACGGGACTTGGTCTCAGCATCGTGAAAAAGCTGGTGGACCTGATGCATGGTACCGTGAAGGTGACGAGCCGTGTGGGCGAAGGTACGCGAGTTGTCTTGACGCTTCCGCTTCGGACTGCCAACGAGGACGACGTTTCCCCGAAGGCGGACCAGGGCGCAACCCATGTGAAGCTGGCCGGAAAGCACGCCCTTCTGGTCGATGATGATCCGAAAACCTGCGAAATCGTGGGGGAGATCCTGAAGGATGCCGGCATGCGAGTCGTCTGTGTGGAATCGGGCTCGGAATGCGTCCAAAAGATTGATTATTCCGCGGCGGGTTCGTTCGATGTCATCTTGATGGATTTGCGCCTCCCTGGAATGGACGGTTTTGAGACGGCTCGGAGGGTTCGTCAGCTGGAAAATCCCCGGAATGCGAAGATTCCGATACTGGCCTTGACAGCCAATGTCTTTGATGAGGACCGTCAGCGCGCGAACAAGGCGGGAATGAACGGACTGATATCCAAACCGGTTACTCCGTCAGAACTGTTCGGAATGCTTGGCCAGGTACTCACTTAATTTGTCTTGGAAATTTTTATGAAGAAAACAACCCTGTCCCTTGTTTCCTTGATGATGGCTTTCGCCGCGATCCAGGCATTTGCCGCCTCGCCGGTGGTAGGTCCCGAAAATGTGCGCAACTTGCGGCTTCTGGAAAACTCTCCGATGCTGTTTGAACTGCACCGTGTGACGACGGGCGAGGGCCGCCAGTTCTTCGCCTATCCGCAACGCGACACGACCTTCCGCAAGAATTTCGTGAACTCCGAGGGAAAGGCGCTGCTCTATTACGATAGTGAACATGGTGCCGCTATTTCGGGTTATCGCGATTCCTGCTCGTCGCAGGATTCGGTGTGCAATGCCGCACTCAAGAACTTGAATGTGCCGCGTATGGCCTTGGCGATGTCGTTGGTGGGCGGCCTCGATTACCGTGGTGGCGAAGCGCTCGGCGATACGATTTGGCCGGGAATTGACGGGGGCATTTACCTGCGCGGTTATGCGGATTCCGTCGATTTCGTTTTGGATGCCCGTATTTATGACGAAGACCATTCGGCGAAGTATCCGAGGTCGTTCGACGGGGAATTCCTGGAAGTCCAGAAGGAAGAGAACAATTCTGGACTGGAATACACGAGTTATGCCCGCTACCGAGCCCATTTTGCCTTGAACTACGACTGGGCTCGCCTCGACTTCGGCCGCGACGTGATGCATTGGGGCCCTGGTTACTACAACAACTTGAGCCTGAACCAGTTTGCGCTCCCGTACAATATGCTTTCGCTCGATATGAAGCTTGGCCCCTTGCGCGTGATGTCGTTCTATGGTGACCTGCGCATCTATTCGAGTATGAGCGCCAAGAATATCGATGAAACCCGCAACATTTTCGGTCACCGTTACGAATTGGCCGTGGGTGATGCGACATTCGGTATCAGCGAACTGCAAATCCAGTACGACAATCTGAAACCGTGGCTCTTTGTACCGGTGGTTCCGCTGTTCATGGAAAAGGGCAACTATTCCGAGGATAGCAACAACGGTTCGCTTTCGTTTGACTTCAACTATCGCCTCTTCAGGTCGCTCCGTATTTATACGGAATACTTCCTCGACGATATGGAAAGCCCGGTGAGCCTTGCTCGTAACGACAATATCGAAGCCAAGTGGGCGTGGATGGCCGGTATGCATGGGGCACACGATTTCAACATCGGTACGCACCTGCTGGAATCGGGCTTCATCGCGGAATATGCCCGCATCGAACCTTATGTGTATTCGCACTTTAAGAAGTATACGGCGCAGATGGAGCATCTCGGTCGTCCGCTCGGTAACCAGAATGGTCCCAATAGCCAGAGGATTGATGCTACGGTCTATGGAAGGCTGGATCACCGCATTTTCGCCTCGCTTCGTAACAGCTGGTTCTGGAAGGGAACGGATTACGGCAGTGCCGTGAACGACACGACGCCGAACAACCATCTGAAAATTCCGAAGCATTTCTTGCGTGGCGCAAAGATGGAGTATTCTCTCACGCCGTCCCTCAGCTACGAAGGACAATATGTATTCTTCCTGGGAGAGATTACCTTGTTTAACGATGAAAAGGTTTATTTAAGAACAGGATTCAAGTGGTAGTTTAATGTTGCTTATGGATCCCGTCACCACTTCGTGGTTCCAGGATGACGCAAAAGGAACAGTCATTCTGGAGCGCAGCGACGGAATCCAGGATGACGCAGTTGGAAACTTATGAAACTTCCTGAGTTATTAGCTCCTGCGGGTGATTTGACCCGAATGAAGTATGCCTTTGCCTACGGTGCCGATGCCGTCTATGCGGGGCAGCCCGCTTTTTCGCTCCGTGCCCGCGAAAATGGTTTCAAGAATCTGGACGACCTCGCCGAAGGTATCGAATATGCCCACCGTCTCGGGAAGAAATTCTACCTGACGAGTAACGTGATTCCGCGCAATGTCAAGGTCGAGGCCTTTCAGAAGGCTTTGCTTGCTGCAATCGACTTGGGTCCCGACGCATTGATCGTGGCTGACCCCGGTTTTGTGGGGTGGTTGCGTGAGGTGCGCCCTGAAGTTGAAATTCACTTGTCGGTGCAGGCGAATACGACCAATTATTTGGCTGCGAAGTTCTGGCAAGGTCTCGGGGTGCGTCGCATTATCTTGAGTCGCGAACTCCGCTTGTCCGAAGTTGTGGAAATCAAGGAACGTTGCCCGGACTTGGAACTTGAAGTTTTTGTTCATGGTGCTGTGTGTATGTCGATGTCGGGCCGTTGCATGTTGAGCAACTGGGTGACCCGCCGCGATGCGAACCAGGGTGCCTGCGATAACAGCTGCCGAATGCCTTACCGCCTGTACGCCAATCCTGAACCGCAGTGCGAAAACTATCGCGAACACGAAGGCGAATTCACCTTGCAGCGTACGGACCGTCCGGAACTTGACCCCATCGCCTTGGATGAAGATGCCTGGGGTACGTACTTTATGAGTAGCCGTGACCTTTGCGCCATGGATGTGATTCCGGACTTGATGATGGCTGGACTTGATTCCTTTAAAATCGAAGGCCGTACCAAGTCGGTGTACTACTTGAGTCAGGTCGTGCGTGCCTACCGTATGGCAATCGATGCTTGTGCAGCGCAGGCCGAGGCGGGTAAACCGCTTGAAGTTTCTGCTGAAGCCCGCAGGGCGATTTCGTTCGTGGACGGTCGCGGTTTTATGACCGGCTTTATGAAGGGCCCGCTTCCGCAGAATTACGAGTCGACGCACGAAGATGCCGAGGGTGGTTGCGTTGTCGCGCAGGTGCTTTCTTACGACGAGGCGACCAATTCTTGCCGCGTGAATGTCAAGAACCGCTTCTCCCTGGACGATTCTCTGGAATTGATGACTCCGGCAGGGCAGTTTTCTTGCGAAGTGCTGTCGATGAAGGACTTTAGGGGGGGCGATACCGATACGCTCCACCCGGGTACAGAAGGTTGGATCTTCCTGTCGGAAGCCGTCTCGGATATGCAGAAAAATGCTAATTTTTTCTTTTTTCTTAAGAAGAAACCTTAAAAAATAGTTTTTTTTTCGTAAATTTGTTATATGGCTGTTGACGAAGCGACCAAAAAACAGGATGAACTGGAACTTTATCAGATAGACGATAAAGCCATCCTGCCTTTTTTTGAAAGTCATGTCGATGAACTGCGCAAGTTCATCCAGGATCGTCGTTGCCAGAACCTTTCCCTGCTGGAATACCTGAAGCAGTTCATCCGCACATACAAGCTTCCTTTCAATATGCAGCGCTACATGTCGGTGCAGACGACCTATATCAAGCAGGTCTTGCAGGAACGCGTTCAGGACCGTCAGGGAGCCGTGAGCCACTGGATTCAGGAACATGCCGGTCGTCACCGTAACCGTATGATTCAGCTGCAGTGCCTGTATCTGGACCGCATCAAGGATTCCCTCTTGCCCGAAATCCAGAAACTCCTGGAACGCCGCCTCGAAACGCTCCATTCGAAGCTGGACGAAAACAAATAATTGCGGTTTATATTTTGTTGACGGGACCTCATCGAGGTCCTTTTTCTGTAGGGCGCATTTTGCACCTATCGCTAAATTGTTGTCTGTCAAGATTTTCTACGAAAAATTGCCGATTTTTGTCAAAAAACGGCTATTATTTTTTTATAAGAAGTTTGAAATACTGCTCATTTGTGTAAAATTTTGTTGTGCTTTTTGTCAAGAGATAGTCCAAAATTTTTCTGTTGATAAGTTGTGTTAATCATAGGGGTTGAGAATGGATTGGAGAGTGACTAAAGGCGTGATTTGTTTGTAGAGTTTTGGGAACAGCGGGGGATAAAAATAAATTTGGTCAAAACGGGCCAAAAATGGCACTTTGGAAGATTTTTTTAAGAAAGTGAGTTTTTGTCGGGGAGCTTTATTTAACTTTCACCTTGCTTTTTAGATCATTGGTAGATTGTGACAAACACTGTTTCTTTGGTTGAACCCTCCGCCCGACTCCAGGCAGTCCCTGTTTGGCAGCGCGTGCTTGACCTCCTTCGCGAGGAATGTAACGACTATTTTGGCCTCACCATTTTGGATGCGGCCGATTATGAAGGTTTTTTTGACGGATACGTGCAGATTGCCGTTCCCGACGAGTTGCGTGAAAACTGGATTCGTTCCCATTACGGGGACATTCTGAACAAGGCCTTGTCACAGGTGCTGGGTTCGGAATATGTGGGTTTCCGCATCCGTATCGTGGCGCCGGAAAAGCAGGCGGTGACTCCGAAGGCCGCTCCCGTTTTCCCCGTCATTCCGCGTGCGGTTCAGAAGCCGCAACCGAAGAAGGTGATTCGCCGTAAGCTTTCGCTGTATGCGGGCTACACTTTTGAAAACTTTGTTGAGGGCGACTGCAACTTTACCGCTTGCGAGGCTTGCAAGTCCGTTGCCGAAAATCCGGGCGACCCGGCGCTGAATCCGCTGTTTGTGTATGGCAAGTCGGGTCTTGGAAAGACGCACTTGTTGCAGGCGGTGGCCGCTCAGATTCAGAAGTCCAGGGCTCATACGCGTATCGTCTATTGTCACGCTTACGATTTCCTGCGTGATGCGACTGCCATGAGCAAGGCGTTGAGTGTCAAGTCGGGCAATGTTCGCGAACTGGCCGAAGAGTTCCAGGAAAAATACGAAAAGTGCGATATTCTCTTGCTGGATGATGTTCAGCTGCTCGAACATGCCGCGGCGACCCAGAGGCGTCTTGCAATCTTGATTAAGCATTTGCGTGCGATGGGGAAGCAGGTCGTGCTTTCTTGCGATAGACATCCGTCCCAGTTCAACCGTCTTGCCGATGGCGAAAAGAAGCCTGTGGGTCATTCGTCTATTCCTTGCATCTCGGCGGAACTTTTGGCACCGCTGGAATCCTGCGTGGCAGTCGGTATCGATGAACCGGACTTGTCGACTCGCATGAAGCTTATCCAGAAAAAGTCGATGAATATTCCGTTTGTCGACAAGGATCGCGAAGAAATTTGCAGGTTCCTTTCTATTCCGCGTCGCGAAAATGTGCGCGTAATCGAGGGAATGTTGAACGGCCTTTCTGCGATGAACCAGTTCTGCCAGGAAAATCTGGACCTGTGCGCAGTCAAGCGTCTGGTGGCTCCTTCGAACCCTACCGGTATGCAGGAACTGACCATCAAGGGAATTGCCGAAGTGGTGGCTCTCGAGTTCGGTACCGACATGGTGGCGCTTGCGAGCAAGCGTCAGGATGCGGGTGTCTCGCTTCCGCGTAAGGTGGCGATGTACCTTTGCCGCGAAATGACTACGGATTCCCACGAAAAAATCGGGATGCTTTTTAACCGCGATTACTCTTCTGTGATCGCCGCAGTCCGTTCACTGATCAAGCAGATGGATACAGACGAGGCCCTTGCTCGCAAGGTCCAGGATATCCGCTATTTGCTGGAAGCCTAGCGATGATTGCTTTGGTGACGGGGGGCGCGGGCGTCGTAGGGAAGGCGCTTTGTCGGGAGCTATTGAACCACAATGTGTGTGTGCGGGTTCTTGTGCTTCCGGGCGATACCCAGGCTGGGTTTTTACCCGACGGGGTGGAGGTCTTTTATGGGAATGTCGCGGATTACGAATCGATTCGTGCTGCGTTTAAGGGGGTGGATTTAGTCTATCACCTTGCCGCCATTCTCCTTTCGACAAAAAAGGGGGCGTTTGACCGTATCAATGCGCAGGGGACGGCCAATGTGGTGCGTGCCGCCCGTGAGGCGGGCGTTTCTCGCCTGGTTTATGTATCGAGTATTTCGGTGACGTATCCGGTCCTTACAGAATATGGCGCGAGCAAGCTAGCTGGCGAATCCGTGGTCAAGGAATCGGGGCTCCGCTGGACGATTGTGCGGCCGACCCTAGTGATTGGTGATGGCGGCGGCGTGGAATTCAACATGTTCGCTGCCTACGTGAAGCGTTTCCCCGTGTATTTCTTGCCGGGTGGGGGCAAGTGCCTCAAACGCCCTGTCCGCAGCGAGGACTTGGTCAAGGGAATTGTCGCGGCGGGCCTTAATGAAGAGGCCTGCGGCAAAATTTACTCGCTAGCCGGTTCTACCGTGATGAGCATGGCGCAGATGGCGCGGTTGATATTGCAGTCGGCAGGAATGCGTCATTGGATGATTCCCTTGCCGTGGTGGATTGCAAACAGGCTTGCTGTCTTGAAAAGCTGGATTGGCGGTCGCCGCGTGACGGCGGAACAGGCTTTGGCGGGCTTTTTGTACGATGCCGCCCCCGATATTGGCGATTCGATGCGCGATTTGGGGTATAATCCTGGCTGTCCGCTCGAAAATGGGTGAAAATCTGTCGTTTAGCTCACAGATTTTCCTTTTTTCTTGATTTTTTGACGCTTTTTGTATATATTCGTGGAAAAAGAATTGTCTTGAAGGACGTGTTTTTATGAAAAAATCTTTTGGACTTGCGATTTGGCCCGCTGCAGTGGCTGCGACGATGATGTTTGCCGCCTGTGGCAGTGACGATAATTCTTCGAATGTGGAACGTGCCGAGGATTCCAGCTCCAGCGTCGAGGCGACCTCCTCTTCTGCAGAAGCATCCTCTTCTTCTGAAAAGCGCGACGTGCCCGCGGGAACTCGCGCTGCCACTCTGGATGACTTGCAAAAGAACATGTCCCTGGGCAAGATGTTCGGGACCGATATTTACCTCGCAACGGGTGCAAAGCTCGGCGTATTTTCTCTCTGGATTCCAGATACGGCATGGATTGTGGTTCATTCGGAATTCAAGGACGGCGTTCTTGAATATGGAAAGTCTAATGGCTCCATCATGACGACCAATGCCGATGTCGCCGATTCCTTGGCCGCCTTCTTCGAAAAGGGTGGCAAGATTGAATTTGTCGTGAAGGGCGAAAAGCTCCAGTATTCCATTAACGGCGGTGATTATGCCGATGTCGAAAAGGCTGACGTGAAGACATCTTCGAACTGGCTCTCGGATGGAACCAAGCTGCAGGGCGTAAGGCTCGCTTGCAAGAACGAAGATTCGAAGCAGACCTATTCCTTCTACAAGGGCCGTTATGTTGTTGAAGAATCGATCAAGGACTCTTCCTTCTGGTCGGCAGGATACTACGATATTCAGCGTAGCCATTTGCTGATGACGCCCGTGTTCTTCGATGTGTCCGCCTATTCGCTGGTTTCTGGCCAGGTGAGTAGCGATTTCAATCTGTCGATGGATACCGGAGCGGAATTCAAGTGCGAAAAGACGACCTTCAAGTTTGACGAAGTGGAACGCGACAGCCTCGTGAACGAATGGGTTGCCGATGCGGATGGCGTCGACTGGACCATGAGTCTCAAGAAGTCGGGAGATTATGCTCTTGACGCGACGAAGGGCAAGAATCCTGAAGATGTCCGCTCTGGAAAGTGGGATGTCTATGGTGATATTCTTCTGCTGAAGAATACCAGTTGCCAGTCCCCGTCGAAATGCGCAAAGTCCGTGAAGGGCGCCGTCGAGGGCTTTGATCCGCAGAAGGGCTTCACCTACAAGCATGACGATGGCAGCACGCCGGCTATGCCGAAGGACTGGACGCTCCCGCAGTACGAGTAATTCGGATTTGCGATAAATTGTAAATGCAGAAACGCTCCGCTTGGCGGAGCGTTTTCTAATGGTTTAAGGAGCGGAAAGCTTACTTGCCGTGGTGCTTGTCGTGGTTGGGGCAGCCGCAGCCGCCGTTACCGTCGCAGTTTTCCTTGTTGCCCTGGCCGCCGCATTCGCATTCGCCGTCTTCGCCGCACTTGCATTCTCCGTTGCCTTCACCCTTGCCTCCGCAGCATCCTTCGCTGTCTCCCTTGCCGCCACAGCAGCAGTGGTGACCTTGCGGATTGAGTTCTTCTTCGGTGGCTTCGCGCACAGAAACGACTTCGATGGCAAAGTTCAGGTTCTTGCCGGCGAGCTCATGGTTTGCGTCGATCACGGCGGTCTTTTCGCTCACAGACTTCACGCGGATGGGCATCGGGCCGGCGGGCGTCTGGGCATAGAACATCATGCCTTCGACCACCTTGTCAACTCCCTGGAAAACGTCCAGCGGGACTTCCTGCGTCATTTCTTCGTTGTATTCGCCGTAGCCTTCAGAAGGAATCACCTTGACGTCGAACTTGTCGCCCACGTCGTGGCCGACCATCGCCTTTTCGAGACCCACGACGATCATGTGGGCGCCCTGAATGTACTGCAGCGGTTCGCGGCCTTCGGAAGAATCAATGACCTTGCCTTCGTCGGAGGTCAGGGTGTAGTGCATCTGGACAACGGTCTTGTCGGCAATTTTCATGGGTAATCCTTTGGGGTTGCGCGGAATGTCCGCATAGGTACTGGATGCGCAAATATAGCAAAAAACTATTGCTTCTCGGTATTATTTTTTGCTTCGGGCGAGGGGATGAGTCGCACGTTGTAATTGCTTTCCATCTTGCGCGGCGAGGTTGGCGGAAGTTTCTTCCCGAAACCCTGGAACTTCAGTCTTTTTTCGCTGATTCCCTTGTAGACCAGATAATTGTAGATGGCCTCTGCTCGGTCATTGGAAACCTGGTTGGGATCCCCGTTCGAAATGTCGCCAGCGCTGCACTGGATTTCGAGTGACATGGGATTTTTCCGCATGATGTAGACGATGTCGTTCAGGGCGGTGTAGCTGGAATTCAGCAGGGTGGAGTCGGCGCCCTTGAAGCGGATGCGCATGGCGATGTAGTTGAAGTTGAGCTTGCCGTTCAGGGGGCAGCCCTGGCTATTCACGGGAACGTTCGGGAATGTTCCGGGGCACATGTCGTTCCAGTCGGCAATGCCGTCCATGTCGTTGTCCAGGGGGCAGCCCAGACTGTCGATGGGGGCGCCTTCGGGGGTGCCGGGGCATTTGTCGTCTTCATCGAAAATGCCGTCGTTATCCTGGTCGATGCGGCAACCTTGCGCGTTGACAGAAACTCCAGTCGGGGTTTCGGGGCAAAGGTCTTTGGAGTCGGGGACGCCGTCCAGGTCGGTATCGATGGGGCAACCGAGCGAATCCACTTTTTCGCCGAGGATCGTGTTCGGGCACTTGTCTATTTCGTCGGGAATGCCGTCGCCGTCAAAGTCGAGCGGACAACCGAATTTGTCAATGGAAATTCCTTCGGGGGTGTTGGGACATTGGTCCTGGTCGTTGGGCACGCCGTCGTGGTCCTGGTCCAGGGGGCAACCATCGCTGCCGACCCTTTCGCGGAACGGCGTGTGTGCGCACTTATCGTTGTTGTCGTCGACTCCGTCACCATCGGTATCGCGCGTGCAACCGCTAGAGTCCACGGCAAAGCCAGCCGGGGTGTTGGAGCATTTGTCTAGATAGTCAAATACGCCGTCGTGGTCCGTGTCGAGCGGACAACCGTAGTAGTCCACGACTAGGCCGACGGGGGTTCCCGGACAGAGGTCTACGATGTTCAGGACACCATCCTGGTCTTCGTCAACGGGGCATCCGCGGTCATTGACCTTGAGGTTCTTTCCTGTGTTCGGGCACATGTCCTTACGGTCGATGACGCCGTCGCGGTCTTCGTCGTTCCAGCTGAAGTTGAGAGTCTTGCTAAAGGTGACTGCAATGGTCAGGTTCGGGGAACCCGATTGCGTATAGTAGATGGGCTCGTCGCTGGACATCAGAGTGACGGGGAGCCCTTCTTCGATTTTCTTCTTTCTAAAGTAGCCGAGTCCGATGTCACCCGAAATGGTCAGGTTGCTTTCGTAGGGGAGATGTATCCGGAGTCCGGGGGTAAGGCGGAAAGGACTGCTCAAGAAGTTGTTTTCGGCGTGAGTGGTGTGTAGGGGCGCTTCTCCGGAGACCTCGAAAATGGGACTTATCATCATGTTTGGGAAAAAGTTGAAGCCCGTTCCCCAGATGATATAGTTGTCGTTTTGCTCGATGGTTTTCAGAATGCCTACATAGGCGTTGTAGGTGATGTAGTCCCGAAAATCGAGGGTGAAGTACACGTTGCCTTCGACGGCCCAGCTGCCGGCGGTATAGGCGTAGGCTTTCCCGTCGCGTCCGACATACCAGCGGTGCCTTGGGCGGAATCCTTTGTCCTTTGAACCGGTCGGTGCAAAAATTTCACCGCTCAGGCCGAAATGGAACCAGTCGTTGATGGGGATATGTCCCTTGGCCATAATCTGGAGGTCGCCGAGGGCGAGTCCCTTCAGGTCCTGTTCCTGGATATCTCCTTCGTAGTGGAAGGGTAATGTGACGCCAATTTCCAGGTTGTCAAAAATCCCGAAACCGATAAATAAGTTTTCGTCGTTAGAAGGAGAACCTTTATCGAGTTCGACCTGTTTGCCCGTGTTGTCGGTGTAGTAGCCTTCGATGCTGGGGGCCTGTCCGTCGTTGACGATTTCGAAACTGCCTGAAATAAAAAGGTTGCCTTGCGGAAGAGTCTTTGCAGAAGGCGCATGGATGCCGCTTGTAGACCTCACGATTCCCACCTGGGCGGAGGCGGCGATAGAGAGGGTGAGCAATGCGGCAAAAAGTTTTTTCATATGCTGTAATATAATATAGTTAATAGTTTTAAATGACTAATTACTATATTTCCCCTATAATGAATCAGGATCAAGAAAGAGAAGAGTTGCCTTCCTGGCACCGTAAAACGCAAAAGGCGTATCGCATTAATCGGATTATCATTATTTTGCAGATGGTGGCCGCATTCGTGTTGGCGGGTGTCATCTGGTTCGGCGTTGAGCGCGTTGTCGGAAACTAGGCCATAATGAAACTTTTTATTCCAGCGATATTGTTTGTCCTGATTCTTGCGGGATGTGCGAGCAAGCCTGCCGAGGTGGCGCCCGCCGTGGAACCCGTGGCGATGGAGCAGGAACCGATTTCATTTTCGGAAAGGGCTTTAAAGGAGAAAGTTTCTGATTCGCTGTCGTTGCGTCCGTCGTGGACTTACTACCAGTATGCCTTGCAGGCGATGGAAAACCAGGAATGGCTTTTGGCGAGGCATTATCTGGATGAATCCCTGCGTCAGCTTGTTGCCGAAAAGTACGATTCCACTTACAGGAACGTGAGCGACCACGAGGACTCCCTTTACCGGGTCACGATGCCGATTCGCATTGTGTTGGCCCTGGACGAAGTGTACCCGAACGTGGCAGACCTTGGCGAAAATGCCGAAAACTACTTGCGTAACGACGTCTCGATCGAGGGTATCGATGCTCTTGACGAAAGTGCGGCGGATAGTGCGGCCTTGCAGGTGATTGAAAGTTTTCTCGATACCTTGGACGTGTCGCAGTTTACGCTTCCGGTGCAGTTCAACGATCGCGTGCTGCAGGAAATCTACTATATGACGAATGCGGCCCGTAGCTTTACGGCCGGATCTTTGAACCGAAAAACCGCATACGACTCGCTGATTTATGCGCAGCTCGATGCAGCAAAGATGCCTCGCGACCTGATTTACCTTGCCCTGGTGGAATCCGGCTTCAAGGTAAAGGCGTACAGCCGCGCGAAGGCTTCGGGCATGTGGCAGTTTATTCCCGAGACGGGCAAGCGCTACGGGCTTGAGGTGGACTACTGGGTGGATATGCGCCGCAACCCGGAACTTGCGACGATGGCCGCTCTCAAGTACCTGAACCGCCTGCATAGTGAATTCAACGACTGGCTGTTGGCGATGGCCGCCTATAATTGCGGCGAAGGGCGCGTACGTAGACTTGTCCGCGAAATGCAGGAAGATACCACCCGCGATTCCACCCTTCCGATTACCTACTGGGATCTGGAGCTTCCGAAGGAAACCATGCGCTATGTGCCGCGAATCCTTGCGGCGATGGTCATCGGGCATTATCCGGAACAGTACGAGATGACGGTCGAGAAAACGTACCAGCCTGATTTCGATACGGTGACTGTCTTTGATTCTTTCCCGCTCGAAGAAGTCGCGAAGCTCTTGAAGGTCAGCGAAGATACGCTCCGCAGCCTGAATATGGAACTGGTCAAGTGGTGTACGCCGCCGAACAGGGATTCCTACCTGTTGCGTTTGCCGGTGGGAATGCGCTCCGCCTTTGTCGAAGGTTACGACAAGATGGAAAAGAACAATTTCTCGAGCTGGCACCACCATAAGGTTCGCAAGGGCGAAAGCCTCGGCGTTATTGCCCGACAGTATGGTATCAAGGTCTCGGAACTGCAACAGGCGAACGACATGAAGGGTAGCCGCATTCGCGCAGGACAGTCTCTGCTGATTCCGATCAAGGTGACTCCCAAGGCGAAATCGAATGTGGGCAAGAAGCCGGAAAAGGTTCGTATCTACATCGTGAAACTTGGCGACAACCTTGCTTCGGTTGCTCGCAAGTTCGGTGTCTCGCAAGAAAGCCTGCGTACCTGGAATTCCATGGATGCGGCCTCGATCGTGAATGCAGGGGATACCCTGTTTGTCTCTAAACCGGAACTGAAACCCGCTGCCGAAGTTTCTCGCCCTAAACTTTTGAAGGGTGAAAAGTATGTGGTCCAGGAAGGAGACAATTATGCTTCTATCGCAAAGGCCTATGATGTTCCTGTCGTGCTGCTGATGCAGGAAAATCAGGGCTTTACTCGTCGTCTGGTCGTTGGGGATTCCTTGACGATTCCTGAATTTGTTCGTAGTTCCAAGCCGACCCTGAAACCTTCCAAGTCCGATAAGGCGTCGACCTCAAAGGCTCCGAAGGCTGCCAAGAATTCTGCGGAAAAGGTGTCCGTCTACGTGGTTCAGCCCGGCGACAACTTGAGTGTCATCGCCCGCAAGTTCGGGACGACAGTGGCCAAGCTGCAGAGCCTGAACAATATGGGAAAGTCCACCAATCTCAATGTGGGTCAGCTCCTCAAGGTCAGCGGCGAACATGAAGCCGATTTCAAGATTCACACCGTCAAAAAAGGCGAGGGTCTTTGGGACATCGCTCGCCAGTATAACGTGACTATTGAAGATATCGTAAAGTGGAATGGACTGAACGATACCAAACTGAAGGTCGGGGAACGCCTGAAAATTAAGCGCTAGAACAGCGTGATTCCAAGCGAAATGTAAGGTACGAAGTAGGTGTCGAAGTCCAGCATGAATTCGTCATCGTCCTTGTTGTCGCCTGTTTTCCGCTCAAAGTAGGTGTGGAAGTATTCGTGGCTGTTGCGGAATCCAGCAGAAAAGAAGAATCCGTGAAGAGCCGTGCGGATGCCTGCACCATAAGCGTAACCGTAAAGGACCGGTGAAAGGAACTGCGTGTCGTCGGCGAAGAAGGTCTTGCCGAACAGGGCTCCGCCGAAGGCATAGAGCTTGAGCATGAACTGATGGTTATAGCTCATGACGAGCGGAAGCGCAAAGTCGAAACCCAGCTGGAAAAGGGCTGTGTGGATCTGGTGGCGTCCGTCAACATCGGAACTGTCGTAGGGGGCTTCGAAGAATTCGTCCGTGAGGGATTCCATGTCGGCGTACACTTCATCGCGATTTTTCGGATGGTGGCTGATGCCGAGGTACTGGTAGCCTGCCATCAGGTAGATGTCGAACCATTCCGTGAGCGGAAGGCTTCCCGATGCGCCGTATATAAATGTGTTGTCAATTGAAATGTCGTAATCCTGGCCGTGGATCTTGTAGTCGTAGGTGACATTCTTCATCTTGATGTTGCCGAATTCCACGTAAGGGCCGAACGAACCGCGGTCCTCATATTTCATGTGTTCGCTTTTTTCGGCTGCGGCCATGGTTGTGTCAATGACGAGTCGGTCTGCAAATGCCGCCCCGGCCATGCACATAAGGAATGTTACAAAAAACTTATTCATATGGAATAAATGTAGTCTTTTTCTATGGCTATGTCATTTAGGGGGAACATATACAAACGAAAAGTTTAGCTACATTTTTCGTATGCGCTTATGGTTTAAGATTTTGTTGCTTGGAGTGGCTTTTTCGGGTTTTGCTTTTGCCGATGCGATTAAGCCCTCGGAGCTTTCGAAGGGTGGCTCGGTAGCCCGTGACCAGCAACTTTCCGAGATTCGCGATATTATGCGCGGTGGCCGTGGGGGATATCTGGATATCGGATTCCTCTATCTGCCTTTCCGCACGCAGACTCCGCTCCAGACAGAATACGGTACGCACGATGGCTATGCGTTTAGGCATCATGCGGCTGTTTTCGGCTCGGGCGAGGTGGCTCCCGATAAGCATCTGGGTATGCTTTTGTGGCTAGAACGCTCGGGTTGGGATGGCGAGGACTTTTTCTTTGTCCCGCAGTATAATGATTTCTCTATCCAGCGGACGATTGCGACATGGGGCTTCTCGTTTACGGATTCCAAGGCGGACTGGACGCTTGCCTTGGGTATGCAGCACCAGAATGTGGAAAACGTCGGTAAGGTCTATCCGCATGAAAACGATTCGCTGCTTTATAGCTGGGCCCACTTGCGCTTTAGCAAGGCGAGTGCGCAGGCGAACTTTTACCGCACCGACTGGCGCCTGTTTAGGTTCTCGCTCGACTTGGAAAGCCGCGCCGTATATGGAGGTCGTTCTTCGGGACCGTTGACCTACTTGCCGAATGTGTCCTTGGCGATGTATAACGCCGATGACAAGGCCGATGTTGATTCGATGCGCGTGACCTGGGAACAGAACCTTTATGGTCAGCAGCTTTATGCGGAAGTTTCCTATGACTTGCCCGATGCAGGCTTTCATAGCGCGGCGCTCAAGTTCTATCCGGATCCGTCCCGCATGATCGGTTTCGAGGCGACCTGCCTGCGCAGGCACTTGCATAGCGGTTCCAACGATTTCCTCTGGGGTGGAGCTATTGACCTATTGTTTGTCCGTTTTGCCTATAACGCCGCTTACGATTACGAACACCTGTTTGGAACCAAGGGAACCTTTGTTGCCGAGATCAAGTTCAACCTGGCGACCGTTGACGGGCTCCTGTTCAATCGTGGAGCCGCCAGGAGTGCTCCTCTTGAAACGAATGTGATTAAGATGGACCAGTCCCCTAAACAAAGCGAAATTACTCCGCTGAATGCCGATAAGTCGGGGGCGACCAAGACCATCGAGGCGAAGGGCATCCGCTACGAAAAGCCGAATTCCGCTTCGAACGGTGGCGCCGTCAGTAGCCCTGCTAGCACGGAGGGTGGCAAGTAATGAAAAAGATTTATAGAAATTCGTTTGTACTAGTTGCCGTCCTTGCCAGCGCCTTCTCGCTCACGGGTTGCTTGAGCCATTTGTTCGTTGATTCTACGACAAGGCTTCAGGTGGAAAACAAGACGGATGGGTATGTTGTCGGCTTCGGAATTCTTTCCGACGATGGCTCGTATTGGCCATGGGTGAAAGACACGATTGCCCCCGGTGAAAAAAGCCGCGTGTACGAAGAAGATTTCGTGGGCTCGTTCCATCTCCGTCTGCAGTTGGAAAAGGGGTCGTGTTATGAGCCGGTTGCAGAAACCAAAGGTGCTTGCACGGGGGACTGCGTCCGTAACTGCTCCGTGACTTCGACGGAAGAATCCTTCTCGGTGAATTTTGACGGCGGCAGCTACTACATGGTGGTAAAAGAAGAAAAGGGCGAAATTAAGCTGGAATTCCGTTAGTCCCTGTTTACGTTTTTGCTACATTTCTAACCAGTGCAGATTACAAAACTAAAGATTTTTGGCTTTAAGTCCTTTGCCCAGAGGACCGAAATCAACTTCCCGACGAAGGGTCTCACCGCCGTGGTGGGGCCGAACGGGTGCGGCAAGTCGAACATTACCGACGCTATCCGCTGGGTTCTGGGTGAACAGAAGGCTGCATCCCTCCG
>LVAE01000021.1 GCA_001603905.1 Fibrobacterales bacterium Fibro_02
CTGCAACTTCACGTAGGTACCGGCTGCCGGACCAACTTCGGAAGCCTTGGACTTAGCGATCATGCCGAACAGTTTCGGTACTGCGACGGCGGCCAGGATGCCCATGATCACGATCACGACCATCAATTCGATAAGGGTAAAACCTTGCTTTTTCATAGTGTACTCCTTGTTGTTTTGTTACACACTTGTTTGAGTTTTAGTCCCGTAAGTGGTGTTCAACTCGTTTATGTCTCTAATATACAATCATTTTTTCCAAAAAGCAATAGGTTTGTCAAAAAAAAATGCATTTTTGTCAAACTTTTTTCTCGGTTTCGTCACGTTTTTGTCACAAAAAATTACTTTGTTCTAAACAGACGGTTCCCGGAATTGCCGTTTTTGGTTGAAATTCGCCACATTTCGAGACAGATTTCGATGGTGTATATATACAAAATTTTCGGGCGAATGGGGAACTTTTTTCAAAAAAAGTATTCCAACTTGGAATATATTTTCATTTTTTGCAATAATTAGCACATATTTTCGCAATAAATCCATAAGATTCAGCAGTCAAAATCGGGTGATTCGGCGGTCCCTTAAACGCAAAAAGCTCGGTTAAACCGAGCCTTCACTGGTTGTTTTAAGACACAAAGAACTACTTCGTAGCCGATTCCAGGCCAGATTCACGCAATTTGAGCACTTCCTCTTTGGAAAGACGCGAATACTTGACGATTTTCTCAATAGGTTCACCATCTGCAAGCATAGCTACAGCCATTGCGCGACGTTCTTCGGCGCGGCCTTCTTCCTTGCTTTCATGAAGGTCATATTCGTAAGTCATATACTTGTTCCTTATGAGAGTGTCGGCCTTGTAAAAAGACACCTGGTCGTTGATGGTTTTTGTTTCACGGGAGTCCGCATTCCTGGTCGCAAAGTATTTCATATATGCCTTGACAACCGGATCCGTAAATTCCTCGTACTTCTTAAAGATATAAAAATTTTTGAAAGTGCGGTCGTCCAAAGTAATGTTCGGATCCTCCTTCGCCCTATTTTCGAAATGATAACAAGGAAGTCCGCGTCCAAAAATGTCCATAGGGCACAAGAAAATGACATATTGTTCCTTGAGGCTGGTGTAATACTCCCCCTTCGAAAGGGCGACTCCGTCGCCCACACTCTGGTAGTACCTGGCACGCTGCGGGAGTTCCTTGGTGTCAACCATCTGCATTTCCAAATCAAAGGAGCGAATAGTTTCTCCGTTTTCGTTAGTTTCCCGCGCGAATACATCGTAGCGAACGCCCTTGTGTTCCGCGTCGTAGCTCAAAACGGCCTCCGGAATTGGCGTTTCCAGGTGATCGATTTTGATTTCCAGCAAGTGCTCAATGAATGGCTGAGCAATGTGCTTGTTGCTGAACACAAGCCCGAACATAATTGGGTTGGTAATGTCAAGGTCATCAAAAGACTTAATATTCATGAATATTCCCTTTCGTGTTAAATTAGGGCTAATCCCTATTACTTAACACGTTTCTTTCGGCGACTCAAAGCCAAAATTTTTGTAAAACTTTTGTAAAAAACAGAAAAAGCCCGGCGGTGAGCCGGGCGTCGAAGACTATTTTCAGGAGTTTTCGAGCTACTTAAGCGAAAGCATCGTAGAAATCACGCTGTCCGGCACATTCTGCGAACGGAGATAATCCGCACGTTTTGTAGTCAGAGCATCATTCTTTTCGCGTTCCTGTTCCGCGCCCTTGAGGAAGGCTTCGGCTTCGAGGGCTTCGTATTCATGATGGTCGAACATGTTCGCCTCCAGTGCTTTCAAAAGTTCAGGGTTCATGCGGCTTACGCGCAGGCGGTCCAGCGCATTCGCAAAAATCGGATCCACTGTCTCGGGAACCTGGAGCGGGCCCCTAGAGATGAGCCTAAGCCAGAAATCCTCGCGGGTTTTCACACCCTTGCGCAGCTTCACGAAATTAGGCAGATCAACGATAATATACCTATTTTTCCGCGAAATGGGAAGAGCGCTTCCCGATTCAACATCATGTTCGCTATAGGTGGACCATACATCCTTATAGATATCCTTAGACTTGAGAATCGATTCATTGCAAAGCCAGATGGATACCGTTTCCGGGAGTTCATAATAGCGATACTTGCGTTCCTCGTCGGACAAACCCAAGAAATAAGGAGAACGATTAAACTCGTACTTGCCGCGCAACGTGAGGTACGAATTGTAAAGCTGCATGCGATCGTAAAAGAACGAATGCACCTTGTTCTGCATTTGACGCTTTCAGCGTCCGCTGCTTCGCCTCAGTTATAAAAACAAACTAGTTTGTTTTTGCAACATTCGGCTCGCACGCTTTCCAATGTTGAGATAACGATTGTCACGGGTATGCACCCAGACATCAAGGCGGGCAGGGTCGTTCTCCGGCATAAAGATGTCGATGGGCTTCTCGAATTCGTATTCGAGTTCCGTAATTTCGCGTCCGTGGTCCAGCTGGAGTAGGCTGTTGAGCACATCGCGGATCGTATCCTTGTCATCCATCAGGATGCGGAAGGTCGCCGCGTATTTTGGCAGCAGGAATTCCTCGCCGCGCTCGTTCGTGACAATGTATCTCTTGGTCGGCCGACTGGCGTTTTCATCTGGCATATAAGTTTCCTTTCGTGTTAAATTTGGGGAGGTCCCTATTACTTAACACGCTTTTTTCGGCGACTCAAAGCCATATTTTTTGTAAAAATTTTGTAAAAAATGAAAAAGCCCGGCGTGAGCCGGGCTGAAAGGTGAAATAACCTGAAATTACTTCGCGGCCTTGGAAGCGGCTTCGAAGGCGGCGCCAAGCTTAGCGAGGGCCTCGTCGCATTCCGCGGCAGACACATTCAGCGGCGGGAGCATACGCAGCACGTTGCCCTTGGCGCTAAGCACCATGAGCTTTTCGCCCCGGGCGGCAGCGATGATGTTGCCCACCGGCATAGATTCGTCAAGAGCCACACCGAGAATCAAGCCTTCACCGCGGATTTCCTTGGCGAAGCTGTACTTTTCCACAAGGCTCGCCAAACCGGCCTTCAGCTGGGCAGAACGTTCAGCCACATTCTTGAGCAGCCCCGGAATCTGCTTCACGACAGCGAGACCTGCGGCGCAGGCAATCGGGTTGCCGCCAAAAGTCGTACCGTGGTCGCCGGCCTTGAGCTGGTCCGCAATCTTCTGGCGCAGCAGCACCGCACCGAGCGGGAGACCGCCACCGATACCCTTCGCAAGCGAAACAAGGTCCGGATTCAGGCCGTACTTTTCGAAACCGAGGAAGGTTCCAAGCCTACCCACGCCCGCCTGCACTTCGTCAACGATGACGAGGCAGCCGAATTCCTTCTGCAGGCTGTTGATGGTCTCGACCATCTCCTTCGAAAGCGTCATCACACCGCCTTCGGCAGCGAGGCTTTCAAGCATAATTGCGCAAGTATCCTTGTTGACTTCGGCCTTCAAGGCAGCACAGTCATTCCAAGTCACATGTACGAAGTCACCCGGCATGGAGCCGAAGCCTTCCCTGATAGCCGGCTGGCCTGTCGCAGAAAGAGCTGCGAAGGTACGACCGTGGAAGCTGTTCACGAAGGTGATTATCTTCTGCCGATTCTTTTCGCCCTTCCGGTCGAAGTACTTACGCGCGAACTTGATAGCGCCTTCGTTGGCTTCGGTACCGGAGTTGCAGAAGAAGGCCTTGTCGAACTTGGTGATTTCAAGGAGGGCCTTGCCGAGATCAATCTGCGGGTAGTTCGGGTAAAGGTTGCTGATGTGGTTGAAGTGGTTCATCTGTTCCACCACCGCATCCTTAATCGCCTGGTTCTGATGGCCGAGCGCGTTCACGGCGATGCCTGCCACGAAGTCCAGGTACTTGTTGCCCTGGTCGTCGTAGAGGTAAGAGCCTTCGCCTTTTACGAAGTTGATGTCAGCCTTGCCGTAGAGCGGCGCGATAATTTGTTTGTCCTGTTCGAGCAGGTTAGCGCAAGATTGTGCCATAGTTTAAATCTCCATTAATTTGTTTGCCAAAGTGTTCCGCGTCCTTCCAACCCACGATGTGGATGCTCTTGAGTCCTCGTCGGATCGACTTGAAACTCTCGCGGACTTTGGGAATCATACCGCCGGAGATGACGCCAGCTTCAATCAGCTTTTCGGCGTCCGCTTCGCTCAGTTCGGGAATTACATTCTTGTTTTCGTCCATCACGCCCGGCACGTCGCTTACCAACACGAACTGGTCGGCCTCGAGCGCCACAGCCAGTTCAGATGCAGCCGTGTCGGCATTCACGTTCCAGCTCACGCCGTTGCCGTTTGCGTCAGGACCAATCGAAATCGGGCTTACCACGGGAACAAACCCCGCACCCCAGAGCGCGGTCACAATGCCCGGATTCACCTTCTTGATTTCGCCCACCAGGCCAAGGTCCACCTTGCCCTGTTTCTTTTCGACCTGGAACAGATTCGCGTCTACGCCCGAAATACCGACGGCGCCACAGCCGTTGTTCAGGAGCATGCGCACGAGCTTCTTGTTCACGTGGCCCGAGAGGGTCATCTCGACCATCTTCATGATGCCGGGGGTTGTGACTCGCAGACCGTCGATGAATGTCGGTTGTTCCTTGAGCAAGGCAATATTTTCGTTGATGTCCTTGCCACCGCCGTGAACCACGGCCACCTGACAGCCACTACCGGGGAGGGTAGAGACTGCCGACACAAAATCAGCCAGCTTGGCTTCGTCGATTGCCAGGCTGCCACCAATTTTTACAACCACTTTTTTCATCGTGTGCGAGTTCCTCTCGTGCTTTTGAATTTTTACGCCCACAAATTTAGAAAAAACGCCCGCTACTTAAATGTTTTTATTATATTATAACCATAAATTCAACCTAAGACACAAAGAGGTAAATTATGGCTATCACGAAAGTTTGGCTGGACGAATCCAGTGACGAATGCGTATCTTGCGGCGCTTGCGAAGCTACTTGCGACGCAGTGTTCAGCGTTCCCGAAAAGATGCAGGTCAAGGAAGGCGTTGACTATTCCGCTTACGAAAGCGAAATCAAGGACGCTGCTGACAGCTGCCCGGCCGGCGTGATTAAGTACGAGTAATTTTTAGTACTCTACTAAAACATTTAAAGCCTTGTCTTAGGACAAGGCTATTTTTTTAAGCGTAAAAGGAGGTCCCGGCACAAGGCCGGGAAGACAATTTTTTAAGCGTAAAAGGAGGTCTCCCCGTTCCGAGGATTGTGGGCACATAAGCAATAAATTGCAAGTGCCCACTAACCGGTCTAAGGCCGGGAAGACAATTCAGATTACTTCGCCAGGGCTTCGTACTGGGCCTTGACCCATTCGGCGCTGCGGGCGGTCGATTCAATGGTCACTTCGTCGATAATGCCGTTCCAGGTGTCGTTCGCAACCTCGGTCCCGCCAATGCGGAATGGTACGGGCTCTGCCATATCCTTGGGCTTAAACGGCACGCCAGCAGGTTCGCTAGCGAGTTCACCGTTTACATAGAGGAACAGTTTTCCGTTTTCGTACACGAGGGTGATGTTAGCCCACTCGTTCGGCGGAAGCACGCCACCACGTTCGGTATTACCCTTGCTCAGCCAGGCATAGCCGGTCGCCGAAATACCGTCACTCACGGCGACAATGGAACTGATGGTAACGTCGTACTGCAACTGGAACCTGGCCGTAGAAGTCATCCAGTCGGAGCGCTGGGCAAACAGCAGTTGGTAAATGCTTCCCTGACGGAATCCCTTCCAGAAGGTCCACATCGAAAGTGTGAAGTCCCCTGCACTCGGATCGATTTCGCCAACGTCAACATATTGTCCGACCTTCAGCAAAATTCCCTTGCCCGAAATACCTTCCACATACTCAACACAATCCGGATCAGCAGGCGTTCCGTCGCTGTTGTAGACCTGGGCGTCGCCTTCCATATCGAGCCTAACCGAGATATCCAGATCTTCCACACCCGTGGCAGTCGTGTCATTGACGACCGTATCCTTCGCTGAAGTATCAGGCGGCACAATCACCGGTTCAGGAACAGATACATCTGCGGGAACGTCCACCATGATGCCACCGTAAGCGGCGCCACTATAATAGTGATAGTCCGAAATGGTCAGCCAGCCGTTGTTCTGGTCACGCTGTTCCAGGGACGGGATCACCAGGGTATCGCCCACGACCGCCGTCATGAAATCGAAGCGAGCCTTCGGCTGTTCGCCCGCCACGTACACCAGGGAAATTTCACCCACGGGCATCGAGGCAAACGCAAAGGAGCCATCCTCGTTCACCGGGGCCATCTCGTTGCTACCCACGATGCGCATATAGCCGGAATTGGCGGCGGCAATGCTACTTTCGAGCCTGCGCGGATGTCCCACCATCACGTGAGCACTCGCCTTGTTCTGTATGCGAGAAAGACCTGAGCCTTCGTTGCCTTCGGCATAGAGCACCACAGAGCGGGTACTGTCGAATTTCAGATCAAATTTTCCGTTGTCATCGGCGACAACTACGACAGAGTCTTCGATAGAAGTTTTGTCCCAGCTATCGTAGTAGGCCACCACGCGAGCATGGGCCACAGGCTGGTTGCCCTCGGTCACCACGAAGCCACTCGCCACGGAGTTTCCGATATCGGTCACGCCGCCGGCAGTCTCGTCGCTCTTGGTACAGGCGGTTACGCCCAACGCAAACAAGGACACTGCCGTGCAGCCAAACAAATTCTTCAAAGAAATAACGCCAGAGGCATTTTTGAACAAACTATCCATTATTTTGCCTCCTTTTCAATCTTCTTACTCATCGGAAATCCCACCAGCATCATTTCGTAGACGCGTTCTACGTTCGGGTCGTTCGCGGCCTTCGCGATAATCTTCTTGCGCGCCTCCTCAAGCACCTCGACCGCATAGTTGTAGGAGCTTTCGCTCATGGCAAGCGTCGTGAATGCCGCAAAGCGTTCGTTCTTGGGCATCGATTCCACGGCGCCGATGGCATGCTGAATGTATTCGCGGCGAATCTGTCGCAGCGCAATCGGCGGAATTTCGGCAGCATCGAGCATCTGCGATGTCGCCTCATAGCGGTCACCCACCTTTTTCAGCAGGTTCCAATCGAGCAAATTCTTGACGGCCTCGCGGGCCTCTTCGGTGGTAATCTGCGGCGTAAGCATACGCGCAAGCACCATGTAGTCGTCGTGCCAGTCGGCATTCACCGCCATTTCGCGCACCACCGGATAGTACCACTTGCTAAAGTAGGCCTGTTCGCGGGTAGTGACGTGCGTAAATTCAATCTGCTTGCGAATCTGGACAATCTGTTCCCAGGCGTTTTCGCGTTCGTTCACCTGCTGGGCCTGGTTGTACTGCACAAGCGCCTCGAAGTAAGCCTTCTGGAGCGGTTCGAAATCCATCGCTTTCGCAATCTTCTCGATGGATTTAGGCGTCAAGTTGAAGCGCCCGCGGATAACGTTCAGGCAGTACGAGGAACTGCTGAATCCCGCCTTCGCTGCAAAGAAGCGATGCGAAAAGACGGCCCGCATCTTTTTCTGTTCCTCAAAGTAATCCTGGAGGAACTTGCGGAAGTCGTCGTAGTCAAACAGATGCTCTAGCGCAATACACATGTTTTTAAAATAAATAATTTTTACACAGAAAGCAATAGCTGGAGAAAATTTTTACACACCCCTAAAATGTCGTTTTTAGGCAAAATTTGACGAAAATCACATAAAGCGGAGCTGTTGACCCGCTTTCGAATTGCAAGAAATGTTTACACAGCCGCTTTTGCCAACGTTTCGATTACATATTCACTGTACTTGACATCACCCTTCGCGGCATTGCGCTTGAGGCCTTCGATTATCCAAACGGGCAAACGGAAAGACGCCATTCTGGTCTCGTTGCGTTTACGGCGTTCCTTGATCGCCTTGACGGTTTCTTCCCAAGGGCCGTCCGACACGATAGTTGAACCATCTGCAAGCCCTTCACGGAACTCGTCGGCCAAATTACCAGCATATTCAAGAACTTCATCCTCAGTCATTATAGGATTTTGAGCTATTTTAAATTTTTCCATAGAACTTCCTCATCTTTATGAGCTCTACGAGCCGTAACAACAGTATAAAGGTCTTTTTCTAAAACAACTACCCAGAATTCTCCATCTACCTTTCCAATAGCTTTGTATCTGCTAGGATTAGACTTTGAACGCCTAAGTAGCCGTTTTCCGTTCACAAGTCTTGCAGCCATTTCGGGCGTAAAAACTCGTTCCTCGAATCTTTCAAAAGCGTGGTCTATGATTTTCATATTAAATTTACATTTTGTAATACAATTTGTCAATATTTTTGTAAAGGGACTCAAAAAAAGTCACTCCATATACTATACACGCTTTTTTCGGGCCTCCGAGCACATTCTTAAACAAAATTTTACAACCATACAGAAAAAGCCCGCATCTAAAATGCAGGCTCAGTTTTTTTGGAGTAGGTATTAGTTAGGTATTACCTACGCTCGGTCATGGCAGCTCATGCAAGCATGGCTGCCGCGACTCTCGCCTTACATTCCTTTCTTAAAGTTCTTAAGAAGGGCGCTCATCTTGCCGGGCATGGCAGCGGCTTTTTTCGGAGCTGCACCGGGGCGGTCCTTACCGGCGATTTTCGCCTTAAGGTCAGCGAGGGTTGCATGGCCCTGGATGCCGCCCTGCGGGCGGGCATTGCCGCGACCACCGTCGCGGCCGTGGCCACCGAATCCGCCGCGGTTACCACCAGCGCGCTGGCCACGCGGGCCATTTGCACCAGCACCGGCGACGCCGTCGGCAGATTCTTGCTTCATCGAAAGGCTGATGCGCTTCTGGCCTACGTCAACGGCAACCACGCGCACCTTCACGATGTCTCCCACAGTAAGCACCGTCTTGGCGTCTTCTACGAATTTATCGCTGATTTCGGAAACGTGCACGAGGCCGTCCTGGTGAACACCGATATCCACGAAGGCACCGAAGTTTGCCACGTTCGTCACGACACCTTCCATCCAGCTGCCCGTAATCAGGTCCTGAATGGTGCGAATCTTGTCGTCGAATTTGGCGTAACGGAATTCCTTACGCGGGTCGCGGCTCGGCTTCTGGAGTTCCTTGATGATGTCGTCCAAAGTAGCCTTACCCACTTCGTCGGAGAGGAATTCTTCGAGGTTGATAGCCTTCACGGCTTCGGCGTTACCGACCATGTCCTTCACAGAAACACCGGCCTTTTCGGCCATCTTTTCCACAAGGGCATAGTTTTCCGGGTGAACGGCAGAGTCGTCCAGCGGGTTTTCGGCCCCCGGAATGCGCATAAAGCCGGCGGCCTGTTCAAAGGCCTTCGGACCGAAGCCCTTCACGTTCTTCAAGGCTTCGCGGCTAGCGTAAGCACCGTTTTCTTCGCGGTACTTCACAATCGCTTCGGACAAAGTATTGCTGAGGCCTGCCACATGGGAAAGGAGCGGAGCAGAGGCGCTGTTCACGTCGACACCGACCATGTTCACGCAGCTTTCCACGACTTCGTCCAGGCGCTTCTTGAGTTCGCGCTGGTTCACGTCGTGCTGGTACTGACCCACACCGATAGACTGCGGATCGACCTTCACGAGTTCAGCGAGCGGATCCTGCAGACGGCGGCCAATCGAGATGGCGCCACGGGTCGTCACGTCTTCCTTCGGGAATTCCTGGATAGCGATCATGCTTGCGCTATAAACAGATGCACCCGCTTCAGAAACGATGACGCGCGGCGGAACCTTGCCCTTGAACTTCGCGGACATTTCTGCACAGAAGGCATCCGTTTCGCGGCTAGCAGTACCATTACCGATAGCAATCAAATCAATCTTGTACTTGTCGATGAGGCCCATCAGGTACACAGCGGCACCGGCCTTATCGTTCCATGGTTCATGCGGTTTGATAATGCCGTGATCCATGAACTTGCCGTTTTCGTCGAGCACGGCCACCTTGCAACCTGTACGGAAACCCGGGTCAAGGGCGAGCACGGCCTTGTGGCCAGCAGGAGCTGCGAGCAACACGTCCTGAAGGTTCTTGCTGAACACCTTGAAGGCTTCCTCTTCGGCAGCGTCCTTGAGCATCAGGCGCACTTCGCTTTCCATGCTCGGCTGGAGCAGACGTTCCCAGGCGTCCTGGCACATGGCTTCCAGATACGGAGTCCAGGTGGTGTTGCCCTTGATAATCTGGGTCTTGAGGTAGCCGACCATTTCTTCGTTCGGCACTTCAATAGAAAGGCGGAGAACCTTTTCCTTTTCGCCACGGCGGAGCGCGAGCATACGGTGGCTCGGAATCTTCGACACCGGTTCGCTAAAGTCGTAGTAGTCCTTGAACTTGGTTTCCTGGTTTTCGAAATCCTTCTTGACCTTAGAAATCATGACACCGGTCTTTTCCATCTTGTTACGCAGGTACTGACGGAATTCGGTGTTGTCGGCCACTTCTTCGGCCAAGATGTCAGCGGCACCCTTGAGGGCGGCCTTCGGGTCGGCAAGGCCCTTTTCTTCGGACAGGTAAATCAGCGCAATCTGTTCGGCGGTGTTGCCGGTTTCTTCCTGCGCCCACATCAAGCGAGCCAAGGGTTCCAGGCCCAGTTCCTTTGCGATGGTGGCGCGGGTGCGCTTCTTGGGCTTGTACGGGGCGTAAATATCTTCGAGGAGGGTCTTGTCCTTACAGGCTTCGATCTGTGCCTTGAGTTCGGGAGTCAACTTGCCCTGTTCTTCGATGCTCTTGAGCACGGTTTCTTTGCGGTCCACAAGTTCTTGCAGGTAGTCGCGGCGGTGGCTAATGTCGCGCAGCTCGATTTCGTTCAACGTGCCCGTCTGGTCCTTACGGTAGCGGGCGATAAAGGGGATGGTACCACCCTGGTCCATCAGTTCGAGTGCCTTGGCGACGCGCCATACTTCAAGGTTAAGCTCTTCGGCAATAATTGCAGAAAAATCCATAATGTAGTTCCGTTTTTTATGTTCGGTTCGAGGGTCCTGCCGTCCTGGTTTCATGCATGACGTGCGGCCCTAAGTTCAACCCAGCACCGCAGTGCGGGTACCCCAGGAATTTTCCAAAGGTAAGGGGAATATAGATAATTCAAATGACAGCCGAGTGTCAAAACGCGGCATTTTTCTGTAAGTTTATTATAGCCTTTCAGCTAACTCACGGAATCTCAACAACTTACGACACGTACAGCAAACCTTTGGATTATTGAATATTTTTCTATCTTTGGTCCAGTCAGTTCGAAAACCATCCTGACTTAAAACAAAACTAGGAGACTTTATGCGTTCAGAAGCTGAACTCGAAGGCGTCACGTTGCTCGGCAACAACAAGACCCAGTACAAGACCACCTACAGCCCCGAAGTGCTCGAAAAGTTCCCGAACAAGCATCCGGGAAACGACTACATGGTCACCTTCAACTGCCCGGAATTCACGAGCCTCTGCCCGAAAACCGGTCAGCCGGACTTCGCCGAAATCAAAATCAACTACATTCCTGACCAGTATTTGGTAGAATCCAAGTCGCTCAAGCTTTACATGTTCAGTTTCCGCAATCACGGGGACTTTCACGAGGACTGCGTGAACATCATCATGAAGGACCTGGTGAAGCTTTTGGATCCGAAGTACATCGAGGTCGAAGGCATCTTCATGCCGCGCGGAGGCATTTCGCTTTATCCGTTCGCAAACTACGGCAAGCCGGGAACCGAATTCGAGGCGCTCGCCAAGAGCAGACTTTTTACCGCGATCGATAGAAGAAGGTAACAATGCCGTTCCAGAACGAACTCATCCTCATCGCCTCCATTTTCGTGTTCTTTGGAGGCCTCGTCGGCTTTTTCCGTTTCTTCGGGAAGCAGGGGATCTTTGCCTGGACCGTTATCTGCACCATCGCCGCAAACATCGAGGTGCTTATTCTGGTGCACGCCTTCGGGCTCGACACCACACTCGGTAACGTCCTTTTCGCATCGACCTTCCTCGCGACCGACATCATGAGCGAAATTTACGGAAAGCAGGAAGCTAGCCGCTGCGTCAAGATCGGCATTCTTTCCAACATCACCTTCATCCTGATTTCGCAAAGCTGGTTCCTGTACATTCCTGCCGCCGGCGATACCATGGCAGAACCCATCCGCACCGTATTCGCCAACACGCCGCGCGTGATGCTCGCCAGCTTGTTCGCATACGCGATCTGCGAGATGTACGACGTGTGGGCATACCACGCCGTGTGGAAATGGACGCAGAAAAAATTCGGTAGCAAGAAAAAGTGCCTATGGCTGCGCAACAACGGTTCTACGCTGGTGAGCCAGCTGATTAACGTAGTCGTGTTCAACCTGTGCGCATTCGCAGGAGTATTCCCCTGGCACACGATCGGCGAAATCCTGATCTTCGGCTACGGAATCTTTATCGTGACCTCGCTGATGGACACACCGTTTGTGTACCTCGCGAGAAGCATCGCCGAAAGATACACGGAACTGCAGAAGAAATAATTATTCCCTAAAGAGTTCCTTCGGGAGCTCCCTACCCTGTTTTTGCCAGGCGCGGTATTCGGCGGTCGCCGTAAAGATGGCATCGGTCGAAGAGTTCAGGGCCGTTTCCATACTGTCCTGGATGACACCGATGACAAAGCCTACCGCCACCACTTCCATGGCGATATCCGTAGATATCCCGAACGGGGAACAGGCCAAGGGAATCAGGAGCAAGGAACCGCCAGCCACACCGCTCGTTCCGCAAGCAGCAATCGTTGCAAGCAGGCACACGATTAGCGCCGACGAAACCGTCAACGGCAAACCAAGCGTATGCACCGTGGCAAGCGTCATGATGGTAATCGTAATGGCGGCGCCGCTCATATTGATAGTCGCTCCCAGCGGAATCGAGACCGAATAGAATTCGCGGTCAAGCCCGAGCCTTTTGCAAAGAGCCATGTTCACGGGAATGTTTGCGGCGGAACTACGCGTAAAGAAGGCCGTCACGCCACTGCTTTTTAGACAAGTGAGCACCAGCGGATAAGGGTCGCGGCGGAGCATAAGTCCCACAATGGCAGGAGTCACCACCAAGGCCATGAAGAGCATCGTCACCACAAGAAGCAGAATCAGCGAGCCATAAGTCTTGAAAATACCCATGCCATTTGTAGATACCGACGAGAACATTAGGCCCATGATACCCAACGGTGCAAGATTGATAATCCAGCGAACCACCAAGCTCACCGCATTCGTCAGGTCATGCAAAACCGTCAAAGTCGCTTCGCTAGAAATCCTCTTAATGGCAAAGCCCAACAGGGCGGCCCAAACCAAGATGCCAATGTAATTAGCCTCGGCAATAGACGCAAACGGATTCGAGACCGCATTCACAAGCAAATTGTGCAAGACCGAAGCAACATCGCTCGGAGCAGAAGACGCCGTCGAAGACGAGACCAAGTCAAGATGTTGCGGGAGTGCGACACTTGCCAACACGGCCGTAATGGCCGCCACAAACGTACTTACTAGATAGAGAAAGAATATCCTTCCAAAGCGGCGATCCAGATTCGATTTGCCAGTCGCAAGCGAACACACGATCAACACGAACACCAGTACCGGGGCAATCGCCTTGAGCGCCCCCACGAACAAAACGCCAAACTCGGAAATCCATTTTTGCGACGGCAGGAACAGTCCCAAGAGCGCGCCCAAAACAATCGCAATAGCAATCCGAAGAACCAAATTGGCATTGTTGTACTTTTTAACCAATGTCTTCAATTTCATACTAAACCTCTAGTTTTCAGACTGTAATATAAATATAATTTTGCCCTTTTTGCGCGAAAAACGAAAGGGCCGCTAGAAAAAGAGCCGATTTTTTCGGCAGGATTTTTTCGGAAGCTCCATGATGAACTAAATTTTGCGCGGAAATGTTCTTTACGGTGCTCACATACCTGGTCATCGGCCTCTTGGGCGTGTTCGGACTATTCTATATAGTCCTGGAAGCCCGTTTTTTCCGTGCACTCGGAACAGTGCGCGTCGGCAACTCCGACGTGGAGCCCGCCCCCAAGGTAAGCATCCTGATTGCAGCCCGCAACGAATCGGCCGGCATCCGCGAGACATTGGACTCGGTGCTCGCCCAGGACTATCGCGGTGACTGGGACGTATGGGTGGCCGATGACAGGAGCGACGACGACACCCCTGCGATCCTCGCGGAATACGCCGCCAAGAACCCGAGACTGCACGTTCTTTCCATCAAGGAAATTCCTGAAGGCGTAAGCCCCAAGAAGCACGCCCTTTCGCTACTGATCGATGCCTGCGAAGGCGAAATCCTCTGCCTGACCGACGCCGACTGCCTAGTAAAACCGACCTGGGTTACGGGAATAGTCGCCGAATTCGAACCGGGCATTGAACTTGTCGCTGGACATTCATACATTCCGACCGTCCCCGGCAAGTCAAGCATGCTGATCTGCATGCAGGCCATCGAGACGCTGATTTACCGTGTAGCGGGCACCGCAGGACTTGCAATGAGACTCCCGCTGACAAGCACCGGCAACAACCTCGCCTACCGCAAGAGTTTCTTCAAGAGTGTCCACGGGTTCGACAACGTGATCAAGATCCAGAGCGGCGACGACGACCTGCTGATGCAGAAGCTCGCCGCAGACCGCCCCTGGGCCATGCGCTACTGCATCGCGGAATCCACCTTCGTGACCACGAACGGCAAGGAAACCCTGAAGGAACTCTGGGAACAGCGCAAGCGCTGGGCATCGAAGACTATATATTATACACCGAAAATCGTATTCGTACTCAGCATGGTGTTCCTGTTCCTGACCATGCAGTGCATCGCAGCGGTGCTTTCGCCGTTCAGTTTCGAAATTTTAATCGCGACGATTGTCGCGTTTGCCGCCAAATGTGCGGGCGACCTGATTTTAATACTCCGCGGGCTTCGGATATTCAGGCAGGAGCACCTTTTGAAGTGGTGCATTCCGGTCGAATTCATCCACGCCCCCTTTACCGTGCTGGCCGTGCTTTTTGGCCTGTTCGGACGATTTAAATGGAAATAACGATGGCAACTACGACAAAAAAAGCAACTGCCGATAAGGCAACAAAGGATACCGCAACCAAGTCCGCAGCGACAAAGACTACCGCTGCAAAGAAGACGACCACGAAGTCGGCAAAGGCGCCCAAGGCGGCAAAACCGGCCGCTGGCGAAGGAAAGACGCTGATTATCGCCGAAAAACCGAGCGTGGCACTGGACCTTGTCCGCGTACTCGGACAAAAGAACTTCAAGAACGAAAAGACACATTACGAAAGCGACACCACCATCGTGAGCCATGCCATCGGCCACCTGGTCGAAATCGCCGACCCGAAAGAAATTGACGAACGCTACAAGAAATGGGAAATGAGCACGCTTCCGATGCTCCCGAAGGAATTCCCGCTTGTCGCAACTCCCGCCACCCGCGGGCAGCTTTCTGCCTTAAGCAAGCTTATCAAGCGCAAGGACGTGACGACCATCGTGAACGCATGCGATGCGGGCCGCGAAGGTGAACTGATTTTCTTCTACATCTTGCAATACGTGCTCAAGGGCAAGTTCACGGGCAAGACGATCAAGCGCCTGTGGATGCAGAGCATGACCCCTGCCGCCATCAAGGAAGCATTCGAAAACATGCGCGACGGCGCCGAAATGGAAAACCTGAAGGCAGCCGCCCTTTGCCGTAGCGAAGCCGACTGGCTGATCGGTATGAACGGAAGCCGCGGCCTTACCGCCTACAATAGCAGCATGGGCGGATTCCAGGTGACCCCGTGCGGACGCGTACAGACGCCGACGCTTGCCATTATCGTGAACCGCGAAGAAGAACGCATGCAGTTCGTACCGCAAAAGTTCTGGACGGTAGAAGCCGAATTCGACAACGACGGCAGCCACTACCAAGGCAAGTGGTTCACCACAAGCAAGGAAGACGGCAAGGACAAGGTCAAGCAGATTTTTGACGAAAACCGCGTAAAAGAAATTCTCGCCAAATGCAAGGGCAAGGCCGGCACCGTCGAAGAAACGTCCGCCCCCTCGCTCCAGAAGTGCGGTCCGCTGTACGACTTGACGACCTTGCAGCGCGAAGCGAACAACCGCTTTGGCTTTAGCGCCAAGACTACCCTTTCGATTGCGCAGGCTCTGTACGAACGTCACAAGGCAACCACCTACCCGCGTACCGACAGCCGTTGCCTGCCCGAAGACTACGTGGCACCTGTGAAGACGACCCTCGGAAAGATTGAAGGCCCACTTGCGAAGTTCGCCGAGACCGCCCTCAAGAACAACTGGGTCGTAAAGACCCCCAAGGTGTTCGACAACTCCAAGATTTCGGACCACTTTGCCATCATCCCGACCGGCGTGATGCCCTCGGGACTTACCGAAGCGGAACAGAAAATTTTCACGATGATTTGTCAGCGATTCATCGCTGTATTCTTCCCGCCTGCCAAGTACGAGAACACCACCCGCGTAACGACCGTGGAAGGCGAGACCTTCCTCACCGAAGGCAAGGTGCTGGTAGACCCCGGCTTCAAGGCTGTGTACGGCAAGGATAGCGACGACGAATCGAGCATTCCCGCACTCAAGGGCAAATCCGCCAAGACGGTCGCCCTCGAAGAAAAGGAAGACTTCACCAAGCCGCCTGCACACTACACCGAAAGCACGCTTCTCTCGATGATGGAAAGCGCCGGTAAGCTGGTGGAAGACGAAGAACTCCGCGACGCCATGAAGGAACGCGGACTTGGAACGCCGGCAACGCGCGCCGCCATTATCGAAAAGCTCGTCAGCGACAAGTACGTGGTTCGCGACGGCAAGGACATGATCCCGACCGCCAAGGCATTCGACCTGATCAAGGTGCTGAAGGCCATGGATATCGAGGCGCTCACCAGCCCGGAACTCACCGGCAACTGGGAATACAAAATGGAGCAAATCGAGAAGGGCAAGGAAACCCGCGAAAAGTTCATGGAAGGCATCGTTGAGATGACGAAGACCATGGTCAAAAACATCAAGGGATTCAAGGAAGAAAGCACCACTGGCGAAGCCTCTTTCAGCCCCGTGAACGGCAAGAAGGTCTTTGAGACCGTGAGCCGCTATACCACCGAAGACGGCATCGTGATTCGCAAGATGGTAGGCGGCAAGCGCCTGAGCCCCGAAGAAATCACCGAACTTTTGACCAAGCGCAAGCTCGGCCCGCTCATGGGATTCCGCAGCAAGAAAGGCGCCGAATTCGCAGCAGTACTGATCATCAACGACGAGAACAAACTTGAATTCGTTTTCGACGACAAGCCCGAAGAAGTAGAAGTCGGTGAAATCGTCGGAAAGTCGCCGGTTGACGGATCGAACGTCTACGAAACCATGACTGGCTACGTCAGCGAATCCTACCTGAAGAAGGAACCCAGCGGCATCACGCTCCCGAAGATTCTCCTAGGCAAGGAACTTACGCTCGACATCATCAAGACATTGCTCGCCGGCGAAAAGACTGCCCTCATCAAGGGTTTCCGCAGCAACAAGACGCACAGGAATTTCGACGCCTACCTGAAGCTCGAAAAGGGAAAAATCAAGTTCGAATTTCCGCCGCGTGAATTCAAGCCCAGACGCTTTGGCAAGAAAAAAGCCGAGTAGCCCGCGGAATGTTTCTTAAGCGCGTAGCAACAATCTTTTTTGCGGCTTTTGCCTTTGTTCAGGCGGAGGATTCTCTGCCTGAAATTCAGTTCGTTCCGTTGAACTCGCTTACGGAATCGCTAGAAGAGGAAACGCCTTACGGACTCCCCCGCGAACTGATGCCCTTGTGGGATTCACTTACAATCAAGCAGAAGGCCGCGCAGATGGTCATGGTGTACATGACGCCAGCCGACTTCATGCTGAAAAATGAATTCGGCGGTTACCTGGTGATGAAGACACATCTCAAGCACCTTGACAAGTTCCGCGAAAACATCAGGACCGTCAACGATTCCATGCTTATCCCCCCGCTTGTGGCCACCGACCAGGAAGGCGGACTCGTAAACCGCATTGCAGCCATTGATACCAAGTGGGAACGCACCCCGAGCGCAAAGCAGATGCGCACCATGAGCGAGGATTCCATACAAGCTCTCGCCAGGGACATCGGCGCCGCCCTGAACGAAGTCGGTATCAATCTGAACCTTGCCCCCGTCCTTGACCCCGCCAAGGATAGCCACGGCAAGCATTCATTCATGGAAGAATCCAAGCGTTCCTGGGGCGAAGACACCACAAACGCCTCCAAGGTTCGCGCCTTCGTGAAGGGCATGCAAGAAAGCAACGTGGCCTGTGTATCGAAGCACTTCCCCGGTTACGATTCCTGGTCGAACAGCGACCATCAAATCGCCGTGAGCTCGACCCCCAAGGCAAAGATGGCAAAGAACGTGGAATTCTTCAAGACCCTCGCGGGCGATATCCCCGTGACCATGATGAGCAGCGTGAGCTTTGTCCGTATTTCAAGCCGCCCCGCAGTCTTTGAGCCGAAAATCGTGAAGATGGCTCGCGACATGTCTCCAGAAACAGTGATTCTGACCGACGACCTATGGGGTGTTTCGCTCCGCGCCTGGGTAAGCGGAAACGAACGCGTCCGGAGCAAGAACTACCCCGCCAAGGACTTTAGAAAGCTCGTGCGCACCGCCCTGATGGCAGGTAACGACATGTTCATGATCACTTACCCGCAAAAAGCGGTCGAAATGGTGAATTATCTTGCCGCACTTTCAAAACAAAGTAAATACTACCAGCAGCGTATCGAGGAATCCGCCGCACGCATTCTGAAAATGAAATACAGGGCGGGAATCATCAAGTAACGGATTTTGCGCACAACCGACCCAAAGTTTACTTTTATCTTTCTAAATCATTCCCTGACAATCCGTTAAGTTTTACAATAAACGCAAATTGTAAAACAGTCCCCACAAGGAAGTAAAATATAGTTCACGAAACCCCTTTGGGCGCACCCCCTATTTTTCTATATTGTGGGCACTAATTAGAACAAGCAACCGAAAGACTCGGCTGTCCAAATTTATGGCGTTGGACATCGAGCAAAGAAGGAAAACATGAGCGAAGCATGGAATGGCTTTACCGGCGGACTCTGGCAAGAAGAAATCAACGTCCGCGACTTTATTCAACGCAACTATACCGCTTACGAAGGCGGCAAGGAATTTTTGGCTGGTCCGACAGACGCCACCGAAAAGCTCTGGGGTGAACTCCAGAAGCTGCAGGCCGAAGAACGCAAGAAGGGCGGCGTGCTCGATATGGACACCGATATCGTCTCGAGCATCACAAGCCATAAGCCCGGCTACATCAACGAAGGCCTCAAGGACCTGGAAAAGGTCGTGGGTCTGCAGACCGACAAGCCGCTGAAGCGCGCCTTCATGCCGTTCGGCGGTATCAAGATGGCCGAAGAATCCTGCCAGCAGTACGGCTACACTCCGAGCGCCGAACTCCACAAAATCTTTACCGACTACCACAAGACCCACAACCAGGCAGTGTTCGACTGCTACACTCCGGAAATTCGCGCCGTGCGCAAGGCCCACTTGCTGACCGGTCTTCCGGATACTTACGGTCGTGGCCGTATCGTGGGTGACTACCGCCGCGTAGCCCTTTACGGTATCGACTACATCATCCAGCAGAAGCAGAACGACCTCGCCCACGTGGGTGACGGCACCATGACCGACGACGTGATTCGCCTGCGCGAAGAAGTCGCCGAACAGATCAAGGCCCTCAAGGCCATGAAGGTGATGGCCGCTAGCTACGGTTTCGACATCTCGAAGCCGGCTACCAACGCCCGCGAAGCTTTCCAGTGGCTCTACTTCGGTTACCTCTCTGCCATCAAGACGCAGAACGGTGCCGCCATGAGCGTCGGCCGTATTTCGACCTTCCTCGACATCTATATCGAACGTGACCTCAAGAACGGCACGCTCACTGAAAGCGAAGCCCAGGAACTTGTGGACCACATGGTCATGAAGTTCCGCATGGTCAAGTTCGCCCGTATCGAATCTTACAACCAGCTCTTCAGCGGCGACCCGGTGTGGGCCACCCTCGAAGTCGGCGGTATGGGCCAGGATGGCCGCCCGATGGTTACCAAGAACGACTTCCGTTTCTTGCACACCCTCGAAAACATGGGCCCGTCTCCGGAACCCAACCTCACCGTCCTCTACACCAAGCGCCTCCCTGAAAACTTCAAGGAATACGCCGCCTTCATTTCTGTGACGACCAGCTCGATCCAGTACGAAAACGACGACGTGATGCGCCCGGTTTGGGGCGACGACTACAGCATCTGCTGCTGCGTGTCCGCAACGCAGACCGGTAAGGAAATGCAGTTCTTCGGCGCCCGCGCGAACCTCGCCAAGGCTCTCCTCTACGCCATCAACGGCGGCAAGGACGAAGAAGGCGGTCTGGTACCTGGCATGCAAATTGGTCCGGAACTCGCCCCGATTACCGGCGACGTGCTGAACTACGACGAAGTGATGCACAAGTACGACATGATGCTCGAATGGCTCGCAGGTATCTACGTGAACACGCTGAACCTGATCCACTACATGCACGACAAGTACTACTACGAAGCAGCTGAACTTGCCCTTATCGATACCGACGTGCGCCGCACGTTTGCAACGGGTATCGCAGGCTTCAGCCACGTGGTCGACAGCCTCTGCGCCATCAAGTACGCAAAGGTCTCCGTCGTTCGCGGCGAAAACGGCCTCGTGAAGGACTTCAAGATCGAAGGCGACTTCCCGAAGTACGGCAACGACGACGACCGCGCCGACGAAATCGCCGTCTGGCTCCTCAAGGAATTCATTGCGAAGATCAAGAAGCACCACACTTACCGCGGTGCCGAACCGACCACGTCGATTCTTACCATTACCAGTAACGTTGTTTACGGCAAGGCCACGGGCGCCCTCCCCGACGGTCGTCCGGCTCACGCCCCGTTCGCTCCCGGTGCAAACCCGAGCTACGGTGCCGAAAAGAACGGTCTCTTGGCCTCGCTCAACTCTGTCGCCAAGCTTCCGTACGAATACGCGCTCGACGGTATCAGCAACACGCAGACCATCAGCCCGAACGCGCTCGGCCACAGCAACGAAGAACGCGCCCAGAAGCTCGTCACCGTCATGGACGGCTACTTCGAACAGGGCGCACACCACCTGAATGTGAACGTGTTCGGTGTTGAAAAGCTCCTCGATGCACAGGCCCATCCGGAAAAGCCCGAATACGCGAACTTCACCATCCGCGTTTCCGGCTACGCAGTCAAGTTCCTGTCTCTGACTAAGGAACAGCAGGACGACGTGATTAGCCGTACCTGCCACGGTGTGTTGTAATAGCGCGCAAAAGAGCATATAAAAAACGCCCCGGATTTTCATCCGGGACGTTTTGCTTTATGGAGGAGAACAAGATGAATACAAAGTTTTAGTCACTAGCCAATACAAACACCTCGTAAACTATCGACTAATGACTAGAAAGGTTTTATTACTTATCGGCGCGGCTCAGCATGAGCTTGCAGTAGCCGTCCTCGAGCACCACATTTTCGGGTGCAAGCATGACCTTTTCCATTTCCCAGTTACCGGTAGACCAGTGATCCCTATTCAGATCAGCGCTATCAAAGTCATCGGTCCAGGCTTCGGTAAAGGTCTTGGTCGCCGTGTCATAGGAATAGACGCGCACATAGTCAATCCACTGAGCCTTCGGGGCTTCGGCGAGTTCGTCACCCGTAAATGCACCTACCCAGCCGGCACTTTTAGAAGCCCAGAGGTTGAAGCGGAGAGTCTGATCCTTGGTGAGGAATGCAACCTGGTCAGCATCGGCGTGCGTACCATGAACCTGTCCAAGCGGATCACGACGGATTTCGACACCATCAATTTCCCATGCGACATATTCAGGCGTCCAGGTAATTGCGAACAGGTGGAAGCCTTCCGTTGCATCGAAGCCAAATTCATGCAGGGGCTTGCTTTCGGAAGAAGTATTCTTCTTGATAGAGGGATCACCTTCGCGGGTAATGATGTTGGACTGCCACATCGTACCGCCCTTACCGAGAACTTCGATATCAATTTCGTTCCACGGTTCTTCATCCTTCATCCAGGAATTGTCGTAGTAAAGGAACATGGAGCTCACGGAACCCGGAATCGAGACCATCTTCATGCAAGCTTCGTAACGGCCATACTTGAACTGTTCCACACCGGAAAGTTCAGCACCGTAGTAGACATACTCTCCAGAGCTAGGCACGGCAGCATAAGTCGGTTCGACAACCGGAGCGCGGGAGGCGCTAAGACATGCATTCACAGAAGCGGTCGGATCAACCGGAGTTTCAACGACATCTGCACCAGGGACAGGATCCGTGCCCGGAATCACTGCGGGATCGGTACCCGGATTAACGGTCGGGTCGACCACAGGGTCAGTAGTCGGATCGACGACAGGATTTGTTGCAGGGTCAGTGGTCGGATCAACGACCGGAATGACAGTTGGATCGGTTGTCGGATCAACTGCAACCGGAGTCGTAGTAGTATCCGTAGGGGCAGGGGTTTCGACCTTGGGAGCGGAAGGGCTGCTGCTATCGTCACAGGCGGCGAACAGGCCAAGCGCGATAATCGGGAGAAGGAATTTCGTCTTCATAGTGTACCTCGTTTCTTTGTTTATAAATATACCCCCTTTTTCGGGCGGGTGGTAGGCACCGAAACACAATTTAATCACATCTGTATCAACAGTACTAAAAGAACCGTAAAAATACACCCATAAGAGGATTTTTCCATCTTATGGGTAATTCTTTTATGTATTGCGAAGTGTTTTCAGCGAAATTTTAGCCCTTGACGGCGTCGCCCATCGAGAACATCGGCATATACATAGCAATTAGCAAACCACCGACAGCGCCACCAAGGAACACGATAATAATCGGTTCCATCATGCCCACCACGGCGTCCACTGCGGCGTCCACTTCTTCGTCGTAGAAGTCCGCGAGCTTCAGAAGCATGCCGCCCAGGTTACCGGTTTTTTCACCCACACCCGTCATCTGGATCACCATGGGCGGGAACAGGCCCGTATCCTGCATCGGGTCGGCAATACTCTTACCGCCCGCGATACCGATTGCAATCTTGTTAATACCTTTTTCAACTACTTTGTTCGTAACGGTCGATGCCACCACCTTCAAGGAATCCATGATGGACACACCTGCATTCAACAAAGTTCCAAGCGTTCTCGAGAAACTGGCCGTTGTCGACTTGATCTGAAGGTCCCCTAGTTTAGGCACCTTCAACATAAAGCCGTCCCAGGCGAACTTGATCGAAGGTACTTTCATCGCAAGTTTAAAGCCTACAATCAAGACTATCAACCCAATAAACAAGAAGGCTCCGTTATCGCGAATAAAGTCGGAAATGCCCATCACCGCCTGCGTCGGCGCCGGGAGTTCCGCATCCAAGGCTGCGAACTGTTCAGCGAACGTCGGCACAACGAAAGTCATAAGGGCAATCACCACTAGGATACCCACGATAACAAGCATCACCGGATAGGTCAGAGCCTTTTTCACCTTACGCTTCAGACGTTCGTTGTTTTCAAGGGTTTCTGCCAGACGCGCCAAGATGCCATCCAAGATACCGCCCGCTTCACCTGCCGCCACCATGTTCGTATACAGGGTGCTGAAAACCTTCGGATGCTGCGCCAAGGCGTCCGCCAACGACGAACCGCCGTTAATGGACTGCGTAATCTTGTGGACCACGTTTTTGAGTTCCGGGTTTTCGCACTGGTTTTCCAGAATGTTCAAGCACTGCAACATCGGAAGACCCGCCGAACTCATCGAAGAGAACATACGGGTAAAACGAGCAATTTCGGCGGGCTTGATACCCGAACCAATCTTGATCTTGATTTCCGTCGGTTTCTTCTTAAGGCTTACGATAATGAGGCGACGGCGCATCAACAGCGCTTCGGCTTCAGCCTTGTCCTTCGCCTCGAGCGAGCCCTCGAAATTGTTACCTTGGCTATTGGTCGCCTTGTATAGGAATTCTGCCATAGACTAAATGCCTTCCTTCACGAACAACTGTTCCAACTGGTCCGGGCTCGGAGAACGGGCAAGAGCGTCAAAACGATCGACCTTGTGGTTCTTCACCAAGTCGCAAAGACACATGTTCATCGTGTTCATGCCGAACTTCTGACCGATTTCAATCATCGATTCAATCTGGTGCACCTTGTCGTCACGAATCAACGCACGGATACCCGGCGTCACGTTCATCACCTCGTAAGCCATCACGCGGCCACCGCCAATGCGCGGCATAAGCGTCTGGCATATCACGCCCTGCAGCACGAACGAAAGCTGCGTACGCACGGTCTGCTGCTCGCCCTTCGGGAAAGCATCCACCACACGGTTGATGGTCTGCACACAAGAGTTAGTATGGAGCGTCGCGAAAGCCAAGTGACCCGTTTCTGCAATGGTCAGAGCGGCACGGATCGTTTCAAGGTCACGCATTTCACCGATAAGCACCACGTCAGGGTCCTGACGCAGCGCCATCTTAAGCGCCTGGGCGAAGCTGTTGGTATCGCTACCGACTTCACGCTGGTTGATCATGCAGCCCTGGTGCTTGTGCAAGAATTCGATCGGGTCTTCCACCGTCAGAATGTGGTCGTGACGTTCCTTGTTGATCTTGTCGATCATAGCAGCCAAGGTCGTCGACTTACCCGAACCCGTAGCACCCGTCACCAGCACGAGGCCGGAGGGGCGGGTCGTGAACTCGGCCATAATCTTCGGGAGACCGAGATCCTTAAAGGTCTTGATTTCGAGCGGGATGATACGGAGCGCAAGAGCCACGCAACCACGCTGCAGGTAGGCGTTCGCACGGAAACGTGCGAGGTTCGCGATACCAAAAGAAAAGTCACATTCCTTCTGCTGTTCGAAAGTCTTTTTCTGGCCTTCGTTCATCAGGCTATAGGTCATGCGCATGGTCTCGTCCGGTTTCAGCTTGTCTTCGCCAATGGGAGTGAGCTTACCGGAAAGACGAATAAGGGGAGGCGCACCTGCAGTAATGTGCAAGTCAGAGGCGCCACGCTGGACCATTTCAGAAAGAAGATCTTGAATATTGTATGCCATGCTAAAGAATATAACTTAAAATGAGCCGTTTTTTCATTAAAAATGCACATTTTTTCCCAAAAAACACTATTTTGTTACCTAGAATGGAACTTGGGCGCAAAATAACCTCTTCGCGGGGCTTTTTTGGGGTGACCTGCATGCTGCTATTGGCACTTGCAGTCCTTTTTTCCGCATGCGAACAGGGATATTTCCAGACTGCGCCCACCAAGATTGAGAACTTCAAGGGAAAGCTCCTAGACGGGACCATTTCCACCTACCAGGCAGAAAAGGGGACAGTCACGCTCATCGCGCTGACCGCTTCGTGGTGCCCCGGTTGCCGCGCCGAACTCCCCCACCTCAAAAAGCTCGATTCCGAATTTACAGGCAGGGGCTTCAAGATCCTGATGGTGAATGAAGACGACACGCCGCGTATTGCCGCCAAGTACAACAAGGCCGCAAAGATTCCGTGGACCACATTCCACTGGAACTACGACATGATGAACAAACTAGGAAACCCGGGAGTCATTCCCGTAACCTACCTCGTGAACGCACAGGACAGCATCGTCAAAATCAACGTCGGTGACTTTGACGAAAATCAGATGCGAAAATTAATCGAGAAAGCCCTTAAGCGATAGGACTCGGGAAAAGGATTACGTCCTTGATTTCTTCCTTGCCCATCGCAAGCATGAACAGACGGTCAAGCCCAAGCGCCACGCCGGAGCAAGAGGGCATTCCCGACTCCAGCGCCTCAAGGAAGTTTTCGTCAATCGGCGGCAGAGGCTTATTCATGCCACGACGAATTTCCAAATCAGCAGCGAAGCGCCTGCGCTGTTCCGCCGCATCGGTGAGTTCCGTATAGCCGTTGCAAAGTTCCACCTGATCTACGAACAGTTCAAAACGACGCGCCCAAGTGTAACCATCTTCGCCCACGTAAGTCTGCGCAAGCGCCGCCTGTGACTGCGGATAATCCAGAATAAATTCAGGGCCGTTCTTGGCAAGCGCGGGTTCCACCGCAAACACCATCAGGTAGTCCCACCAGTCCTCGCGGGACATCGCCGAAACATCGACCGGCAGGGGAATTTCACGGGCCTTGCAGACTTCCGCAAATTCGGACAAGTCCGCCGCGAGCGGGTCTATTTCCGCATAGTTCCTGAACGCATCAATCCAGCGCGTGCGACGGGCATTAATCGGCTTGCCAATAATTTCCGATACAAGCGATTCCACCTCGTCCATCAGCTTTTCTTGCGGCATGCCCACACGGTACCATTCCACCATACTGAATTCGTTATTGTGGTGCGCACCGAATTCATCCTTGCGGAAGGATTTCGTTATCTGGAAAATGTCGCCGAACCCTGCGGCCAGCAGGCGCTTCATATGGAACTCGGGGCTCGTCATCATAAAGCGCTTTCCCTCTACCTCAAAGTAATCCAGCTGAGGGTCGGTTCCGCCCGCATTCGAAAGCGTCGGCGTTTCTACTTCGAGCACTCCGCGGGCAACAAAGAACGCACGGACCTTGTTCATCAAGGCTTGACGCTTTACCCAAGAATCACGACTGCAAGTAGGAGCGAACATAGTGTGAGGTGTGAGGTGTGAGGTGTGAGGTGTGAGGTGTGAAGTGTGAAGTGTGGAGTGAGGTGTGAGGTGTGAAGTGTGGAGTGAGGAGTGAGGAGTGTGAAGTGAGAAATTATCATTTCACATTACACACTACACATTAGTCACCGTTTACCACGCAGCGAACGGAAAGCCAGAAGTTCTTATCCACGGGAATGGACGAAACTTCTTTGTCGGTACTGAACATGGATCGAGCGACACCGCGGCCATCGCCCACATCCTTGCTGGTCCAGAAATAGGCGCCCTCGCCCTGAATTACCGAGATGCTGTTCTTGTTGGCATAGCCACCGAACATGGCGGTAAACGCATAGTCGTCGGAACCGTTACTGCGGAGCTTTTCTGCAGCGACATTTGCGCCACCCGCATAAATTTCAAGCAGTTTCCAATCATCATCTGTTGCCAGGTGCGAACCATCGGGACAAGCGACCAACGCAGCTTCCTGCGTATAGAGGCGGCCATACATCTTGCAACTTTCTTCTTCACGGTCGTAGCACATCGACTTTTCTTCGATGGCATAGTTCAAGTTCTGCACAAACCAACGGGTGCCATTGATATCCTTGACCTTGTAAGTCTGTCCGTCACGGCTATCGACAAACGACTCAAAGACCGGGCAACGCGTTTCAAAGCCCTTCAGAGCGAGCATCGAATCGACCGCCTGCTGCCACGAGGTGCAGAAACGGAAAAGTTCACCGCCGGGAAGCGCCGTAGAATCGGCCTTGTGCTTGTCCGCCCAGCGAGACACATAATTCAGGTTGACCACCTCGCTATCGGGAATCGAAAGTGTACGCGCACTTTTCTGGATGATGGTCGCATACCTAACCGCCGAGGACTTCTGCGTTTTCCAGTAGCCTTCAAGAAGTCCCTTGCGCAATTTCTCGTACAGCGGAGAAGGAACAGACACCTTGATGGTCGTGTCGATATAATGCTCCGGATTCGTTTCGCAAAGATCCGCGCGCACGGTATCCTTCATGTTGAGCGACTGTTCAAGACATTCCTCTACGCAAGCTTCGCGTGCCTTTCCCTTTTTCTTGGGGCAGACCACCCACAGACTCGTATCGACAGGGACCTTGACCGGCTTCGCGTAAGCCTTCGTTTTCAGGGCCGCATTCACGACACCTTCCAGGGCATCGATGGCCTTGGTATTACCACTTTCGCTTTCCAGCAACAGGTAAGAAATCACTTCGGTACAGGCGTTCATCGCCTTGGCATTCAAGCAGACCTTGGTTCCGTAACCGTACGCAAACTGCGACGGACAATTCGCAAAAGATTCATCAGGCATTGCCTTGAAAATTTTTTCGTATATCTTGACGGCATCGTTTGCAGGGAGCTTGCCACAATAGATTTCTTCGGCTTCGCCCTTCTTGACCATATTCTGCGCGGCAATCACATCACCCGCATCAACAGCGTCACGGAGTTCCGCCTGGGCAAAAGCCGCCGTGGTCATGCACGCGCTCAACGCGCACACCTGCAAAAGAACTTTTCTAAAAATTTTCATTTAACCCTCACATATTATTCAAAACAAATATACAAAAGTAGACTACCAGGAGCGAATATAACCAGTCATAAAATAAACGTATAGCTCCGGACGGAAAATTTCTTTTTTCATTTTCTATATTTGGGCCTATGATTGATGCAAATATTGATGCAGAAAAAATCCGCAACGAATTTCCGATGCTTGTCGCAGGCGATAAGGACGCAAAGCCGCTCGCCTTTTTGGACAGCACGGCCACCACGCAAAAGCCCGACTGCGTGATCGACGCGATGAACGACTTTTACCGCGAACACTACAGTTCCGTAAAGCGCGGCGTGTACCGCCTGAGCGCCCGCACCACCGAAGCATTCGAAGCCACCCGCAAGAACGTGGCCAAGTTCATCAACGCCAAAACTGAAGACGAAATCGTATTCACCCGCGGCACCACCGAAAGCATCAATCTGGTGGCGTGGAGTTACGGTCGCAAGTTCTTCGAAGCGGGCGACGAAATTCTGATTAGCGGACTCGAGCATCACGCCAACATCGTGAGCTGGCAAATTGTCGCCGAAATGAAGGGCGCGAAGATCAAGGTCATCCCGGTTCTCGACAGCGGCGATTTGGACCTGAGCAAGCTTCCCGAACTTTTGAATGCGCGCACCAAGATGGTGGCCGTTGCCCACGTGAGCAATTCCGTCGGCACCGTGAACCCGATTGCAGAAATTATCGCGACAGTCCGCAAACTCGCCCCGCAGGCAAAGATTTTGATTGACGCCGCCCAGAGTTCGAGCCACATCAAGATTGACGTGCAAAAGCTCGACTGCGATTTCCTCGCCTTCAGCGGACACAAGATGTACGGCCCCACAGGTGTAGGCGTACTCTACGGCAAGTACGATGTTCTCGACAGCATGCCCCCCTGGCACGGCGGCGGAGAAATGATTAAAAACGTCACGTTTGAAAAGACGACTTACGCCGACGTTCCCGCACGCTTCGAGGCAGGCACGCCCATGATTGCCGAAGTCATCGGGCTCGGCAAGGCCATCGAATGGATTAACACCGTAGGCATCGAGAACATCCGCAAGCACGAAGAAGAAATTACGCAGTACGCCTTGGAACAGCTCACGCAGATTCCGCAGGTGAAGATTTTCGGGAACCCGAAGGAACGCGGCGCCCTCATCAGCATCACGCTGGACGGCATCGCCGTCAGCGACGCCGCCATGATTCTCGACGAAGAAAATGTTGCCGTGCGTAGCGGACACCATTGTGCCCAACCTGTGATGGACCGCTTCGGTGTCGACGCCACGCTTCGACTCAGCTTCGGTGCATACACCCTGAAGCGCGACATCGACCGCTTTATCGCAGGCATCAAGCGCGTTCTCCGACTCTTCGGTTAACCGGGATTCGTATGGGAATCGAGAAAGGCATCTTTAACCGCACATCGCTCCTACTCGGGGACGATGTGATGGGCAACATCTACCAGAAGCGCGTCATCATCTTCGGTCTCGGCGGAGTCGGCAGCTGGTGCGCCGAAAGCCTGGTGCGTTCCGGCATCAAGGAACTCGTACTCGTTGATTCAGACCGCGTGTGCGTCACCAACGTGAACCGCCAACTGATGGCCACCACGAAAACCGTGGGGCAAGTCAAGGTGGACGTGCTGAAAAATCGCCTACTCGAAATCAACCCGCACGCCAACATCATAGCACTCCAAGACATCTACGAAGAAGCGAATACCGAGAAGTTCCAGCTAGACACCTTCGACTACATCATCGATGCCATCGACAGCCTCGAAAACAAGATGCAGCTGTTGTGGCACGCCACGCGCACCAAGGCCACAGTTTTCTCTTCGATGGGTGCAGCCCTCAAGATGGACCCCACACGAATCAAGGTCGCCGAATTCTGGAAAGTCGCCGGTTGCCCGCTCGCCCGCGCCCTGCGCGACAAGTTCAAGAAAAAGAAAATGGCTCTCAAGAAAAAAGTGCTATGCGTCTACAGCGACGAACTCCTGAAAAACCGTGGCAAGAATTCCTCTTGCGGAACAGACGCCTGCATGTGCCCCAAGGTGCGCCACGAAAGGAGCGAAGCCGAACTCCAGAATGCAAACCTGGTCGATCACGAATGGTGCAGCAGTAAGGCGCAAATCAACGGCACCATGGCACACTCCACCGCTATTTTTGGATTCATGATTGCGGGCCTCGTGATGCAGGACATCTACAAGAAGGCATTGGCTAGCGCGGAGTAATATGAAATTCTTGATTCAGCGAGTATTGAACGCCCAGGTGGATATCGCAGGCGAAACTGTCGGCAAAATCGGCAAAGGCTACATGATTCTCATCGGCGTGGGCGAAGAAGATACCAAGGAAATCGCCGACAGGCTCATCCGCAAGATGCTAGCGCTCCGCATCTTCGCCGACGAAAACGGCAAGACGAACCTTTCCATCAAGGATGTCGGCGGCGAACTGCTGCTCGTCTCGCAGTTCACGCTGTATGCCAACTGCAACAAGGGAAACCGCCCCACCTTTAACGGCGCAGGCAACCCCACGCTCGCAAACGAGCTCTACGAATACATCATTACCGAGTGCAAAAAAGAAATCCCCGTTGTTGAAACGGGACGCTTCGGTGCCGATATGCAGGTGAGTCTCACCAACGACGGCCCGTTCACGATAATGCTGGAATAAGCATTCCGAAACTAGAATTCCGGCATGCTGAAATCGCCGTAAAGTTCACGGCCGTCGAACACCCAGACCACCATCTTTTTGCCTTCCAAGAAATCCGAACGGTCCTTGAACAAGGTCGGTCCCAGGTTTCCCCCGCCGATACGGCTACGGGTAAACGTCTTAATCCCCGTCGCCTGCGCAATGTACGCGCCGATATTGGAAGAACTGTTCCAGCCAAAATCAGCATTGCTGTCGCCAATTACCACAATGGGTGCATCTTTGGACCCTCGGTAACGTTTTCCTTCCGCATCTACCGTCTTTAAAACCTGCACATCGTAATCAGGGTAAGAATTGTACTTCAGGTGATAAAGATTTCCGGTACCGGGAACAACCGTATCGCGCAGGAACCATTCCTCCCTCGGAACATCCAAGTCCATTTCGTTGATGGAATCGGCTATCATCTGGGCAAGAACCTGCCGGCCTGCGCTAGTATAGTGGCTTTCGTACGCTTCGAACATGGGCGTTTCCTCATTCTTTTCGAGAAACTCCTCTACCGCATCGACAACGACAACACCTTCGTCTTGCAACGCATCTACCCATTCTTCATATTGCGGGGCAACTATCCCTCCCGACAATTCTTCCGAATAATGTTCCGCCTCGATTTGCAATTTATCTGGAACAGGCACGACCACCAACTTGATACCGCGCGCTTCCAGCGAATCATTGAAGGCGACAAAAGAATTTAGGTTTTCTTTCCAGTCCACCACCAGGTTGACAAGACTTTCCTGCAGAAAAATCCAGTCGCCTTCACCGCTTACCGCACAGCGGGTCTCTTTCAGTTGCCCGCCACATTTTTCAATATCGGCTTCAATCTGTTCCTGAACGTCCAACGGGATAAGCGGACGAGTAGATAGGTAGACCATGGCAAGCGCAATAACCGCCACTCCAAATCCAAAAATAAGCCCCAAATGTTTCCTAAAAAACATAACAGTGCCAAATGTAGATTTTTTCAGATTCCTTGGCAAAGGCCAAGCAGCCTCCATGCTTCGGCAGACGAACTACTTTCGCACAAAAGGCGACAATTATTGTCGTCTACTTTTTGTATATTAAAAAATACTCCCCGCCTCGCGGGGATTGCATTGTGCAGGAGGCTTTATGGCAGATCAAGCTCGTGGCGAACGAATGATACGAATATTCGTCTACATGATGGCACACTACAACAACCGTTACAGCGTGGCCGACATTATGCGGCATTTGGACATCCGCGAAGAAGACTTGCGGAGCGTTCAGCGTGATATGCACGCACTCTCCGAAATCGAGGGCGGCTACATTAGGCGTTCTGTCGAAAGCGGCAAGACCTATTACCAGGTGGCTCTCGAACGCGCGAACAAGCTCGTGTTTCCAGAATTCGGCGACACGCTTTTGCACTTTATGTTCCTGCAGCGCATCGCGAACATCTATCCGGCAACATCGAACCTTATCGAAGACTTAACCAAGAGAATCACGCAAGATTTGCCCGCCAAGGATCAATCAACGTTGGCATATTACGCAAAGGAACTGAATGGACGCATTCTGTTCATGGGAACGCCCCCGAGCATCGACGAAAACGTTGGTAAAAATCTGCCCGTCATCCTCGACGCCATCCGCAAAAAACAGAAGGTGCAAATCACCTACACCGACAACTGGGGTACCACAACCAACAAGCCTCGCATTCCGCTGATGGTCGCCATCAACCAAGGCGAAATCTACATCGGCTGCGTATCGCAGCACCACCCCGACAAGACATACGCCCTCAAGCTCCGCCGCATTCAATCCGTAAAGCTCTTGCGTGAACAATTCATTGAAGATCCTAAAGTCGTTGAGACGCTCCGCAAGCGAATCCGCTCAGGCACGCTACTTTCGGGCGACCAGGACCAGCAAGAAGAAAAAGTCGTCATCTATTTCCCGGGATACGCCAAGAACTTTCTGCAAGAACGCCCCTACCACCCCAGCATGAAAATCAAGGAGCTGGAATGCGGCGATTTGCACGTAACCATGAAGGTCGCCGTAAATGGGCTGCTTAAGCAATGGGTCATGTATTATGGTTCCATCGCCGAGGTACTAAAGCCAGCCAAGCTCCGCCAAATGGTACTCGATAGCGCTAAAGACTTGGTGAAACTGTACGAAAGGAAGTCTACTTAATCCTGTCGCCGCAGAATTCCTGGCGGCCACATTTTTTGCAGTGCGAGCCCATCCATAGCGTATCGAACTGTTCTATAGCAGGTTCAACAAGCGCAGGGTCGTTCGTGAGAATTCCCGCTTCGAAATTTCGGCGAAGAGAACTTTTCATACCGATTCCGGCACCCGTCAAGTTCGCGGAGCCGATATAAGCCGTCTCAAGATCAAAAATCATCATCTTGAAATGCACCCGCGGGCACATCACGCGTTCCAAATCCGTCACCAGAATCGGGAACCGGTCAAAGTCCTCACGAAAATTCGGACCAGGTTCCTTTGCATGAATCAGACGCACGCCCACGCCGCGCTTCAAAAGTGCGGCCAACTGTCCCAGTAACGGAATTGTCTCACCATCCTGTTTCACATACACATCCTTGATATCGGCTGTACCAATCCACAAGTTATTGCGGACCGACATAATTCGCGAAATCACTTCGGAGTAGTGTTCTTCGTTTTGGATGTATTTGGTGAAAATGGGCATAGCGGGAAATATAGATTTTCTGTCATCACCTAAACTTTTTTTCGCCTTGTTTTTGGTGGATTCGCCAAAGATTCCAATTGTTCCAGAATTATGCCAAGCAAAGCCTCTCTACTATTAAGAGTCTTTTGCAACCCAGCGAGTTCACTTTCTGCAAGGCTGATTTCCTGATCAATATCACTTGTTGCTATATCACGAATCGTCATTTTTTCAAAATATCTATTTTGCACCTCGTCAAAACCCATACTAGCGCCGAATTCTTGCATACTCTTGAATTTATGCCTTCGTTCCAAATTTGCAGGCAAATCTTTCAAGAACATTTTCTTCGCATCCAACCAATGCATTTTTTCGTTAGCTTCCTTGACATCCCTAGCGAATGATCGCTCTAAACAATCAACGCGGTGTTCAACCCATATTCCAAGCATTTGCGCAAACGAAAGTTTTTCAACTTTCTCGCCGGTCCAAATAGGGAACGTCCTAGATTCGTCCAACAAAGGATGGTTCGATTGCGAAGCACCATTACAATAATCACGTACATAAGCAATAACATCTAAGAAATCATGTGGAGGAACACTAACATGTTCACCCTCAAATCCATTCACAAGCAGATTAGGAAACATAGATGGCAAGCAACGGGGTTCTTTGAAACGACCATCATAATTATCAAACAATTCAACAGCCCCATTTTCAATTCGATCAAACATCGATTTACCCCAAGGACTAAGCATCACCTCTGTGAAGCGCATAGCCGCATACGAATTTCGGTCAGCTGGAGAACCAAAATTTCCTTGACCAAAAACAAGAGGCGTTTTCTCCGTAAGCTGTACCATATTGACTAAGGCTTTGTATATACAGTCATCATTATATGGATAAAAACGCCCCATCACAGGACCAACAATGCTCGCAGACTTCATGAAACGATTCCATTCTTTTTTTGGGCAAGTTCTAAGAGCCCAAAGAATTCTTCTCTGCACAGAAGTCAAGCCATCCCGCACATCGGGATATAATTCCATCTGTTTCGTATCGTTCTTATTTATCGAGTTCATAACGGCCTCCTTTTTTCTTCAATATAGATTTAGTAGACGACAATTATTGTCGTCTACTAAAAGATTTTTTAAAACCCTAGCCTACGGCCCTGATGGTCGTCTTTATTGGCGAGTTCTTCAAGCATGTTCTGCAAGATAAGTTCCTTCGTCCGTAACTCAGTAGGTACATATTCTAGCTTGCGGCGCACATTCTGAAAGTCGCTAATCGCCACATTGTCGCAGCGAAGAACTTCCTTGGGGCAATGGCCCCCGAAAAATGCCGTCCAAGTTTTTGAAATTTGCGGCAGGTCCATATAGTTAAACGCCAGCTTCAGTTGAAAGCGTCTACGAATCGCCCAATCCAAGACATTCTCGTAGTTTGTCGCAGCAATCAGCATCCCATTGAACGAATCCATCTGGCAAATAAACTCGTTCACCAGGGTCACTTCCCAATGATTTTTCGCGTTGCCACGATTTTCAAAGAAACTGTCCGCCTCGTCGATAAACAGAATCGCGTCATTCCGCTCCGCTTCACGGAACATCGCGCTAACATTATGTTCACTTTCACCCACATGGCACCCCAGAATATCGCTTGTCCGTTTCACGATAATCTCGCGATCTAGAATGTCATGCGCGACATGCTTTGCAAAAGCCGACTTTCCGGTACCGGGAGGGCCATACAGGAATATATTCAGATTTTCCCTGCGCCCCGAGGTCTTTGACTCCTTCCAGCGAGCATCAAAATTTCTGAGCATCGGCACGACATAATCCACATTCCGAATATCTCCGCTCGAAATACGGACACAATCCAAATTATACTCCGGTCTTGATTCCTGCGGTAAAGTTGATATTCCCAAAAGTTTCGCATGTGCAGACGCAACTTCACGAACCACATTTAAAGGCGACATATCCTGAGACTGCATCCGTTGCGCAAGCCGAACTGCCAAAGTGGCGCTACCTGCCATCACCGGAATTTCCTTGGCGACACATTCAATATCTTCGCCACGCATCAGTGATTCCGCCTGTTGCGTTTTCAGCACGGATTGCCAAATGGCAATGCGTTCGCTCTTGCTGAACGAGAAAAATTCCAGCGAATAATCGAAACGGCGACGGGTACTATTTTCAATCATCGCGATATTATTCGTAATCCAGATGACAGGCGTTTTCAAGTTCTCGAAAATGATATTCAGCAGTCCCTTTTCGGCCATATTCAAGACCAAGTCCGCCTCATCCATCAAGATAACGCCACCACTCCGCTCACATTCCCAATCGGCCAAAAGCAACGAACGCAAACGAGTCTGCAAAAGGGATTCCTTGCTCATTGATTCTTCGCCGACACCCACCGAAAGCAATGTAACATTCAACTCTTGCGCAATCGTCTTGGCAAGTTCCGTCTTGCCAGTTCCTTCGCGACCATAAAAAAGAATGTTCAGCGGCGAACCCTTCTGGTGCGATTTCAGCATCTGCAAAACAAAAGACGCCTGCGGATTCGTCTTGACAATCTGTGCATAAGGAACGCACGGTTTTGCCGCCGGTCTGAAATCCATAATCCGCGACATATCCGAAAACCCGTACAGATAATTGCTCACATCGTCAGCCAGGTACAATTCCTTGCGTTTGATTCTTAAATCCGCATTGCGGAACGACTCTTCTATTTGGACCAGCTGGAATTTAAGAAGCGGACTCTCCTTGGAACAAAGCTCCTGAAGCGTAGCGGCATCAAGCCCCGTCAGCAAGGCTATCCGACTAAAAGCACCACGTTCGTTCGGATCAAAAGTCTCCCCATCTTTCACGCGAATATTCTCCAACCTCAAATACAAGCGCTGATGGTTCCGAAGCCATAAATAAAGCACCAATTCCACCGCCTCATCGGACAAGTGGAAAAAACGCTTTAATTCAAAAACACGCTGCAAGGCATCGTCATCGGGAGAGCAGCCTTTCGCCAGCTTTTCTTTCACGCAATTTTCAATCATCCGCACGATAATTGGTCGCAGGCAATCGTTCGCACGCTCCAAATAAGCCATCATTTCAAAAAAATGTTGAGCAAAGCGAACATCCCTGGATTCGCGATACGCGTCCAAAAGTTCCCGCACTCTATAATCTTCGCCATCAATCGAAGCCCTGATGTTACTTGAAAAATCAACCTGATCCCGAATTTCGTAAACACGGTCCGCAAATTCGCCATAATAACGAACCGGCAAATAATACTCGCAAAAACCGCGGCAACAACCATCCGGATACGCCCGCATAAAGCGCACCCAGTATTCCATAATCTTCATGTCAATAAAAGAAGTCCGCGACTCTGCCCTAGCCGCAGGCGATTCCCCTTCTAACCGATTAAGCATATTCCCGAAATAATTCTCTGCCGAATTTTGATAATGTAACTGCATAGCAAAACCTCTTAATTCTGCTATGTAATATAAAAGAAGCGCACGACAATTAATGTCGTGCGGGAAGGATAAATCATTTCTATTTACTAATCGTTCTAATACACTTCTTCGCACTTTTCATAAACATACATAAGCAAAGGAGCGCACTTTTTATAAACAGCATATAAGAATTCTTTTCTTTTTCCTTCATCCATAAATGCAAATGCTTCATCCAAAGGAATTTCCTTCATACAATTAATAGGGCCTTCAAATTTCATTCCATTTTCATCAATCAACCTTTTAAATAAGTCATCTTCCTTTAATTTTTCTTGAATCGACCTAACATCCCCCTCAAAATGCAACCAAAAAGGAAAGCTGATTGCTCTTGAATCGTCAAAAAATACTTCTTCAACCATTTTCCATTCTAAATGAATCATTCTTGCCCCTTCATTCCATTTACGTAATCCTATAATCATATATGGATCACTCCCATATAAGCGATCTTCTATTATAGGGTCTTCAGACACCTTAAAGTAATCTCTCCAAAAATCCATTGTTATTTTTCTAAACGAATCATGAGGTTCTCTTTTTATTTTTTCAACTTCATCATTCATTCGTTGCATAGCAACTGACATCTCTAGCAACTTTTGATAGCCATCCTTCGTCCATCCATATTGCATTCCTAGTTTTCCGTTCAACCATTTTCTAAGATTTTCATCCATTGGATTAGGCCTCCCTTGACCACAAATTTCATTCAAATGTTCTATATATAGTTTCAATGAAGCGATTAAAGCAACATCTTTTGTTTTACAATTGGGTAAAACATCTTCTTTGAGCCACGGTATAATATTGGATTTGTAGGTTTTTTAATAGTGGGTTCATGAACAACCATATTCATTACCGGTTA
>LVAE01000095.1 GCA_001603905.1 Fibrobacterales bacterium Fibro_02
TTAACCGGTAATGAATATGGTTGTTCATGAACCCACTATTAAAAAACCTACAAATCCAAAATACCCCAAAGACGCTAGCGAAAAAAAGTCGTCCCGCAAAAAAATCATCAGCAAGAATGTGTCAAAGGAAGATGAATTCTCGTTCGACAACTGCGTTGAAAAAAAATACTGGAAAAATCGCCCTAAAAGCGAAAATGAACTTGCTAATGACAAGCCCGCAGACAACCGAATCATTCCGGCAATAATCTTCTTTGAAAAACTGAAAAAATTTATCCTCTCACAAGAATGCCAGAAACCAGAACAATGGCTAGTTGAAAACATGGGTCAAGAAATTTTAGACAAGCTCAGAAAAGAAGTCATTGCGGTTGTTAAAAAACAAATAGAAGATGAACAGTATCAGATAAAAAAAGATGAAAATGGAATGGACGAATTTGATTTTTAAAAGTCAAGGACTAATTATGAAGAAATTATTCTATGTAACAATTGTTTTGTCAATGATTACATTTATTTCTTGTTCCAAAGAATCCAAGGAAAACGCAGCTTGTGTAGCTCAATGCCTTTTGTCAGAAGAACGTGGCCAGGATTTTGCCAATAACAACAACGAAGAACTATCTGTCCAAAATGAAAAATTGAACAGAATTCTTAAAGACATGGAGGAGCAAAAAATACTTTTGGACTCCTTAAGGGCAGAAATAGTCGCGACAAATAAACTGCAAGATTCAGCAACGTCTGATAGCGATAGCGTAACACAGGATGCACTTGCAGAAAATCCCTCTACCTATAGCGAGACTCAAGCGGCTGAACCGACATCAGAATCAGGACCCATCTTAGTGGCAGAAGAAAATTACGAAGATAAAATTCCTGAAATTAGAGAAAAGAAAAATGATTTCAAAGAACAAGCTATATCAGGAACAATCGGCGCTGTTTTCGGAGCTGCAGGTGGGTTTATGGCGGCTCAAAAAATGAGCTGTAAAAGGCTTGATATTCTTATTGAATATAAATTAATGCAGGTATGCGTTAGCAGCTGTGGCTATAATACCGAAGAAAAATGTGGCGCAGCCATTATGAATATGCTCTGTAAAGAAAAACTAGAGGAAGACGAAGTCAAACAGCGCGCAAGCTCCTGCGATATTAGACGCTAGCATACAACCTTCCATTCATTCTACAAAAAATTATCTAAAACAGGTTTCCTATTTAAAGCTAGCAATCGTTTCTTCCACCTGTTCAGCCATTTTAGTGATGTCGGCTTCATGCATCAGGTGGAAATCGGAAAGGATGCGTTCCAGCGGATAATGAGCGAGTATCATTGAAAAGGGCTTGTTCAATTTCCATTGGCAAAAGGCGATGACCATTCCGCTCCAATATTCAGCTTCGGGGTAAAATGGTTCGGCTGTCGCGTCCTTGATAATTTCATCTGTTAATTTATCAGGGAATGCGATTAAGGCAAGTTCGTAGCCAGATTTTCCGCAAAGATAATCGGGATTGCCCATTTCAATTTGTGTCGGAACATCTGATGCGAGGAATGCGTCTTGAACTTCTTTTGCAGATAGCCTCAAACTTCTTAAAGCTATTTGGAAAAAGAATCCCAAGTTGTTTTGGACAGAAACCAGGTATATCTCGTCATAGGGATAGTCCATTTAACAACTCCGGGTTACGTACAAGGTCGATCAAATAAATGGATTCACTGGGTTTCTGGTGTCGTAAATTTTCGAGGTATGCTTTTCTTGCGGCGGTGTCGCGTTCCCTGTACTTTGTGTAGTACTTATCCTTTTGGGCGGCCACAGCACCGATATAATTTAACGATGTGAAAGCTTTTTCGGATTTCAAGACGACTTGCATTCCGAGGCTTTCCAATTTCATGGATGTTGCCAGGCTTTGTATGGGAATGATATTTTCAAGAAAATCACTTGCGAAAGAAAAGTAGGAGTCATTTGCACGATAACCGCAGATGACATCATACGACAAATAGTCAAGATGGAAGTGTTCTGTCAAGAATTGAAGATTCTGCTGACCAATTGGAGATTTGGGTGCAAAGCATCGATTTTGCATAAGAATTGTGAGCCAATGTAGCAAGCTGAATGGCTCCTTGGACAGATCTAGAATGTTTAGGTTTTGAACGTCGAGGTCATATTGGTTCGCGAATCCGTCCGTATTCTTCTGACATGCCCACTCTTTTGCAAGTTCGACGGATTCCGTGCAATAGAATCCAAGCCCGTAGTCGTTGCGCGGGTTGCCTGCGCCATATAAGGGCTTAGTAATTTTTTTGTCGGATCCGTGATAAAGAATCATAGTCAGAAAATACTTTTTTTTAAAGCGTGCGTCAAGTATTGCTCGTTTACTTCACACACCTAACCGATCTAGCTTCGTCCTTGCCGAAGGCGCTGAGCTTCGCTGCCTTGGTGCTGAAATCGAGCAGTAGGTAGTGGGCGAGGCCGTCGGGAGTTTCCGATGCGGTCCAGAGGTGGGCATAGCCGCCGATGCCGTCGAACTTGCCGCCCGTGGCGTTGTTTCCGGCGAGGCGGTAACCGGCGGGGAGTGCGTTAAAGCCGAAATCGTCCGAGCCGTTGCCTTTCTTGAACCAGCCGCTTGTTGACTTGAGTGCATTGCCTGCGACTTCTGTGCCGCCCGCTGCAGAAATAAGTTGTTCGAAGTCGGCGCTGTCTGGCAGGTGCCAGCCTTCGGGGCAAACGGTGCGGGCCATGTCCCAAGTGTAGAGCCGCCCGTACTTGGGGCAGTTGCGCTTGTCGCCTTCGGGGCAGGCGCTTCCTTCGATTTCGTAATTCAGGTTTTCGGTCATCCAGGTCTGCGAACCGATTTGCACAATGTCGTAGCTTTGGCCGTCGCGCGGGTCGGTGAATGACTCGGAGCAGGCGGAAAGCAGGGCGGTCAGAAGAATCGAAATGTATAGAAGGGACTGGCGCATCAGTTTTTCAGAGGTTAAGTGTTTCTACCCAATCGATGTCGGGAGTGGCGTGGAGTGTCTGCAATCCGCAAGATGATGTGGCTGCGATGTTTTCGGCATTGTCGTCAATGAAAATCGTTTCACTCGGGTTCGCGTTCAGTGTGCGAATCGCCGTCCCGAAAATTTCTGGGTCGGGCTTTTGCAAATGAAGTTCCTGACTCAAGAAAATATGGCCGAAGAAATCAGCCTGATTGTTGCCGTTTGCGTTGAACCATTTCTCGCAACAGTATTCCCAGTGCAGTTCGTTTGTGTTGCTCAGAAGCGAAACGGTGACGCCTTCCCTTTGGCGTAGGCGGCGGAGCGCGTTCAGCTTGCGTTCGGCAATATTGAGGCAGATAGAATTCCACGCCTGTTTAATATCGCGAGGCTCCGTTGTTGAAGAGCATTTGTCTGCAATCTGCTGACAGAATTCCTGCGTGTTCAATAGGCCGAGCTGGTAATCTTCCATCCACTTGTAAACGGAACCTCCTTTTTCAAGTTCCGCGGCAGGGAGCCCCAGGGCCATGAATTGCTCGTACGCATTCTGCATACGGATATCGAGAATGACCCCGCCCAAGTCAAAGATGTAATTTTTGAGCATGTGCGAAAAATAGAAAAACGCATCAGTCACTTCACGCATCTGACGGATAGTGCCGCGCGTTTTGTAAATTCGCCCCAGTCGCTTGTTCTGAAGCCGCCGTTTTCTAAACCATGCAAAAAGAAATAGAGGGCGTGCTCGGAGGAATTTCGGTAGTCCGTTAGCTCTGTCGATGTCCAGAAGAAGGCTTCGTTGCCGATGCCGCAATAAATGTTGTCATTGTACCCTGTATGGTAACCGCAGTCGGATGCCCTCATTTCTTTTTCGGCCCTTGCACCGGCGGCGAGCCCCGCAAAGCCGAACCTGTCGATATACTTGATTTCGTATTCTTCGTCTGGGATCCAGCTGTATTTTGCCCTCAGGCTTGCGCTTGCACCTTCGTTACCGTTGTGCGAATCGGCATAGTCGATCATCTCGTTCCATTCTTCTTCACTGGGAATGTGCCAACCGTCGGGGCATATTCCTTGGTGCGCGCCCTTGATTGTTTCGGTATAGGTGACATTTAGTTTGTTGTAGATTGTGTCAAGCTGCATGGCGACTGTCCACGGGTAAAGTCTGCCGTAAATGGCGCAGGAATCGGGTTCATCGTTGTAGCAGTAGCTTGAATCGGTGGCATAGTTCAGGTTTTTTGCGAGCCACCAGCGGTCACCGATTTTTACAGTTTTGTACTTTTGGCCGTCGCGGGAATCTATAAGGGAGCCGTATTCGATATTTGCGGGATTGAATACTTCTTCGGATTTTTCTGCGGTGGCGGGATTTGCCCGATAATATTCGTTGTTGTCGCAACCGCACAAGGCCACAAGAGCGAATGTAACGATGAATACATAGGCGAATGCGACGGTCTTATTTGCGGCGTATCTCATGATGCAGGGTTTCATGGTTCCCCCTCGTAAAATAGCGAATCGCCGCGCTGGTTTACGACAATGACCGCGTCGCCTACATTCTTTATTCTGTAGGCGGGCAACTGTGATTTTAGCATACCGTCGTGCATCGCGTAAAAGCTGTCCGAAACCTTGAGGTAGTGCGCCGCAAAGGAGATGTCCTTATGCAAGTCAAAACCGCAGTTTTCAAATTCCAGGGTATCCAGGTCCTGTTTTTCGCTGTTCATGATGGCGAGGGCGCAGGCGTATGAGTATTCGTCGAGCCGCAGCGCATTCACGCAATAGAAATTCCCGTCGATAGTATCCATGGCGAGGCAGCTTTCTGTCCAGCGGGGGAGTTCTTCAAAATAGGGCGCCTCCGGCAAAAGGGCTTCGGGCGTGGATTTTTTCTTGCCGACTTTTGAGGAACGCAAGTCCGCGGAGTAGTAGTAAGTCGAGAGGGTGTTGGTGAACGATTCTCCATCTTCGTAACTCATGAAATGGTTGCAGTGGATGGTTCCTTGTTCCCAGTGCTCGACCTCGACGACCATGGTCGTGTCATCTATCAGGCCCTTGTAGCGCCACGTGAAGCCCTTATCGGTTACTTCGTAGGTATCGGTGCCGCAGCCGACCAGTATTGTGCAGAGTGTTGCGCAGGATATCGCGCAGAGTACCGTAATAATGTATCGCCAGAATTTCATATAAGCTCCTAGTCCTCTAATGGTGGCAAATCCGGATACCCGACGCAAAGTTTGGAGCCATCATCATAAATCTCGTAAGAGGTGTCGGAATATTCGGCGCATCGGGTCCTAATGAACCAGGGGCGATATTCTTCGTCATTGGCCAGGATTCGACTATTGTTTTTGCAGATGTACTGGACGCCTTTATAACTTATAAATTGGATGTCCATGCAGGGGGGCGTCTCTGAACTGTATTCGGTAAGCCTTTCGGCCGGCACGAATTTCCATTCCCAGCTTCGGAGCGAAAAGGATTCCTCGGAGAACGTGCACCAGAAATACTCCCCGTCTACCTGGATGACTTCGTTTTTGTTGTCCTTGTCGCAGGAAAGCCCGTAGTATTCAAGGCGCCCTACAGAGTGCCACTTGTTTTCTTCGCAGAGGTAGTAATGCGAAGAAATCCTGAGTGAATCCCCCGTTGTGCAGGAATCGCCCCCGAAGTAATCGATCTCGGAGATGTCTTCCCACTTGCCGTCTTGGCATTGGTAATACCCGTCCCTGAATATGACCTTTTCCTTTTCGTTTTCCTCGGTGCAGTCGCCGTGTTCGTGGTAGAAATAGGCATTGAATTCATCCTGCTCCTGGGTGACGAGGGGGATGGTGTCTGTCCATCGGATAGAAAAGCCGTAGCCGTGGCACTTGAACAAATGATCGTGATAGACGCGCGCTTTGTTGCGCATGGTGTCGTTGCATTCGCCAAACAGGAACTTGATTGCCGTTGTGTCGTCGGCCGGAATCCAGGTCATGGCCTTGTCGGAGCAGGCGTATACGGTATCTCCTGTCTGGGCTACGTCCGTGTAGCCGTGATAGCAGGGGCCAAAAGTCAAATCCAGGGAATCCATCGGCTTCCAGAACATGATGGAATCTTTGCGCATATCACAGACAAATTGTTGCTTTTTCAGTTTGCTTTGTTCCGTTGCGACTTTGGCCTGTTTTCCGAGGCTGTCGCATGCCGAAAGGCCGTAGCTGTCTTTCCATAAGTTTGAAAGGAAGACGAAGCTCGTGCTGTCTGTCTCGAAGACATCCGCATAGCGATTAGCGAGTACCTCGTCGGCAATCTTGAGGCTGTCGAAGAATTCGCTGCCGAACGTGTTGCGTTCCACTGCCTCCGACATCTTCTTGAATGTCGCGGCGAACGCCGAGTCGGAATTGTCTGAACCTGCGAGCAGATAGGGCATCAGCCGAAGCGCCCCGAACTTGATGCTGTCGGATTCGAAATCGACGCCCCCTTGCCATTCCATGCCGAGCATCTTGAAGATTTCTCGCGAGGCCTTTTTCTTCGCGTTGCCCAGGTAAAAGCCGTCGTTTTGAACTAGGTCCTTGACGCGGTTGCTTTCTAGCGCTCCGAGCAGGTTAATGGCGGGAGTGTGGTAGCGTTCAAAGTTGACATATTCCTCGAATGTCAGCTCCTTTGTATCGGGCGAGTCGCTGCGCGTGCAGGTGAATGTGAGCTTCGCGAAGGTGGTGGGGTACTCGCTGGAATCGGAGGTGAAGGTGTAGCCGAGAGAGTCGTTCCTGCTGATGGTCGCTTCTATGACTTCGGCTTCTTCGAGGTTCTGCTTGAGTGCAATGATGGTGAGCGATTTTGGAGTGAACGGTTCCTCTAGCGAGAATTTTCCCGACAGGGCTGTGAAAATTCCCGATGAATCGTGGGGGATGCTCCCCCTGCTGGAATCGTGATCCTCGTAATCGGAATAGTCGTAGGTATGGTCATAACAGCCCGCAGCGAACAGTGCGGCTAAAATAACCTGTACCGCAAATACTTTATGACAAAAATGCACCATCCTAACCCTTTGTGACACTCCGTTTAACTTCGCAGGATAAAATAATTTATTTGCCCTGTTCAAACAACATAAAATTGGAAATAGATGATAAATTGCCTATTTTGGGAGATGATTTGATTTTTAATTTATTATGTTTTGCCGTAACGGCTTTATAAGAAGGAATTATATATGGAAAACGAAGAAAATCAGTTGTTGGCGGAAATGAACCGCAGTCGTGCCATGAATAATGGGGAAATCAAGGAATTTGCCTGGAACGCGATGAGCGGTCGCTGGCTTTACGGCGCCATGACCCTGATATTGTTCCTCGCGGTCGTGATGGTTCTTTCTATCCCGCAATTCTTTATGGAAGAGGACTCCGTGCTTTACAACGCCTGGGAAATTTTCTGCACGCCGTTTACATGGGTCCTGTGGATTGGCCTTGTCGCTTGCTATTTGGATTTGGCGCGAAAGGTTGAGCCTTCTTATGCACGGTTGTTCCTGGGATATCGCCACATAGAATTTTTCCTGAGGATCGTAATTACGGAAATCGCTCAATACATCATGCTCGTGCTGTGGTTCCTGCTTCTGATCGTTCCGGGCATCATGAAGGCGTATTCCTATACGATGACGGAATTGATCCTTGTCGAACATCCCGAATACTCTCCGCTGCAGGCCATTACCGCGAGCAAGGAAATGATGTACGGGCACCGCTGGGAATTTTTCTGCTTGCAGGCCCGTTTCTGGGCTTGGGGGCTGTTGTGCTGCTTTACCTTCGGCATTGCGGCGCTGTGGCTGTATCCGTACTATATGACCGCCAAGAGCAAGTTCTACCTGGAGTTGAAGTAGAGCGTTATGATCGCTTTTTTATTCGTACTGCTGGCGGCGCTGGCCCTGGTCTATGTCAACTTGAGTACCCTTGCCAAGGGGAAAGCGGGGCAGATTATTGCCTTGTCGGTGCTGGTGCTGCTCTTCGTGTCGATGGCTTTCCGCGATACATGGGCGGGGAGTGTTGCCGTCGCTTTTTTTGCGGTGTGGCTTCCCAATGCGCTTTTGTTCTATATTCCCTGGACGCTTTACCGTATCGGTTACTACTTTACGCAGCCGCACCACTTGAGCAGGCATTTTGTCCGTCGCGTGAGTCGCGGGCTCCTGGGCGTTACGGTGGGAGTTGCGCTTGCGATATTCGCTTATGGCGTGCCGCACAACGATGACTACAAGATGATGGACCTGACGGTGGACTTGCCTTCACAGTATACGGAAGGGTTCACGGCGGTTTTCTTTAGCGACATTCACGTGGATCCGCTGTTCAAGGCAGAAAAGTTGCAGCGCTTTATTGCGCAGATGGATTCTATTAAGCCGGACTATCTGCTGTTCGGTGGCGACCTGGCGGACGTGTCCATGGAGCAGCTCGATGCCTGGGGATACGACAGTTTGTTCAAGATGCTGACGTCGAAGGCGAACGTCGCGGCGGTGGCCGTCAACGGGAATCACGAATCGATGCAGGAACGCGCGGGCTCCAATCCGAATGATTGGATGCGCAAGGTGGGTTTTGTGGTGCTGGACGATTCCACGGCGTGTATCGGGAAGGCGTGCTTTACGGGGCGCACCGACTACATGGTCGCGCGCGGCCGCGATGTACTTCGTCGCCCGCTTGCGGAGCTGATTCCTGATTCGATCCAGTTGACTGAAATTCCGCAGGATTCGATGGCCGCTGAGGCTACCAAGGATTCAATCGGTGATTCAACGGCGGCCGTTGTGGCCTATGATACGACGATTGTGCATCGCCCCTGGATTTTGCTGGACCATCAGCCCAAGGGAATCGAGAAGGGGTATGTCGGCAGGCTTCCAGATATGGCGCTTTCGGGACATACGCACGACGGTCAGTTTTTCCCGGTGACTTTCATTATCAATTATGTATGGAAGGTCGCTTATGGCAAGGGGGCACTTGGCGGCGTCTTTTGGCTCGTGAGTTCCGGCTTTGACTGCTGGGGTCCTCCGGTGCGTTTCGGCTCCGATTCAGAAATCTGGATTATTAAGTTCAAGCCGCACGAAAATATAATGCCGGAATAAGGCATTGTTCATTATAGATAAATTAATAATTACTTGATTATTTCGCGAGCTTGTTGTAGACGGCGATTTGGCGCTCGATGATGCCGTCCCAGGTGAAGCATTCGGCGATGCGCTTACGGGAGCCGGCGAGCAGCTGCTTTACAAGTTCGGGCTCGGCGGCGAGGCGCTTGTAGGCGCTTGCGAGGGCCTCGGGGTCTTTTTCGGGAACGAGGATTCCCGAGACGCCGTTCACGACGACATCGGGGATGCCGCCCACGTTGCTTGCGACGATGGGGAGGCCGAGTTCCATGGCTTCGATGAGTACGACGCCGAGGCCTTCGGTGTCGCCCTTGCTGTCGACAATCGCCGGGAGCGTGAAGACGTTAGCGGTCCTGTATTCGTTCGCGAGCGCTTCGGGCGAAAGCTTGCCGGTGAAGATGATTTCTGCAGAATTCGGAGTTGCAGACTCCGAAGCGAGTTTCTTTAGTTCTTCGGTGAGGTCGCCGACGCCGACGATGCGGATTTCGAACTGGTCGCGTGGCAGGTACTTGGCGGCCTCGATGAGGTAGCGGATGCCCTTGCGTTCAATGTGGCGACCGACAAAAAGAATCTTGAACTTGTGATTATCGCTTCGCGATAATACCAAATGCTGGTCTCGGTCATGTCCAAGCGAGCTTGTCCGCGACTCTCGACCTACGCATTTGTCGTTTACTTCGTGTAGTGTGGGGCGTTGCGGGGAAACTTCCCCACCCTGGTGGCCATGCGCACTAAGCGATGAATCGCTAAGTGCTGTCCGCCCGCTAGAGGGGGTAGCGGATGCCGTGGCAGAAGCGAGGGGGAGACTTCCCCCCTCTCTCGTCTCTCGTCTCTCGTCTTTCGTCTCTAAAGTTGTGCCATACGGGCTCCATTCGACGGTGACGTCGCGGAGGGCCTTGATTTTGCTTGCGGTAAAGCTTGAATTGGCGAATACGGCTTGCGCCTGGCCGATGGCGAATTTCAGGAGCGGCTTCACCCACTTTTTCTTGCGGATGAGCAGGAGTTCCGCCCCGTGGAAATTGAGGACCAGCGGGATTCTGAACAGCTTGGCGGCACCGAGGGCGATGTAGGCGTGCGGGAACGGCCAATGTGCGTGGATGATGTCGGGCCTCCACTTGCGACAGATCTTGATGCACTTGAAGAACCCGCTGATGATGTAAGGGATCGCGAGTAGCTGCAGCCAGGGCTTGCTTGCCATCTTGCTGGGTGCGCCTTCTTCGTGGGTGAGCATTTCCCAGGCGGCGGGCGCGTAGCGGAAACGGTTCACCTTGATGCCGTCGATTTCGTGGCTCTTGAGGCCCTTGTATGCGGGGGCGAGAACCTGGATGTCGAGGCCTGCCTTTTTAAGGTGCGCAATGGAAGTGCGTAGCCAAGGGACTTCGGCGTCTTCGTGAAAACGCGGATAGACGGACCCGATGACGAGAACTTTCTGGACCATTTAGTTTATGCGGAAGCTTCGCTGCCGGGTGCGGGAGCGAATTCCTGCGAAACGGAAGTAATGGCGTTGATGTCCTGTGCGTCGCTTACGCAGGCAGGGTAGACGATGGGCTTGACGATGGCGGAGAGCACGTTCGAGAGGCCCTTGAAGTCCATGTCGTTGGCGGTCTGGAGGAGTCTTCCGCGGATGCGGATCCAGCCTTCGATCTTGGAGTCGAGCAGCAGCATGCCGAGGCCCGAGCCGTTCTCGAGGAAACCGAGGATGTCGCTCCCGCGGCTGTTCTTGTTCAGTGCGGTGAGGAATACGTCCCAGAACTGGATGCAGGTGTCTCTGTCCTTCAGGATATTTTCGATGGCCGAGAAGTCGAATTCCAGATAGACGAAGGAGCTTTTGTCCTCGTCGCTGCGGATAATTTCTTCCTGGCACCGCCTTTCAAATATGTCTTCGGTGTAGATAGAAATATTAAAGTGGTGCTTTCTAATCAATTTGAAGAGTTCTTGCTTCATCGCAGCACAAAATTAGTCTATTTTTTGACCATGCAACGCTTGCTCAAATTGAAAAAAGTGCTCAAGAATAGTGTTTTGGCGTCCTCCGTCGAAAATTTCAAGACGATCCGGGCGTCAATGTCCAAATACCGTCCATTGACCGAGGCCGAGATTCAGGTTCTCGAAAGGAACGGCAACCGTTCCGAGTCGTGGGCGAAGGTCATGGTCGAAAACGACTTCGACCCGAACCGCATTATTCGGAGCTCGTTCATGGGCGAGGTTTACTTGCCGCGCTTTTTCGGGACGCTCCTGTTGCCGGGTGACGTGTCTTTCCCGACGGGTATTTACGACAGCCTGGTGCATAACTGTCTCGTGGAGAACGCCCTTGTCCACAAGGTGGCGATGCTCAGCAACATTCTGGTGCGCAGCAGTTCGGTGGTGCAGAACGTGGGCTCAATCGTGAGCAGCGGAAAGATCAGCTACATGGTCGGCAACGCGATGCACGTGGGTAACGAAATGGGCGGTCGCAGTGTTCTCGTGTTCCCGGAAATCAATACGGAGCTGGTGGACTTGCAGCTTTTCCACAAGCCGGAGCCCGATGTCGCGGCTGCGTTTGCGGACCAGCTCAAGGCGTACCGAGAGGAGACGGCCCTTTCTTTCGGCATTGTCGGTAAGGGTGCGGTTATCTGCAATACGAACATCATTCGTAACAGCTGGATTGGTGCGCATGCGCGTATCGAGGGCGCCGAGAAGATTCGTAACTCGGTGGTGCTTTCGTCGCTCGAGGAGCCGAGCCACGTGTACGATTCCGTGATTCTTGAAAACTCGAACGTGCAGATGGGCGTGACGATTCATACGGGTGCGGAGGTGCAGGGTTCTGTGCTGATGAGCCGCACGACGGTTGCCTGCAAGGCGATTGTGAAGTCGTCGATTATCGCTCCGTGCTGCCACATTGAAGAAGGCGAGGTGAACAGTTCGTACATGGGGCCCATGACGCAGATGCATCACCATTCGCTTTTGATCGCGGCGCTCTGGCCCGACGGATGCGGCAACCTGGGCTACGGCGCGAACGTGGGAAGCAATCATACCGGACGTATGCCTGACCAGGAAGTGATGCCCGGACAGGGAATGTTCTTTGGCCTTGGCGTGAATGTCAAGTTCCCTGCGAATTACCGCGAGTCGCCCTTTACGTTGATTGCCTCGGGGCTTACGACACTTCCGCAGCGCGTGAAGTTCCCGTTCTCGCTGATCAAGCCGGGTGACCCGCAGCTGAACGGCGTCCCTCCGCGGCTGAACGAGATTGTGCCCGGTTGGAATTACGCGAACAACGCCTATGCGCTTGACCGTAACCTCTACAAGTATTCCATTCGTGGCAAGGGGTTCGTGCCGGCTTCGTTCTACACGATTTTCAGTCCCGACACGTTGCGCTATGTATACGATGCCTACCAGCGCCTGCAGGTGACGGAAGTTCGCGATTTCTACACCAAGGAACATATCGACGGGCTTGGCGAGAACTTCCTTCGCGAACGCGTGCGCCAGAAGGCGATCAAGATTTACCGCGAGTACCTGGAACGCTATGCGCTGGAACAGGTGATAACCCTGGTGGTGAACGATCCGAATTTGCAGTCGCAACCGGTCAAGGAACTGCGGCGCCTTTCGACCAACGATGCCAACAAGGATGTGATGCGCACGGTGGTGCTTCCCGAGACGTTCGACGAGTTGTTGAAGCGTTACCGCCAGCTTGAAAAGGACTGGTTCGAACGCGTGACGCACGGCCTCGACAAGGACAACGACCGTGGCCGAAAGATTTTCGACGACTACGATGACGCGCATCCCGTGGACAGGGGATTTACCGAATGGGAAAAGAACCGAGTCGAAGATAAGTTGCGTCGTTTGGCATCTATCGTGAAGACGGCCAAGGCGGAATGATTTCGGCTACGGTCATACTCGGAGTCGCCCTCGTGATCGAGGTGGTGGCTCGGCTTGTTCTGGAGATTCGCGAGCGGAGGCTTTCGCAGTTGCGCGGTGGCGTATTTGCGGTACTCCGCCTGATTCCCCTGGTGAACGATATCGTGCCGCTTCCCGAGAACCGCAGGGAACCGGTCGAGAATGAATTTGTACGAAAGCACGAGGAAGGCCATTCGGAGTTGCGTCATGGCATCTTGCGGAACTTGGCGAAGATTGCCTTGCTGTTGCTTGCCGTGTGGCTCTTTGCCTTTCTGCTGGCGAGCCGAGGAATGTCGCTGGTGGAAGCGGTTCTGTGGTTGCACCTGGCGGCAATCCCGTTCCGTACGGTTTTCCACTTGTACTGCTGGCATCAGGAATACGAGGCGGACCGTTACGCTTTTGAAAAGCTCGGCAAGAAAGTGGCGAAGGCCGCGATGCGTGACCTTGCCGCAAGCGAGATACCCTATACGAAACTTTTTGCAGTCATCTACCGCGAACATCCGACGGTCGCGATACGCAGCCAGAAAATTTTGAACAAGGAAATCAAGGCGGTGTAGGTAGCGCCGTGCCGATTAATGCACCTGGATACGGTGCAGCTGTGCTCCCTGACGGATCAGGAACATGCCTGTCTGCTTGAAATGCTGGCGGATGGACGAGGCGACATTTTCTGCCTGCCAGGAGTTTGCCTGCAGTACGCCGAGAAAACGCCCTTGCATGTCGAATAATTGCAAAGGTTCGCCGGAACGGAAGGTTTCGTAACGGCACGTTCCGAAATCGCGCAGCGCCACCGACGATGAATCGCCAATAGAATCCTGCTTGCTTGTATCGGGTTCCACGAAGGGGTGGTCCGGATCGTCTACCACCACCTTGATCGTTACGGAGGCTTCGCAACCCGAGGCGTTCGTGTGGACAGCCTTATAATATCCGCTCGATTTTCCGTCAAGATTCTTGAAGCGGATTTCGCGGTCGGTCGAAGTGAAATTGTTCGGGCCGCTCCAAACCCAGCGGCCACCTTCCCACGGATGCGGGCCAATTACCAGCGAGTCGCCCTTGTTCGGCTTCACGTCAGTGGTTTCGTTCCAGCCACCGTCATGCACCTTCACATACGGGACAATCGTATCCGGCTTGCAGATGCCACCTTCGGCGCCGTCAATCACCATCGTCGTAATCGTCTGTGCAGGTGCCGTCATCGAAAGCGTCTTCCCCGACACCGCAATATCGGATTGCGCCGTTAAACTGCCAGGAAGTTCAAATCGTACCACCTTCGCGCTTGCGCCGATTTTGTCAAACCCGCGCAAGTCGAATTCGTACTTCACGTCGCTTTCGCCACTGTTGCGAACCACGAGCACCAAGGCGCCATCTTCTCGCAGCGCCGCGAGCGTATTGCCGTTATCGCTGTCGATAATGCGCGACCCCGGCCGAATAAAGCGGCTGAATGATGCATGCATGTAAAAGCGGGCATTCGGCGTGAAAGTTTCCTTTTTATGATCCAGCGCAAAGGTGCGCCAGTTTTCCGCTGGGTCGCCGAGCTGCCAGTCCACCCAGGCGTTCGCCTTCATGTCGCGGAGGTCCGCAAGAATCACGCCCGCCATCCAGAGCGCGATATTTTCGTCGCCACTCTTGTGGAGCGGTCCCGTTTCGGACTGCCACACCTTCTTGTCCTTTGCGAACGCCGCATTGAAAAGCTTTGCGCGGTTGTCGCCGCCGGAATAGCTGTGCGTGTTCACCTGGAACATGTAGGAAAGAGCCTCGCTGCTGTAACCGTTGAACTGGTTCAGCGCATCGCCGATGTTCGTTTCGTCGGCGGCACTCACCGAAGTTTCGGGGAACAGTCCCTTCGCCTCGAGCGCCTTGCCGAGTTCCACAATCATCTTGGACTGGTTATTTTTGAAGCCGCAACCTTCCTGGTCGCCGTTCGCCTTCCACCAGCCGGCACTCGGCTCGTTGAACGGTTCCACCGTGCGGAACGTGATTCCCCATTCCTTCTTGAAATGAAGCGCTACTTCGGAAAGGTAATCGGCGAAATCGTCAAAGTAATCTTCTTTCAGGTTGTCGGCACCGTTATTGCCGCCTGAGACGCAACCGCTCTTGGTCATCCACCATGGGGGCGAATTGCTGAACGCCTCGAAAATCGGGTCCTTTACGCGCTTCGCGAGCTCAAAGGCGATGTTACGCTGGTACGGATCCGCCGTCCAGTCAAAGTCGCCACTTTCGGTAGGCTTGTAACCGGGAACGTTCGCGCCGCCGTCGCCCTTCGTGAGGTGATTATGCCCCGGCTGGTCTCCGCCGCCGATGTTGTAACGGAAAATCGTGTAGCCAAGACCCGTGTCCGGGTCGGCAATCGCACCTAGAAGTTTGCTGCGGTTCGCCTCGCTCCAGGCGCCCGCCTTTACGGCCCACCAGCAGAGGCTCGTGCCCCAGCCCTCGAAAACCTGGTACTTTTTGCCGGGGTCCACAACGACCTTGGTCTGTGCCATGGCGCCATTTGCAAGGAATGCAACTGCAGCGCTAGAAATAGTAAAAAACCGAACCAATCCTTTCATGGTTCTAAATATATCCTAAAACAAGGCGAATGTCAAATGTGGACTTTTGAGACCGTTCGGCTCTTTTTCAACCCACGCAGGATTTCTTTTTGCTCCTGCGTGATGCGGTAGCTTTCGCAGGCTTTCTGGATGGATTTCGCGTGAATCCAGGGCGAAAGTTTGCGGCCCTTGATGTAGGGGAATGCGGCATCCCATTGCTTGGCAAGCGCCGTCGCCATGTACCAGGCGATGACCATCTGCACGTAGTAGCGGTCGGTGGGGCATTCCGCGCGGCCCTTGTCATCAAAAAGATTTTCGTCGATGGCGGCAACGAGTTTCAGGTGCTCCTTGCTGAAGCGTTCATCGAGGAAAAAGTTCATGAGCATGTTCACGCCGAAGCGAACCGTGTAAGGGTGCTTTGACTTGAGCCATTTTTCGATGCACGACACGAACCGCTTTTCGTCCTTGAGCAATGCCTTCGGGGCTTTTCCGTCGCATACCGCCCAGTTGTCAATGTAGGGCAAGAACTGTTCGATGCGACTCAGGCATTCGTCAAAGTCCCTGATGCGTTCCACCACAAAAAGGTGCACCTGGTTTTCTTCGAAGTACTTGTGCGGCAGCTTGTCCAAAAACCTGGCGACATCAGTCGGCACGGATTTTGCAACCGTTGAATCCGTCACAGAACCAGCCGCCGAACGAGTTGTCCTCGCGGAGCCCTTTGCAGAATCCGCGAACTCTTTCGCGATCTTTCGCATCGTGGGCACGCGCACGCCGATAATCGTTTTCTTGTCGATATTCGGCAACAGCGATGCGTGAAAGTCACGGTACTTTAGGTCCTGTTCGGCTAGGAGGCGCTTGACAAGTTCGGCATGGGTCATAGGACTAAAGATAAAAAAACTCTTTAAAGCCTATTCCTTCACCAGGCACTTGAGTTCCGGCGAGTACAGCTTGTAGAAATCTCTGCCGTGTTCCTTGACAAAGTAGAGCGCCTTGTCGGCGGCACGGTAGAGTTCCTCGAAGTCCTTTCCGTATTGTGGGAATTGCGCAATGCCGATGGAAAGCGAGATGTGTCCTCCAAGGGGGTCGCCCTTGAAAAGGTGTCGTGCCTTGTCCGAAATCTTGGCCGCGATGCGGAGGATCGTATCGGCATTCTTGATGTCGCGCAGGAACACCATGAACTCGTCGCCACCCACGCGGCCCGAGATGTCCATGCCCTTGAAGGATTTGTGGATGATGTCGCCGATAGCCATGAGTACGCGGTCGCCCGCGATGTGGCCGAAGGTGTCGTTCACGTACTTGAACTTGTCGACGTCTATCATGAGTAGCGCGCCGTTTCCGCCGTTGTCCCCGATTTGCTTGAGGACCTGCGTGATCATGTCCTCGGTCGTCTGCTTGTTGAAAAGTCCCGTCAGCTGGTCGATCTTTGAGCGCTTTTCGAGTTCGAGCTTTAGCCGCTGCATTTCGGTGATGTTGTTGATGATGGCGACGATGCCGTTCACTTTTCCGTTTTCGTCAAAGGTCGGTCGCTTGATTAGTTCCAGGTATTCGCTGCCGTCCTCGCCTTTTTCCTCGATGATGTAGTTGGTCCCCTTTCCTGTCCGCATTATTTCCATATCGGATTCCATCGCCTTTCTGACGTTTTCCTTGTCCGAGCGGATTTCCATATCCGTCTTTCCGCGGATGGTCCAGTTGGGATCGTTTTCGGTGTGCAGGTGGTGCCAGTAGTGCGTCGCGAAGATGTACTTTCCTTCGGCATCTTTCAGGTAGATGTTCGACGGCAGTTCCTTGAGAATTCGCTCAACTTCCGAGAAGGTCGCCGAGTCCTTGCTCCTTACGGCGTTCTTGATGCGGAGCGTAATCAGCTCCTTTTTGAAGGGCGGTTCGAAGTACTCGTTTGCACCTGCTTCGAGACATTGGCTGTATATCTGGGAATCGGCGGTGCCCGATACGGCGATAGTGGGAATGCCGACGTAGCGCTTGTCGTCGTTCATTTTCTGGAGCAGGGCGAAGTTGTTTTTTGCGGCGCTTTCGGCGTTGAAGAGAACGGCCGAGATATGGTCGTGCTGCTTGTCGACGAGGCATATGGCCTCTTCGTCGTTGTCGACATCGATCAGCGGGTGGTTTTCGGAAAGACATAGGCGTAAAGGCCTTAAGGAAGGGTCCATAAGGTTCACCAGGATGAGCTTTCGCAGCTCTATAGGTTGGACTATCTTCACGTCTTTCAGTTCGCTCAAATTATTCCTCTACTTGTGCAATTAATAGAGATATATAATTTTTTTGCGGTGAGGGGCGTTTTTTGATTATTCCAAGTTGGAATACGCCCTTGTTATTGTGATTTAGCTTAAAAATCGCCTAATAAATCGTCGGTTTGCAGCTGTAGAAACGGCGGTGTGTCCATCCGTACCACAGTGCGGGATTTTCCTCGATGCGTTTTTCGAGCCAGCGGTTGAAAGTGTCCATGACCTTTTCGTCGGGGGCTACTAGGATTTCTTCGGCGTGCAGGATCTTGCGGTCGGGCTGCTCCTCCATCCAGCAGATGTATAGGGGGACATCGGGGCGGTGCCTGTGCAGAAAGTCGGGGAGCGGGTTCACGTTGACAATCTGCCCAAGGAATGTTCCTTTCTCGGCGCTTGGAATGCGGCTGTCCTGGTCGGAGAGTAGGCAAAAAAGCTTATGTTCGTCGAGTAGCCGCAGGAATTCGCGGGGAGTCTTTGCGCTTACGGCGTAGCTTTTTCCGTCGACGGCTCGCATCCGGTTTTCGACGATGTGGTTGAGCCATGCGGGTTTCAGTGGAATGTAGCTTGCCTTGAGCGGGATTCCCAGCCTGCAAAGCCAGGGGCCTATCGCCTCGTAGTTGCCGTAATGGGCGGTGAGGAAGATGCCGCCCTGTCGCATTTTCTGTAGGACGGTTGCACTGCCTTCTGCAAGGGCGTAGGTGGTGGCGTGGCCCTGGAATGGGAATTCGGCGGTATCCTGGGGCAATTTCTTGTAATCCCTGAACAGGAAAATGATATCGGCGGCGTGACGGGTCAGGTTTTGGAGCATTTGTCTGTAAAAACGTCTTGATTCTATGCCGCTTTCAAGGTGCGTCAGGGCGCGGTTCGCCTGTACGACCTTCCGTTTCCACCCTTCCGTATACAGGAGGGCGAAGGCTGCCTTTCTGAATGCGAAGGCGCATGCGGTCCTGAATGTCCTGCTCAAGAATTCCATCCTTGTAAATGTACAAAACTTTGTGGATAATATTTTACCAAAATGACTTTGCATGTTTGGTTTGAATAAACTATCTTCTACATCAGGAAATGAATTTATCTATAAAAGGAGAAATGAATGAAACTCGCTATTTCTGTTTCTGGTGGTGGCGCCCTCGGTATCGGTCCTCTTCAGTTTATGCGCAGGCTTGAGGAAGATCTCGGCGAAAGCTTGGCTAATCTCGGTGCGGCCTTTGCAGGAACCTCTACGGGCTCTATCGTTGCTGCGGGACTTTGCACCGGCATGACTGCCGCGGAACTTTACGACCTGTACCGTGAAAACCTGTCGGCCATTTTCACCAAGGTGAGCTCTGCCAAGATTCTGACGAATAACTATTACCGCTACGACAATTCCAAGCTCAAGAAACTCCTGCAGCGCAATTTCCGCTACAAGATGTACGAATTCAAGAAGCCGATCTATATTCCGGCGACCTTCATGAACGGCGATAGTGTCGAGAAGGTGTGGGACCGTGGCGATGGCATGACGGACCAGTGGTTCGCTGTTCTTTCGAGCTGCTCTGCGCCGACGTATTTCGATACGGTCAGCCGTAACAAGGACGGCAAGAAGGAAATCTACTGCGACGGTGGCATGTGGGCGAACGACCCCATCATGGTGCTGGAATCCGGCTTGAACAAGGTCAAGGAATTCAAGGGCAATTACAAGATCCTCTCCTTCAACACGGGAATGGTCCGTCCGAACAATGCACCCAAGGACAAAAGCATTATCGGTTGGGGCAAGTACGTCATGGATGAATGGGTCGCACGCACAGGCAATTCGGGCTATTACGAAGCCTGCGCCAATATCGGCAAGGAAAACGTCTGCCGCGTTGCTCCCGAAGTGGATTCCAAGTACGCGATGGACGACCTCTCGCTCGTGGGCGAGGTTTCCGATATCTGGGACAAGCTTTATGAACACATCGGAAAGGATGTGGTCAAGTTCGTGAAGTCGACTATCGTGAAAAAGTAAAAGGCCTGCTCCGAAAAAAGACCTGCCTAATTTCTAGGCAGGTCCAGTGTGCAACCAACACACTAAGGAGTTCTGTTTTAGGCCGGAATCAGCTTGTGAAAGATCAGCTTGATTCTTCGGGAATACTGTCTGAGGGAGTACTTTACCACGATAACAGTTTTCGTCCATGGCGTTTTTTCCGGGGTGTAGCTGGGCGTGACCTTTTCTAGGTATTCGTTATTGCGGTCGTGCTTGAAAAGCCAGTCGATATAAAATAATGCGATGATTTCCAAACCCGCAATGCACAAAAGTTTAAACAACAGAATCGTTGTCAAATAATCTGTAGGTGCGAACATTCCAACCCCGTAATAGTTTGCAACCACTACATACCCAAAAAACCGCGCCAAATATAAATAAATAAACGTGCCGTTGTCAACATCGCAACGTTCTCTACTCCAAAATACTTCTTGCTTTTTTCTTACTCAAGCAAAAACCCGATGCCGTCTTGGCATCGGGTCTTAATTTATTTTGAACCTAGGGTTCGTTTGTACGGATTTTGGGAATTACTCCAGGTCCTTGCCGTGGCACTTCTTGTACTTGAGACCAGAACCGCACCAGCACGGATCGTTGCGGCCGAGCTTTGCGGCGGCCTGCTGCTGGGCGCGACGGGCAGCTGCGGCGACGGCGGGGTTCGTGTAAGTACGGCGCACTGTCGGACGCGTTCCCGGAAGAGCGGACTGCGGCATCGGCTGGGCCTGCTGTTCTTCGGAGATGGCGTTCGTCTCGGACGTGGCGGCGGTACCAGCGAGACCCGCGGGCTTTGCGCCTTCGGCACTCATCTGCTCGGCGGATTCGGCGGCGCCTTCTTCAGCCGGAGCTTCAGCATTTTCAGCGGGAGCGGAATTGTTGGCTGCAGCGGCCTGGGCTTCGGCGGCCTTCTTTTCGGCGTCAATCTGTTCCTGGCTCTTGAGCTGCAACTGGTCCGGCGAAACGGTCATGCCGTTCGGGAGCGTGATGCGGATGTTCAGGATGCGGAGCGCGGTGAGCGTCGCGATCTTTTCCATGCAGCCTTCGAACATCTTGTAGCCTTCGTTCTTGTAGACCATCAGCGGGTCCTTCTGGGCGTATCCGTGGAAACGGATAGAATCCTTCAGCTGGTCCATGGCGTACAGATGTTCCTTCCATACCTGGTCGATGGTCATCAACAGGAAGCGGCGTTCGATCTGGCGGAAGTCGGTTTCCGGAATGATCTTGCCGAGCTTTTCGTAGCGGGCCTTGCAGAGCGCGATGATTTCGTCGAGCACCTGTTCGGGCGTCTTGCTCATGGCGTCTTCGAGCGTGAGGCTGTATTCCATGCCGAGGCTGCGCTGCAGGTCGGTGTGGAGGCCTTCGAGGTTCCAGGCTTCGGCGTAGCTCTTTGCCGGAATGTATTGGGACACCTTGATATCGCAGGCATCTTCGATGCGGTTCATGATTTCTTCGCTGATGTCTTCGCCGTTCAGAATGCGGCGGCGGAGCCCGTAAATCACCTTGCGCTGCTCGTTCATCACGTTATCGTAGTCGAGCAAGTGCTTACGGATATCGAAGCTCTGGCCTTCCACGCGGCGCTGCGCACCACGAATCGAGCGGCTAACAATCGGGTGGGTGATCACTTCGTCTTCGCCTACGCCAAAGCGGGTCATCAGGTTCTTGACGCTGTCGCCACCGAAGATACGCATCAGGTTGTCGTCGAGGCTAAGGAAGTACTGGCTGGAACCCGGGTCGCCCTGACGGCCGGAACGGCCACGCAGCTGGTTGTCGATACGGCGAGATTCATGGCGTTCGGTGCCGAGCACGTGCAAGCCACCGAGCTCGGTAACTCCCGGGCCAAGGGCGATGTCGGTACCACGACCGGCCATGTTGGTTGCAATGGTCACCTTGTCCTTGTAACCGGCGTACTGGATGATTTCAGCTTCGCGGCCATGGTTCTTGGCGTTCAGCACTTCGTGCGGAATGCCTTCCTTTTCCAAGAGACCATGCAGGTGTTCGGACTTTTCGATGGATGCCGTACCAACGAGGAGCGGCTGGCCCTTGCTGTGGCGTTCCTTGATTTCGGCCACAATGGCGCGCCACTTGGCATCTTCGGACTTGTACACCATGTCCTGCAGGTCCTTGCGGATGCAGGGGCGGTTGGTCGGAATCACCCAGGTGTTCATGTTGTAGATCTTGATGAATTCCGTGGCTTCGGTTTCGGCGGTACCCGTCATACCCGAAAGCTTCTTGTACATGCGGAAGTAGTTCTGGAAGGTGATTGTCGCGAGCGTCTGGTTTTCGCGGCGGATCTGCACGCCTTCCTTGGCTTCAATCGCCTGGTGCATACCGTTGCTGTAACGGCGGCCTTCCATGAGACGACCCGTATTTTCGTCGACGATAATGATTTCGGTATCGCGGACGATATAGTCCACGTCCTTTTCGTAAAGGTGCCAGGCCTTGAGGGCGTTATCGAGGAAGTGCACCCAGTCGGCATGTTCGCCGTACAGGTTCGTAATGTGCATGAGTTCCTGAATGTGGTTCACGCCCTTTTCGGTCAGCTGGATGTTCTTGTCCTTTTCGTCGACCGAGAAGTCCTTGTTCTTGATAAGCTGCTTCGCGATTTCGTTTGCCTTGGCATACTTTTCGGTAGCGTCTTCGGCAGGGCCACTGATGATAAGCGGCGTACGGGCTTCGTCGATCAAGATGGAGTCCACTTCGTCGACGATACAGAAGTTGAGTTCGCGCTGCACCAGCTGGTTGGGCTCGACGGCCATGTTGTCGCGCAGGTAGTCGAAACCGAATTCGTTGTTGGTACCGTAGGTCACGTCGGAGTTGTAGCTCACGCGGCGTTCTTCGGGGTTGAGGCCGTTCACGATGAGGCCCACCGTAAGTCCGAGGAACTTGTAGACCATGCCCATCTGCTTGGCGTCACGGCCAGCGAGGTAGTCGTTCACGGTCACCACGTGCACACCGTGGCCAGAAAGACCGTTCAGGTAAACGGGCAAGGCAGCGGCAAGTGTCTTACCTTCACCGGTCGCCATTTCGGCAATGGCACCTTCGTGGAGCACCAAGCCACCGATCATCTGCACGTCGAAAGGCATCATGCGGAACGGCTTTACCGATTCGGGGTAAAGTTCGCGGACCTTTGCGTACACGGAGGCGGGCAGGTAAACTTCCCATTCGTTCTTGCCGGCGGCGAGTTCGGCCTTCGCGGCGTTCACCGATTCCTGGAGCTCGGGGCCCAGGCGGCTAAAGTCGAAGTTGTTTTCGGGCTTGAAGATATTGAAGATACCCAGGCGGCGGTCGCAGGCTTCCTGGCACACGGCAAAGGCTTCGACCTTGATGTCTTCGAGGGTAGCGCCGTTCTTGAGCTTTTCGCGGAATTCCGCACTCTTGGCGGCAAGGGCGGCGTCATCCAGGGCTTCCAGGGCTTCGCGGGCCTTGTGGATCTGCTCGATGACAGGGCGCAGCTGCTTGACCTTACGTTCGTGAGGGGTACCAAAGATCTTGTGAAGAACGGTATCGACTATGCTCATCTTTTTCCTTTTTACGGCCGAAGGCATTGCCCGCGGTCTCTGATTAAAAATTACGGGGATAATTTAGCAAATTGCGTGCCAACGGGAAAATGTTTCGTCCTGAAACAGGGCGTGAATGGCTAGCGCGTTCGACCCAGCGCAAGTATCGCTGCGTTTACGGCGAATGCGGCGATCATCAGGATGTCTCCCGTATGCGCCCCGAGGGTTCCTGTAGGGCAGATTTTTCCCGCAAGGGCGAGAAATCCGCCGGTAACGATGGCGGCCGCCACGAATTTCGGCTTTGCATGGAGTCCGAGAAGTCCCCACAGGATAGGGACGGTGAAGGCTCCCGCGTATACGGCCAGTGCCAATAGCAATGTGCCGATGATGTCGGTAAATACGAGTGCAAGCAGCAGGGCCACGATGCCGTTCAGCAGGATCACGATGCGTGCCTTGGCTAGTCCGCGGGCTTCGTTGGGGGAATCCTTTTCCCTGCCGCGCCTGAAAAGTCCGCACAAAATAACGGAGCTGCTCAGGAGGGTCGTATCGGCACTGCTGAGAACGACACTCAGGAGCGCGAGGGCGATCAGGGGAATCAGCGGAGTCGGGAGAACTTGCGCGGCAATCGCCGTGATACGTGCCCCTTGCACGTTTTCGAGTCCTACGCCATATACCGCCAAAAAGCCGATGACAAATGCAACGGGAACAAGTGTCGCTGCGGCCATCGCGATTGCCTTCTTCGCAGTTGCGGTATCCTTCGCGCAGAACATGCGACTGAAGATATCGGGGCCCGCCGTGTAGGTGGTTCCGTAGGTGAGTACCAGCAGGAAAAGGTCTAGCGGCGAAAAGTTCGTGTTGAAGGGGAATGCCGGGGCCTGCTGCAAAATTTCGGAAAGTGGTCGCGCTTCTGCACCGGGGATTCCGCCGAAGAGCGCAAAGCCCGCTACCAGCAAAAGCCCAAGGATAATCAGGCAGGCCTGCAAAAAGTCGGTACGCAGAATGGAAAGCTGCCCGCCCGCAAGCGTGTACCCCGTAAATACGGCTGCGGCGATGACGGCTGCTGCCGTGTAGCTCAGCGACGTGAAGGTCATCAGGAGTTTTGCAGCGGCGATAATCTGGGCGGCGACAATGCCTGTCCATGCGACCGGTATCACCAGGGAGGCGACCAGCCGCGGGCCTTTTCCGTACAAATTCTCTACCAGGTCGGGGAGTGCGTATTTGCCGTGACTGTAGGCGCGGCCTGCAAAGGGAATCAGCGCGACAAGTCCGAGCGCTCCCACGAGCATGAACCAGCTGGCGGCCCCGCCGAGCCTTGATCCGCTATCGACTGCACCGATTACGGCCGACCCGCCAAGAATCGTTGCGACGAGGCTTCCTGCGACTGCCTTCGCGGATGCCCCTTTGCGCGCCACGAAGAAATCGGGAATGTCCCTTACGCGCCGCGCACTGCGCACGGCGATTGCAATCAGGAATACCAGGTAAACGATGAGGGCGATGTTCATATTATGCGACCATAAGAAAGCTTGTCATTGCGGGGAGCCTTGGGGCGACGCGGCAATCTATCTTTAAATTGCCCTGAAAATTTAGAATTTCCGGCTCGCGATGAACATGACGGCCTTCAGCTCCCATTCGCTGTCAACCTGTTTCTGCAGCACTTCTTCGGTAGAGGGGTAGGGCTGGTTTTCGTAGACGCGGTCGCGCGAGATGTTTACCATCAGCATGCCGTTCCACTTGTCGCTAATCTTGATGGATGCCATGGGGGTGATGCTTACTTTCACGAATCCGGGATTGTAGTCCTTGTACCTTTCGTCAAAGTCATATTCGTGCTTGAATCCACTTGCATTTGCCGAAACCATGGCCATGGGCACGCGGCTAAAAGGCAGCATGTAGATGAGCGTCCCGCCGTACTTGTACTTGAACCCGTTGACCGAGTTTTCGTTACCGGCTTTCCAGACCTGTTTGTCGTCGGCCCCTGTGTAGGCGGAATAGGTGAGCTCCGCGGACCCCTTCAGGATGATCTTCGTCCAGTCGCTCTTGGGGAGGAATGCAAGCAGCGGAATTGTCAGCGTCGAATGGTAGGTCACGCCGTAGGTGTATTCCGTGAAAACGAGGTCCTGCTCGTAGTCCCGTTTTTCGGGGTTGTATACGCCCATGAAGGTTGATGCTTCGCCGTAGTTGATGGCCGTTCCCAGGCTTGTCTGCACGCCCAGTTCCAATAGGTGGATCAGTTCGACGGATGCGTCCAGCTTGATTCCGAAACCGGCAAAGTTCACGTCGCCTGCCGCAAGCCCCTTCAACGAAAGCGCCTTGCCGTAGTCCTGCTGGAGCTTGAGGTTGTAGCCCCAGGCGGGAACCGCGAATGCGAGGAAGGGCCAGTCGTGTAGGGATTCGGAGTTCTTCAGTGCATTGTGCGGAAGGACGATCGAGACGATGGAAAGGATATTTTCTGTCGTGACCTTTAACGTGTTGCCCTCTGCCGGGGCGTCGCCGTTATCCGAGGCATTCTTTGCCTGAGTACTGTCGGTCGCCGGAGTTTCAGCACCGTGTTCGTCCGCGCGGGCAAACGCAGTGCAAAGGAACACCGCGCAAACCAATTGGGCCACGAACCGTAACGACATATTAGAATGAATATAGATAAAAAGTGAGTCCTGACGACAGGAAGGGGGAATTTTTCCGGCGAGTTCGGCTATTTGGAAGACGGAATGCCGGTTGCCCCTTAATCTACAAAATTTGTATATTCTTCCCAAAGAGGTTTGTATGTACCGTTTTTCGCATTTTTTTGCCGCATTTATTATTTGGACAGCCTTTTGTGCCGTGCCGGCCCTCGCCTTCGATGTCTCGGTGAAGGCGAACGTGGATAACGCCCAGGTGTTCGTGGGTGACATGTTCAACTACGAAATTCAGGTGACCGCTCCCGAAAATGCCATCGTGGACTTGCCGAGCTTTGTCGGAAACCTCGGCAGTTTCGAAGTCAAGGAGATGAAGAACGAGAAGGTGGTCGAGGGCATGCCCAAGGGAACCGCGAAGTTCGTGTGGTATGCGACGCTTAACACCTTCGTGAGCGGCGATTTTCTGATTGCGCCGCAGCAGGTGAACGCTGTCGTCGGTAGCGATACCGTCAAGGTGAATACCGACCCTGTGGCCGTGAAGGTTTCGACGCGTACCACCGGCGAAGAAGATGACATTTTGGAAGCGGAAGACCCGCTGGATGACCCGAGGCTCCCGCAGTGGATTTACGTCTTGCTCATTGTCGTGGGGGTTGCGCTCCTCGTGTTCCTCGGCTGGTTCCTTCACAAGAAATTTGCGAAGAAGGGCGAGGCGCCAAGGCTTCCGCCTTACGAAGAGGCTGTGCTTGCGCTCAAGGAACTGCGTCAGAAGAATTATCTGGCCGAAGGGAACCAAGGCGACTATTTCATGGCGCTCGGATTTATTGCGCGCCGCTACATCGAACGCCGATTCGAGGTGGACATCCTCGATGCGACCGTGGCAGAGCTCAAGCAGCGCATGGCGCACGTGGCAGGGCTTCCGCAGGCCTACAAGGAATCGGTGGTGACGCTTGCCGTCGAGACCGAACCGGTGAAGTTCGCGAAGATGAAGCTTGAAGGCGAACGCTGCCGTTTCTGGGACGAATGGGCCGACCGCCTACTTGAGGATACGAAACCTACGCCAGAAGAACAACAGGCCGCTCGCGCTCAAAATAAGTAAAGTGCGGATGTTTACAGGTGAGTCCATTTCTGTGGATTGGATCACTGTACGAGTCCCTTAAATAAGTGTATATTGGGGGTACCACGGGCAAGGTTGGCTCGGGGTTAATTGAGGTTTTTATGAAGTTTGCAATTCTCGGTTGTGGGCATATCGCGACAAAGATGGCCGCTGCGGTCAAGACTCTTGAAAAGAAGGGGATGGGGGTAGAGGCGTATGCCGTTGCGTCGCGTTCCCTGGAAAAGGCACAGAAGTTTGCCGACGATTACGGATTCGGACGCGCGTATGGCAGCTACGAGGAACTTGCGAATGACCCGCAGGTGGACTTGATTTATGTGGCGACGCCGCATTCCGAACATTACCAGAATGCGCTGCTTTGTCTGAACGTAGGCAGGAATCTGCTTGTCGAAAAGGCGTTTACCGCGAATGCGCTGATGGCCTCCGAGGTCGTTGCCCTTGCCGAAGAAAAGGGCGTTTTCCTGTGCGAGGCGATGTGGACGCGATTCCTGCCGGCAGTGCAGATGGTCAAGGACTGGATTTCGGCTGGGAAGATCGGTGAGGTCAAAAGTGTGGAGGCCGATTTTTCGATGCCGCTCACGCATATCGAACGCCTGCGTAAGCCTGAATTGGCGGGCGGTGCGCTTTTGGACTTGGGCATTTACAGCCTGACTTTTGCGGACATTTTCCTGAATGGTGACGGTGCGAATCATATTGTCAAAACCGAGACGGAATGCGTCAAGTTCCCTACGGGTGTCGATGCTACGGACTGGATTGACTTGACTTATAAAAATGGCCAGGTGGCGCATCTCAAGACCTCGATGGTGGCGCCGCTCAAGAACGAGGGTGTCATTTATGGCAGCGAAGGTTTTATCCGTGTGCAGAACCTGAACGACATGGTGGAAATCCAGCGATTTGATGTTGCAGGAACGCTGGTGGAATCCGTGAAGCCGCCGCGTATCGAAAACTGCTACGAGTATGAGGTGCTTGGCTGCAAGGCCGCCCTGGAGAAAGGCCTCAAGGAATGCCCCGAAATGCCGCACACGAAGACGATGCAGATGATGACGCAGATGGATAGCCTCCGTGCCGCGTGGGGGGTAAGTTACCCGTTCGAGCTTTCTCCTGGCGAGGTGTGGAACCGCAGCGGCGACAGGTCGATTCTCGAAGTTTATGATATTGAAACGGGCAAGTCGGAAGTGCTCAACGAATTTGATCGCGTCATCGAGGCTCCCAACTGGAGCGCCGACGGAAAGTTCCTCACTTTCAACAGCGAAGGCCGCATCTATAAATACGAGATTGCGTCGGGTGACGTGAACGAAGTGCCGAGTTACTTTGTCGATAATTGCAACAATGACCATGTGCTTTCTCCGGATGGCGAGGGACTTTTCGTAAGCCATCATACGAAAGAAGATGGCCTTTCTCGCCTCTACAAGATTTTCTTTGACGGCCGCATGCCGGAGCTGGTGACGCCGCTTGCCCCGAGCTACCTCCACGGTATCACTCCCGACGGCAAGATGCTCGCCTACTGCGCCGAACGGAATGGCGAATATGACATATACGCCATTCCTGCCGTGGGTGGCAACGAAACGCAACTCACGACAGCTCTCGGCTTGAATGACGGTCCCGAATATGACTGCGACGGGGAATACATCTGGTTCAACTCGGTCCGCACCGGCCGTATGCAGGCGTGGCGCATGAGGGCTGATGGCTCCGAACAGACACAGATGACGTTTGACGCACACTCAAACACCTGGTTCCCGCATATTTCGCCCGACCGCACGAAGGTCGTGATGCTAGCCTACCACGAACGTGACGTGCGCCCCGGCGAACATGTCCCGAACAAGAATGTGGAAATCCGCCTGATGACCGGCAGCGATAAAATCGGCTGGAGCGAGCCGCGTACGATCCTCAAGCTGTTCGGCGGCCAGGGAACGATCAACGTGAATTCGTGGGCCCCCGACAGCAAGCGCTTCGCGTACGTGAGATATTCCAGGTAGGCGACCCGAATATTCCAACTTGGAATATTCATGGACTGGTCTGTGTAAACTTTGCTTTGTATTTTGCGTGATGGACGGATGTTCGTCCCTTTATCAAGGAGGTCCATCATGAAATGCGCAAAGTTAGTGATGTTTTTTGCCCTCGCACTTTTGGTTACCACATCTTCTGCGGCGAGGCTTGTCAAGTCTAAACTGGGCGACATCGATGTCACTTCCGAAAAGGGCGGTGGCAAGGTGGTTTGCACGGCTAGCTTTAATGACGAGCTTTCTATCGTGAAAGAAGCTGATACGGAAGTATTGGTCAAGGGCCGTTGCGGGCAAGGATGGGTTGCTAAGTCCAAGGTCGAATATGTGGCCGCGGGTCCTGGCGACAAGGTCTATAATATGTCGGAATTCAATGTGCAGGCCTGGATCGACAATCCTACTGGCATATTCGTCCTCGATGACGATGTGACCGATTTCGAAGGCGTGACCATTGACCGCGATTTCAGGGAATACCTGACTTATACCATCGACCGCGAACAGACGGAGATGCATAACGGCGAAAACTGAAGTCGCTTCAAATGAATTAACGCCGCCCTGGGAAAAACGGGGTGGCGTTTTTTTGGTGGAAAAATTTATCTCCCCAGATATTCCTTGACTGCGTCTACAAAGCGCTGGCCGAATTTTTCGATTTTCTTCTCGCCGAAACCGAATACGTTGTGTAGGTCGCCTAGCGACTGTGGCATTTGGGCGGCGAGATCTTTCAGGGTCCTGTCGGAGAGTACGACATAGGCGGGCCAGGAATTTTCGTCGGCGATTTGCTTGCGGACCTTTCGCAGAATTTCGAATAGGGCACTTGTCTCGTCGCCTCCATCGGCCTGCCCGCTCCATGCTGCGGTTGTTCCGTGGCCTTTTGCGAATTTGCTGCGTCCGCTTCTTGCCCTGCTTTTCGGTTCGCTGTCTTGCCTTGCCTCGACACTTGCAGCGAGCGCGAGTTCTGCGGTCTTCTTGCCGAAAAGCACCTCGTTTCCGCTTTCGGTAATTTTGAGGTGGTTGTTTTCGTTGTAGGCGATTTCGATGTAGCCCAGTTGCAGCATCTGGAGCAGGTAATCGTGCCAATGCTTGAGAGTCGTCTTTTCGCCCGCGCCGAAAGTTTTCAGCTTGTCGAAGCCGTTCTTCACGATTTCTTCGCTGCGGGTTCCCTTGAGAATGTCCGCTGTCATCGTGAAACCGATGCGTTCGCCGGTGCGCTTGATGGCCGAAAGTGCCTTTTGCACGAGGATGGTTCCGTCGAAGCGTCGGGGCGGATGCTTGCAGATGTCGCAGTTTCCGCAGTTGCTGTTACCGCTTTCGCTGTTTTCTCCGAAGTAGTTGAGCAGAATTCTGCGGCGGCAGATTTGCGATTCGGCGTATTCCTGCATACGGTCGAGTTTTTCGGAGTTGATTTCCCGTTGGCCGCTGTCGTTCACGAAGCTGCGGAGGGTTACGATGTCCTGGAAGTTATAGAACAGCACCGTTTCGGAAGGGAGCCCGTCGCGGCCCGCGCGCCCGATTTCCTGGTAAAAGTTCTCGATGCTTTTGGGCAGATTGTAGTGAATCACGTAGCGGACGTTGCTCTTGTCGATTCCCATGCCGAATGCGACGGTCGCACACACGACATCGACGCGGTCGTTGATAAAGTCCTCTTGCACGGCGTTGCGTTCGTCGGCGCTCATTCCTGCGTGGTACGCCTTGGCCGAAATTCCAGCGTCCACAAGTTGTTCCGCGACCTTTTCGGTGTTCTTTCGCGAAAGGCAGTAGATGATTCCCGATTCGTTTTCATGCTTCGAGATAATGGAGAGAATAGCTTTCAGCTTGTCCTGCCCCGTGTAGCCGCGACGTACGTCCAGACTTAAGTTCGGACGGTCGAACGAGCTGACGAAAAGCTTGAATTCGCGTAGGTTTAGTTGCCGAACGATGTCTTCTTTCGTCAGCTTGTCTGCGGTAGCCGTCAGCGCCATAAGGGTGGCGTCCGGGAACATTTGGTGAAGTCCGCCGAGCTGTGTATATTCGGGGCGGAAATCATGCCCCCACTGCGAAATGCAATGAGCCTCGTCGATAGCGAACAGCGAAATGTTCAGACTGTGCTGCATCCACGGAATTTCACGTTGCAGACGTTCTGGGGAAATGTAGAGTATCTTTGTTAAACCCGATTCGCACCGCTGACGGATGGCCTCGTTTGCGGATTCGTCGTTGTTGCTGTTGAGCGCGTCCGCTCCGATTCCGTTTGCGTTGAGTGCATCCACCTGGTCTTTCATTAAGGAAATCAGCGGTGAAATCACCACCGTGATTCCCCCGAAAATCAGTGCCGGAATCTGGTAGCAAATCGATTTGCCGCCCCCCGTGGGCATCAGCACCAATGCATCGTGATGTGCCACGACATGCTCAATGATTTCTTCCTGCATCGGGCGGAAAGAATCGTAGCCAAAGACGGATTTCAGTATCTCGCGAGCGGCGGACATAAGGGCGTTTACAGTGTTGGTGGTAGCTTTTGATGGCGGCTAGTTTATTCGCAGGTGAAACCTTGCAGTTCAAGGCCCGCACGCATCTCGCCGTAAGTCGAGGTACGTTTCATGTCCATCGCCTTCATGAATCGGCAATCGTTGTCGATATGCATACGGAACCCGGTCATGGTGGGTTCCACTTCTCCCTTGCCGCTTGCGCGTACGTGCTCAATCATCTGTTCGCGCCTGTCGCCCATTTCCGGCGGTACGAATACGTCGGTCACGATGTCGACATTCTCAATTTCGGTGGCGCCGAATACAAATGAGATGGTCACTAGGTTCTTTAGTCCGTTGAATTGGCCGGGTGTTTTGCAAACAAGGTTCTTCGGAGAATTTTTTGCTTTCTTGGCTTTGGCGGGCTTGGCTACGGTCTTTTTAGGGGTGTATTGCAAGGCTGCGAGCAGTTCCTCTTCTTTGACTGCGCCGACCAATTTATTCACAATTCTACCGTCCTTGATGAGGAAAAATGTGGGGAAGGCTTGAATCGGGAGCGATGCTTTGATTTTGTCGATGTCCGGTTCGTCGATGCCGACCGATGCTATCTTGATGTCGCTGTAGTTTTTCGCGATGCTAATAAGCGTCGGAATCATGATGAGGCAAGGCGGACAACTGGTCGAAGAAATTTCCAGGATGACCGGCTTCTTGGATTGCAAAATCTCTTTTTCAAAGTTGCTGTCGTTCACTTTGACGATTTTAATGTCTTCGTAAGCCTGTGTATTTTTAGTGGCGGCATTTGCAACCTGCGCCGCGCTTACGTTGGTAAAAGTACCTGCAGCCAGTGCCATCGCGCAGGAAACTGCCGCGATGTTCGCTATAAAAAATTTATTCAGTTTCATGGGGAATAATGTAGAAAAACTATTCCAACCGGTTCCAGAAATCGGTGTCTTGATTCACGCCGCATTCCTTGGCGTAGTAAACGGGTTCCTTGCCTTGCTTGCGCTGTTCCGTATAGTTCTTGAGAGCCTTGATGGCAATCGGTGAAAGAATCAGGATGCAGGGGATGTTGACGACAACCATCAAGGCTTGGCACAGGTCTGCTGAATCCCACGCAAAACCTGCGCTTGCAAGGGCGCCCGCAAACACGATAATAGAGGCGATAATTCGGAACACGGTCATGACGGTTTTACCCGGACGGCGGTTCATAATAAACCGCAGACAACCCTCGGTGTAATAGTAGTTTCCGATAAGTGTCGTAAAGCCGAACAGAAGGATGGCCACCGTAATGAATATCGGTCCCAGTTCACCCAAAACGGAGTGGAGCGATGCTTGCACGTAGGGGATGCCCGAAATTTCGCTGGAAGGAGCTACGCTTGTCGAAAGGCACATCAGGGCGGTCGCGGAGCAAATCACGATCGTGTCGATAAACACGGATAGCGACTGCACCAGACCCTGCTTGACCGGGTGTGAAACGCTTGCGCTGGCAGAGGCATTCGGTGCGGAACCCATGCCCGCTTCGTTAGAATAAAGGCCGCGCTTGATACCGTACATGATGCAGCTTCCTGCAAAGCCGCCGATGCCTGCTTCAAACGAGAAAGCGTCTTTCAAGATGGTCATAAACATCGAGGGAATGTTGGTGAAATTGAAAATGATAATGCCTATGGCCACAATGATGTAGGTGATGCTCATGATGGGCACAAGGTAGCTTGTAATCTTCGTGAGTTTTTTGGCGCCGCCGAATACGCAAAGCGCGAACAGAATGGCAAGCCCTGCGCCCACGATAATGGGCGTCTTGGTTTCGCTATAAAAACTGTAACCCGAAAAACTGGTCTGTACGTTGTAAGATGCCAGAAGATTGTAGCCGACCAGGTAAGTGAGCAAAATGAACACCGAGAAAATGATACCGAGCCAGCGCTGTCCCAAAGCTGTCTGTATGTAGTAGGAGGGGCCGCCGTAGGAATGTCCTGTCACCAGGTCTTCGCGCTTGTAGATTTGGGCGAGGGTCGATTCCACAAATGCCGATGCGCTGCCGATGATTGCAATCAGCCACATCCAGAAAACGGCACCGGGGCCACCCATGCAAATGGCCGACGACACGCCCACGATATTTCCTGTTCCCACGCGGGAAGCCGTAGAAACCATCAGGGCGCCAAAAGAAGAAATTCCGCTGCCTTGCACCGGTTTTTCGCCAAGCACTCGGAGCGTTTCGACAAAAAGACGGATTTGCGGGAACCCCATGCGAATCGACAGGTATAAGCCCGCCACCACCAAAAGGAGCGGCACGATAAAGGGCTGATAAAGAAAGTCGCTGAGTGTCGTAATGACATTGTGAACGGGGTCTAGCATGGTCATCTCCTTTTATAATTGACAAAATAATAAAATGGCCCACGTTTGTGGGCCAAGTGTCAAGGAGAGTGAGTCTAGTGCGAGCAAGCCATAATCAGTAGAATTGCGAACACTATTGTGCCAAGGCAGCCGCTGCACATAATTTACCTTTTGCGGTTTCCGCGGCGGTTATAGTCGGCGTCCACGTTCTTTTTCCAGCCTCGCCCGTTGATGCGGTTATTGCGGATGTCGCTCATCAGGCAGCATTCCGCCATGTACATGGTTTTAATGCCTTCGCCGTCGTTTACGAAGTTTGCTGCGCGGCTTTCGTCGATACCGAAATTCCTGGCGGTTTCGATAGCGTCAATATTTGCGCCGAGGAAGATGAATTCCCAGCCGTACTTTTCTTTCTGGCGCTGGATCATTTCCTTGACCCGTTCGGCGGTGTACTTGTGGCTGGAATTTTCGTAGCCGTCGGTAGTGATGACGAAGATGGTCTTTTCGGGACGGTCTTCATCGCGGGCGTACTTGTGTACGTTTCCGATATGGTGAATGGCCCCGCCGATGGCGTCGAGGAGCGCGGTACCGCCGCGGGCATAGTATTCTTTTTCGGTCAGGGGCTCGATGCGTGCAAGCGGAACCCTATCATGGAGTACTTCCATTTCGGTGTCGAAGAGAACGGTGGAGACGTATGCCTCGCCGGTTTCCTGCTTCTGTTTTTCGATGGTGCTGTTGAAGCCCCCGATGGTATCCTTTTCGAGCCCGCTCATGGATCCGCTGCGGTCGAGGATGAATACGATTTCGGTGAGTCCTTGTTTCATGATTGCCTCCGTGCCGCTATTTGTGCGGCTTAGGTGATGGTCGCTAGCTTGGCGCGTTCGCGTCTTTGCGTTTGCAACCGGTGAACGGAAACAATTATAGAAGCGATAAAAGGGAAAATGGTCGCCTGGCAGGCGACATTTTAAAAGGGCCAATTTTGGCGTTTTTGGGGCGTTTATGCGCCGAGGGACGGTTGCCCGAACTTGAAAAGCATGCTATTGATTTCCCAGATGTCGTACTTTTCGCGTTCGATGAAGAATTTGACAATCAGGTCGCCCGTATTGGAGGGCGAAAGTGCAAATCCTGCGCGGGCAATCAGGTCTGCCGTTTCGTCGAGGTTCAGGCGCAGCGCAATGGCGAGCGCGAGTGCCGTCTTCTTGGTGGGCTTGTAATCCACGTTGCTGCGGATCTTGGAAAAATGCTTGCGGTCAAGATTCGCCTTCTTGTAGACATCGACATCGTCCAGGTTCTTTTCATGAATCAAGTGGAAAAGCTTGTTGCAGAAAGTTTCGCCCGGTTTCGCAAGAATGTCGTCAAGGGATTCGGCGCATAGACATTTTGCTTTGTCACACAGTTTGTCTATGCTCTCTTCGATGTCGAGCTTAATGCAATCCCTTTCGCTGTTGAGATTGCTCCAGCTGTCGTTCCTGTTTTCATCCCATCGCTGCCTTACATAATCGTGGACGTCGTCATATTTGTCCTGTACATAATTGTCGTCAATGTAGGCGTGAATGTCGCTGTACAGGTCTTCTGAAACTTCGAATGACTTGCGGTCAAAAACGACCAGCTGCACGTCCATCTCGTTTGTCTGTAAAAACTCGCCGATGGCCTTTAATGCAATCTTCAGCGCACTGTCCTTGGGGAATTTGAACACGCCGCTTGAAATCAGCGGAAATGCGATCGACTCGCAACCGAGTTCCTTCGCCTTTTCAAGTGCGCCCGTGTAGCAGTTTTCAAGCGCGAGCGTTTCACCGGAAGCGCCACCGTTCCACTTGGGTCCGACGGTGTGGATGATGTATTTTGCCTTCAAAGCGAATGCGGGGGTCACCGCGACTTCAGCGACCTTCAATGCCCCGACTTTTTCACGTGCCGCAAGCAGTTCCGCGTGGCCGGCCGCCTGGTAAATATGGTATTCCGCGCCACCTCCGCAAATGGGGTTCTTGTTTGCAGAATTCACGATGGCGTCGGCCTTGACTTGGTAGTGTCAAGGGTTTTTCGCAAAAATAGTTTGTTCCAACATCAGATCTAGGCTAC
>LVAE01000022.1 GCA_001603905.1 Fibrobacterales bacterium Fibro_02
GATACGGGTAAGGATTTCTATTTCATTGGCAAGACCGACGAAGAAATATCCCTCGTATGCAAAACAGATGATGTACCCCAAAATACTATTGAACGAGATGATGGATGGCGAGGATTCCGTATTCAGGGTGTACTTGATTTTTCTCTTATAGGTATCCTTTCGAAACTCTCGGCTATTCTTGCAGAAAATGGCGTTGGAATTTTTGCGTTATCCACTTTCAATACGGATTATATCCTTGTGAAAGCCGAAAATTTCGAGAAAGCGCTGAAAGCCTTGTCTGATGCGGGATATGACGAGGTGTGATAAAACCTCAAAGAAAGGATTATAATCGGATGAACACTATTATCATCTACGGTAGCTGCTACATCGCCGACCCCGAAGGCAATTTGGTAGAAATCGGGTCTTTCGTCAAGGATTAACAAATAAAGGAGAACTTATGGAAATGAAGTTTTGTCAGAGCTGCGGAATGCCGCTCACACCGGAAATCTTGGGCACAAACGCCGACGGCAGCAAGAACGAAGAATACTGCATCTACTGCTACAAGGACGGCGCTTTCACCGGCGACTTCAACATGGAACAGATGGTCGAATTCTGCTCGCAGTTCGTCGATGAATACAACAAGAATACAGGCAAGAGCCTGACCCGTGAAGAATACAAGGCGGAGCTTCGCAAGTACTTCCCGACGCTCAAGCGCTGGCGCCTTCCGGCAGATCAACTGCCGCATGCCACATCGCCCATGAAGCAGAAGTTCATTGAAGAAGTCAACGCGCTGGGCATCAAGGACATGCCGACTATCGACAACCTCTTTGTGCTGCAGGGCTCGTTCATCAATCAGGAATACAAGATCAACGGCAACAGCATCAAGTTCTTGGACGATAACGCGAGCTACTGGGGCAACCAAGTCGAAAAGAAAGGTGCCGAAGGCCGTTGCTACGGAATCGCCTGCGACGAACATTACATTCTCGTGAGCGAATACGGCAAGAACGGCGCCGATGCCGAAATTGTCGTGCTCAAAAGACGATAACGGATAAGATTTGCATTAAGCTTCTTTCCCGAGTACCGCGCGGGCGAGCTGATCGGCGCACGATGTCGGCTTCCCGTTGCAGGTGTTGCCCAGGAGCTTTGCCGCGATATCTTCGGCGCTCATGCCTTCGCAGAGTTTGGCAATCGCTTTCAGGTTGCCGTTGCATCCGCCCGTAAAGCGGATGTTCCTGATTTTGTCTCCGTCGCGCGTAAACTGGATCGTTGTCGCGCAAACGCCTCTGGTCTTGAAAGTCTCTTCCATAATAAACTCGTTGCAGGTTTGTTTGTTGTCATCCTCGACCGTCAGGGAGGGGATCCATTTTTTGATAAATATAGAATGTCTTGGCGCTGGGCGAGATGACTTGGCAAGCTCTAGCTGTTTTTATAGATTATAGCAACAAAGCGCGTCAATTCAAAGGCCACAGAAATGTTTGATATTTCTAAAATGAAATGGGTCAGGGAACCCCGGAACTACAGCATCAATCAGGAATGCGTCGAAATTGTGACCGCCCCGCATACTGACCTTTGGCAAAGGACCTACTATCATTTCAGAAACGATAACGCTCCGGTTCTGCAGATGGAAACAGAAGAAAAGTTCTTTTCCTTTGTCGTCAAAACCGATTTTTCCGAAAGTCGTCATCGCTTCGACCAGTGCGGGGTGGCGCTGTATCTGGATTCGGAAAATTGGCTCAAGGCGTCGGTCGAATATGAGAATGAAAAATTCCAGCACCTGGGGTCTGTCGTGACAAACCGCGGGTATTCAGACTGGGCGACGACCGCGATTCCTGCAGATGTAAAATCCATGTGGTATAGGCTCAGCAGGCGCGAAGATGACTACTGCATAGAATGTTCTCGAGACGGGGTGCATTTTTCCCAAATGCGGATTTGCCACATGCTCGAAGGAGCCGGAAAAATTCGGTTTGGCATATATGCATGCAGCCCGGAAAATTCCAGCTTCACGGCTCGATTTACGGATATGCAGGTGACGGAATGCGCATGGAAAGCGCACGACGGCCAACAACCGGATGCGTAAACGTAATTCGAAAATGCCCCCTTGAGGGTGTATGGATGCGCGCCCTTATTCCCCCTCTCGCAGTAGCCTCTCGAACAGTGCACGATACCCCGCGATATCTTCCAGCTGCATGATGGTCGTGATCTTGTTTCCTGCATCTTTGCTCGAAGCTCCGCAGTGGAAAAGTTTCTCGGTGTCGGTCCCGAAATCCAGATAGATGTACCTTCGCTCCACCTTGCTTGAAAGCGTGCGGACATCCGTGGCAATCTCGGCGATATCCCGCGTGTTCTGGCTCGTCTGCGTCGCCAGGGCGACCATCCCCGCAGAAACATCCGGCGCGTTCTCTGCCGCAATGTAGTCCTTCATCTGCTTGAAAAGACGGATGAGGGCCATACTCTGTTGTACTGCCAAATCGCCTTTCAACACAGTCATAAGCATATAAATGCCCTGTTCTGTAAAAACGAAGGGATTGGAGCGGCTCATTGTGCTAATGTTTGTGGTGCAATTTTTGCACCGCAAAATTTCTGCGTCATTTACACCGGTAATTGCGGTCAAATTTTTTGACCGCAATTCTTCGACTTCCTTTTTGGACAGTTGGAAACGGAAATCCTCCGCAAAACGCTCGATATTATTCTTGACCTGCTGATTGAAAGCCTTGGTCGAATACCCGTAAATCTCCGCCAAGTCGGCATCGAGCATGACCTTTACCCCGCGGATGGTGTATATCCGCGACTTGAGCAAATCCTCGTCTATCAGGGAAAATTCGGGCTTTTTCGGCGCGACGGCCTCGGCCGCACTGGCCGCAACATCTTTCTTCATCGTCAACTCCTCTGGCATACAAGCGGAAAAATACCAAAGACTATACACTTGTGCACTAAATATAGATTCAAAAATCCAGTTTGTGGACCATGCAGGAGTTTAATAAGAGGGTAGCATAAGCTACTATATTCATTGCGCAACCC
>LVAE01000096.1 GCA_001603905.1 Fibrobacterales bacterium Fibro_02
TATTAAAAGTCAAATTTTTTGAGTCTCAAAATTAGAAAAATTCCTAGATAAATCAAGGGGTCGGAGGGCCGTGTAAGCAAGTTTTACGGACATTTTTACGATTTCCCCGCAGACGATTCAATTTATCAACAATCTATCAACAAAACAATAGGTTTAACCACTGGTTCGGAGGTCTCTGAACAGCTCCTTGGAGATGTCGCTGTCGGAATTCACCCAGTAATCGAAGGATTGCGGCTCAGTCAAGCTCTTGCGATGGACAAAGCAGATGTTGCACCCCAGTTCCTTGGATATCATCAGGTCATGCGTCACGATGATGATGGTCGTCTTGAACAGCATTCGCATGTTGTCGATCAGCGGCAACAGGTTGCGGCGGTTGTAGTTGTCGAGTCCCGCCGTCGGTTCGTCCATCAACAGAAGTTTCGGGTCCATCGCCCAGCTGCGGGCAATCGCCACACGCTTCTGCATGCCCATACTCAGCATGTGCGGGAACATGTCGGCCTCGTCGCGTACTCGCATCAGGTCCATGGCCATGTTGATCTTTTCTTCGATCTCGGCCGGAGTACCCACCTTGTGGTAACGCAGCGGCAAGGCAATGTTGTCGCGTACGCGCAGGTTCGAAATCAGGGCCCCGTTCTGGAACACCATACCCACCTGGCGTTTCGCCACTTCGAGCGCCGTCAGTCTTTCAGGAGGAATGTACTCGCCAAAATAGAAGATGTTGCCACGGGTCGGACGGATTAGCCCTGCGATAATACGGAGCAGAGCACTCTTACCCTGACCGGAACCGCCACCGATGCAGACGGTCTCCCCGCGCTTTACAACCAAATTAACATCCGAAAAGAGTTCCTTTTGCGGGTCGGTCTCTTCACGCTGGAAAAACCCAAGCGTCCGGGGCTTGGAGAACATCGTCCCTGCGATATCGCGATACGCAAGGTGAATATCTTCCATTCTTAAGGCTTCGTCCAGCATTAGATAATCGTCGAGAGGTTGTTCATGTATTCAACAAAATAGATTAGCGACAGAAACACGTCCGCAAGCACCACGTACAGGAACGACTTAATTACGGAGCGGGACACCGCCTTGGGAACCTGTCGCACGTCGCGATTGATGTTCAGGGCCTGGTAGCAGGCGTTGGTCGTGATAATCGCACCGAATACGAGCGGCTTGACAATAATGAACACGAAGTCCGTCATCGAGATGGCGTCCAGGATTTCATGACTCAAGTACGACCAGGTCAACTGGATATTAAGCATGTTGCCGCTCAACAAAATCGCACCCTTGGTCACCAGGAAGCCTGCACAAATGGCGCTTACACTAAAGAAGATGTTCATGATGAACAAGGCGATGCAGCCGCCAATCAGCCCAGGCATCACCAAGAAACGGATCGGGTCGACACCCATGGTCGCCAGGGCGTCCACCTCGGAATTGATGACCATGCTACCGATGTAGGTCGTCAGCGAAGACCCGCTTCGGCCAGCGATCAGGAACGCCGTGAGGATAGGTCCCAGTTCGCGGATGATGACCACCACGATCAGGCTTCCCACCACGTCGGAAAAGCCCATCTTTCCCATCATGGAAATCACTTCGATAATCACAATGGTACCAAACAAGGTCGCCACGACAAAAAGAATCGGGAAAATTTCGACCCCCGTAAAGAAGGTCTGCATAATAATGTTTCTAGTGTCGGTCTTGAAGTTACGGCTACTAGAGAAGAGACTTGCAATCGCCTTGAAGAAAAGAGCACAAAGCTGGCCCATAGGACGGCGCAACAGGAACAGGCCGAGCGAGTGGAACATCCTCGCCGGCAAAGTCAAGCGTTGCCAATTCCTCGAAGCCTTCTTATACATTCTCTTGCCCGGTCACCCCTAGCGCTTCCAAAATATTCTGCCACAAAGCATCCAGACCGAACTTCTTGAGCGAACTCACGCTCAACGGGTTCTGCTCGAGACCGAATTTTTCACGGATCGAGCGCAGTCCCTTGGCAAGTTCCGACTGGTTCGCCTTGTCGCGCTTGCTTGCAACAATCAGCACGGGGCAACCCGACGCACGGATGTTCTCGACCGTCTCGACATCGATGGCATGCCCGCCATGGCGAACATCTACCAGATACACGAGGCCTTTCAGGTCCTGGCACTTTTCCACATAGTCGCGGATAAAGTCAGACATCTGGTCGCGCTTGCTGTTACTGACCTTTGCGAAGCCTACACCAGGTAAATCTACTAGAAAAAACTGGTTGTTGACTTTGAAAAAATTCAATTCGCGGGTTTTTCCGGGGGTTCTTCCGACTTTTACCAGGTCCTTGCGGCCCATCAGGGCGTTCATGAGCGAGGACTTGCCCACATTCGACCGCCCAAGGAAGGCAATCTGCGGGAGTCTTTCTTCGGGGAGGTGCTTGATGCTTGTCGCACCCTTTACAAATTCAGCGGAGACAATCTTGTAACCGCCCACGACTACTGGCGCATGGTGAACCGTCATAAGCTGACTCTCCCTTCGAAGGCGCGGAGCATGGTAACTTCATCGACAAACTCAAGGTCGCTGCCCATCGGGATTCCGCGGGCAAGGCGCGTGCGCTTGACATTGACGCCCGCAAGCATACGGTCGAGCATCAGGGCGGTGCTGTCCGCCTCGGGGCTGGAGCCGAGCGCGAGGATCAGTTCCTCGATACCTTCTTCCTTGATGCGCCGGACAAGCTGCGGCAGGTGCAAGTGTTCGGGACCGATACCGTCGAGCGGCGAAATCACGCCACCCAGAACAAAGTAAGTGCCCTTGTAGATTCCGGAACGTTCGAACGGAACGATATCGGAACTTTTCTCGACCACGCAGATGGACTTGGAATCGGGGCGCGACTTGCACACGGGGCACAAGTCCTCGTCGGTAAAAGCGTAGCAGCGCGGACAAGGGTGGACCTTGTTCTTTGCATTCAGAAGGTTTTCAGCAAAGCGTTCCACATCGGACTGATGCTTGGTCAGGATATGGTAAGCGAGGCGACGGGCAGTCTTGTGCCCGATTCCAGGGAGCGACGAGAATTCCCCGATTAACGCTTCTAGGCTTTGCGGCTCAATGTTCATTGGTAAAGCTGTACGTCTCGTTGATGCAGAGTTTCAGCTGTGCCGAATTCAGATTCAGTTCAGAAAGGCTAGTGCGGATAGAGTCGCGGTCGTCGAGTTCCACGGCGTCGGCCAGGCGCAAGAGTGCACCCAGGCGGCCATTGCGGTTGAGGAGCGCTTCCTGCATTTCGTCATCGGCCGGGGCGTCCGGAAGGATTGTCTCGAGCGGGGCGCGCACAAGTGCATCCATACGGCTTATGAGGCCGACCATGAACGCCTTCGCGCAGAAATCGTCGTCATTCTCGTCGATGGTGCGGGCGAGGCTTTCCAGGAACTTCGCACGGTGGCTCGCGTTCTGGAACAAGGGCGAGCTCTGCGGAGTCATGCCAAGTTCCGGGCGCGCGTAGAGCATAAGCATCAGCCACTCCTGGATCCGTTGCATACCGACCCATACGATGGCATCCTTGACGGAAGCGATACGGCTGTGCCTGACCTGCGCATCGGAGTTCACGAAGCGGAGCAGGTTCTGCGAGATGTCCTCGTGAGCCGAAAGGGTGTCGCACAGTTCCTCAAGACTCGGACGCGACTTGATGCGGAGGAGCAGCTGCAGGATGGTCGCGGATGTAGCGTCGATCTTACGGCCGGTCACCAGTTCGGGCTTCGCAAAGAAGAATCCCTGGAAGTAGTCGTAGCCGGCTTCTTCGCAGCGCTTGAAAGTCGCCTCGTCTTCCACCTTTTCGGCGAGAAGCTTGATTCCCATCGTCTTGAAGAAGGTCGCCGCGGCAGCCATCGACTGGAGCGAGTTGTCGACCACGTCCATTTTCACATAAGACACGTAGGGGAACAGCGGCTTGAACCGCGTGATGAATTCCTCGTTGAAAATGAAATCGTCGAGCGCCAGTTCGAAACCGAGCGCCCTGTAGCGCTGGACAGCCTTGACGATCGCGTCGTCGACTTCGACATCCTCGAGGACCTCGAGCACAAAGTACTTCGGGTTCAGGAGTCCGAAGAGGTTGTCGAGCAGCATGTTGCGGCTGCAGTTCACGAACGCCTTGTTCTTGCCGATCAGGCGCTGAATGCCGATATTGTTCAGTACGTTCTCGAGCACCTGCGCCGTCGCGAGCACATCACTCGCGATGACCGCGATATCGCTTTCAGGCGAATCGCGGAACAGGAGTTCGTAGGCATAGATTTTACCGTCACGGTCGAGAATCGGCTGACGGGCTAGATAAGCGAGAGAATGCATGCGTTAAATTCTTGCGCTCTTGATACCGAACAGGAGAATGCTGCGTGCACCGGCGTCCCAGAGCTTGTCCATGATGGAGTTCGCTTCTTCCTGCGGAACCATGGCCTTCACGGAGTACCATTCACGGCCGTGCAGCTTGGTCACCGTCGGGGCATCGAGACCCGGAGTCAGTTCGCAGGCCTTCTGCAGCAGTTCAGCCGGGCAGTCATACTCGATCATCATGTACGACTGGGCGACGAGCTTGCCTTCGATACGGCGGATGAGCGTGTTGACTTCTTCGAGTTCGGTCTTCTGCGGGTTGCAGAAAAGGGCTGCATTGCTACGGAAGAGCGGCTCGCCCACGATACGCAGTCCCGCCTGCTTGAGCGTCGTGCCGGTTTCCACCACGTCGACAATGGCGTCAGCCACACCGAGGCTCACCGAGATTTCGACGGCGCCTTCGAGCACCACGAAGTCCATCGGCTTCTTGTAGAAGCCTTCCACAATGTTCGGGAAGCTCGTGGCAATCGTAGAATTCTTGAGTTCTTCAAGGGACTGCACCGGGCTTTCGTTCGGAACAGCGGCGCACATCTTGGAGGCGCCATAAGGCAAATCGAGAACCTTGACCGCCGGGCTCTTGGCTTCGGCGTTGAAGTCGATTCCGGTAATGCCTGCGTCGATAATGCCGCGGCCCACGTACATGGGGATGTCGCTCGGACGGAGGAAGAAGAATTCGATTCCGTTCTTGGTATCGAGCTGGGTCAGAGTCTTGTACGGCTTGGAGGCCTTGTAGCCGCAAGCCTTCAGAAGTTCCTGGGTGGGCTCAAAGAGCATACCCTTGTTCGGGAGAGCTACCTTAATCATAGTTTTGCGTACACTTCTTCGAGGGTGAGACCTTTTTCGGCCATCATCACGGCCACATAGTAAAGCACCTGGGAAAGTTCGAGGCACTGGGCGTCGCGGCTTTCGAAGCGGGCGGCCATCCAGCTTTCGGCAGCTTCTTCAACAAGCTTCTTACCGATACCGTGCGGACCCTTCTTGAAAAGTTCCGTGGTTCCCTTGCCTTCGGGCATTTCCTTCTTGCGCTGGCAGGCCAGTGCGAACATTTCTTCAAACGTCATGATAGACCTCGTTATGTTTTTTACGAGTTAAAAGATAGCTTTTAACAAACCGGATTGTCATAGGAACAATCCATTCTTTATATATTTAGCCGCGATGAAGAAGAAAACACTCCTTAAACTTTCCATTTCTGTCGCCATTTCCATGGCCGCCCTTGCGGGTTGCTCCAAGGGACTCAAGCCCAGCGACCCCGATGTTTACCGTAACAAGACCGGCATTATCGGCGTATTCCGCCAATCCGCCTTCTACTGCGAAAACGTGATGCCGCAGTACATGACGCTCGGCGCCCAGAAAATCATGGTCAAGTCCGGCTGGAGCAACGAACAGGACAACCTGTTCATCAGCGAAATGAAGCCGGGAACCGCCCCGCTCTACAGCTACGAATACAGCTGCGGCGATGACGAGACTAAGTTCAAGCTCGACACTGCCGACAACGGCAAGAAGGCTTTCCCCTACGCCGTCAAGATTCCCGACCAGGGATTCTGCAAAATCGTCATTTCGTTCCTCGACAACGACAACCTGTTCTCCCACAACGATGCGCTCCTCAAGGAATACTTCGAAAAGAACGAAGTCGCCGCGGGCTACCCGAACATTCCCTACTGCGACGTCATCGACACCAAGGGCAACGTCGTCACCTTCATGGACCGCGACTCGCTCAATCGCGAGCTCTACGCCGAGGCCGTCAAGAAAGCCAAAAGTCTGACCGCAGACGACATCTACCCGCTCATTTCCATCGACGGAAGCTCCGACATGGCGAGCCTGAGCGGCGATAACTCGCAGGTTATCCTGGTCACCTGGCACAACAGCCCCGACGACTTCAAGGACGGCCAGACCATCTCGCACACCGACAAGGTCATCTGGGCGTTTACCGACAAGGAATTCCTCAAGTGGTTCCGCGAAAACCACGAAAAGGTCGACAACTGGGATCTGCGACTCAAGCAGGTCATCGGCATGTCGCCGGAAACCAACAACAACTACTTCACCGTATTCTGGGCGAACGTCTCCGACGTTTTCCGCCCCGCCTACTACCCCGAAATCAACAGCGGACTCATGAATACCACCTTCTCGAACTCCTTCGAAGAAGACATGAGCGAGAACGCGATGTGGTTCAAGAACTGGTTCGACAAGACGAGCTCCACCGCCTACACCAAGAACGGCGGATATCCCTGGACCCGGCTCGGCTACACCTACGACTGGGGAAATCCGAACAGCAAGTACGGCCTCTCTGAATTTATCGTGAAGGAAGGCGCCACCATCGAAGTCAAGTTCACCAGGAACAACAAGGCGTTCCTCAAGTGGATTAAGGACAGGATGTAGTTAATTCTTGGATTAGGAATCTCTGCGGACTAGGACGCGAAAAAGCTCCTGGCCCGCATTTTTGTATTTACGTTCAAAGGCTGTTTCTGGAACGGCCGGCGAAAAGGGTGCAAATTCCGCACCGAGCTTTAGCTGAAGGGCGTCACCTGCAACGCGGGCCGCCTCGGCAAATTCGCGGGCGTAAATTTCCCAGTTAGTACGGAGTTCCGTCACGGGACTCAAGCGAAGCAGCGTCGGGAAAATCGGATGCAGATGGAACCGTCGCGTAGCTTCACTTTCCTTGGGCCACGGGTTCGGATAGTAGAGCGCATGGTGCAAAATTTTCCACTCCCCTGCCAACACCTTCTCGAGCGCAAGCCGCCAGAAATCGAGCAGTTCCGCGCGGACCCAGAACGCATTCAAAGGGACCGCCATCCCGGTAGACGCACCTGCGGGGGCGCCACACGGCCCATTTTCCGCCGCACATTCCAGCTGCCGTTCGTTGCCCGCCTTGGTAAGGCGCACTGCCGACTTGTCTATTCCGATAACCGGAACATTCGGGAACTTCTTTGCCAAGTGCAGCGTACTTTCGCCGGTTCCGCAACCGGAATCGAGGACGAGCGAAAAAGGCCCGCAAGTACACCCCGCCTGCGACGCAAAGCTTCGGACAAATTCACAAGCACGTTCAAACGCAGTTTGAGTATGGTCCGCCACCGGACGCAAAAAAGTCGTGGACGCGTACTTGCGCACCACGGCTTCAAGATCCTTGTAAATATCAGTCTGGTTACTTGTTACCGAATGGACAACCACTACTTTTCCCAGATGGAAAGGCGGTTACCGCCAATCAGCTCGATATCGTCCAGCCAGAACGAGATGGTATTTTCATCGTTGTTCGGCTTGAAATTCCACGTCAGCTGGTTCACGCACTTATAAGAGAATTTCGGATTGAGGATTTCAGCCAGAGGGACGCTGAAACGGTTCCATTCCTCGCCCAAGGTGAGTTCATAACGGGCGATAAGCTGGTCATCCCTTTCCTGGGTTTCGTCCACGAGACCGAACTCAACAACGCCCTCGCCCCTTGCTCGGAACGCAATAGAATCCACGGAAGAAATATCGTTGCAGAGGGTCTTGTCGCTCTTGCCCAGCTCGATACCAATCATTGACCACGGCCAAATCAAAGCACCCGTAGAATCCTCGACTATTCCGCCATATTCGGCAGCCACGTGCGCCACGATGTTGCCGTCCTCGTTTTCGAGAACAAAGCGATGATACTTGTCATCCGTGATAACAGTCGGAGTCACATTTAATTCAGAATAGCTGAAGTACCACCAGCCACCGTCGTAGGTATGCGCAGGCATAAAGCGGTTCTGGTAGTTAGAATCCTGGAAGTCATCGAGCAGAAGCGCACGGCTTTCTTCGGCGAACGTGCTGGATTCGGACTTTTCACCGGCAACGACCTTCAAGTAGGTACTCGAGGTATCCTTGCTCTTTTCATTCGAAATGAACACCAGACTAATCGTGCCCTCGGGAAGGGAATCGAGCGTAAAGGAACCGTCCACCACCTTGGCGGAATGTTCCATGCCGCGGACCTTGACCGTACCATTTGCGGAAGGATCGCCCACGCTACCCGACACAGTCGCCATCTTCTTGAGATTGTCGCTACCCAGGTCAACATCCTTGCCGGAAACCTTGACCGGAATCTGCAGAGCTTCACCTTCGAGGCTAGCTTCGAGCGTATAGTCACCGTCCGCAACACCTTCGATAGTCACGCTACCCTTCTTGTCGGTCTGGGCAGAATAAGCCTTGTCGCAATCCAGGCCTTCGCTATCCATCAGGCGAACCCTGGCCAAAGCCGCAGGAGCCTTGTCCGCAGTCAAAATTTCGGCCGTAATGGCGTTACCCGCCTCGGTACCGCTGGGGCCACCGCCTGCCGTCTTGGTGCCGCCATCGCCACATGCCGAAAGTCCAAGTCCAAACGAAAGGGCTAGGAGAGAACACATGGCATACTTTGCCATACGGGCGGGGTTCTTTGTCTGCATACCCCAAAGATACAAAAATTCAGAATTACGACGCATTACGCCCCCCTATTTTGCGGGGTGGCACCCGTATCGGGGTCATCCACCTTGTCGGAAAGGGGGAACATCGCAATATTCAAAGCATATACACGGTCAGCACGTTCGCTCTGGCGGGCAAACTGCAACAGACCTCGACGGAATTCCTCAATGCGGTGACGAATTTCGGGCAGGTCGGATTCGTCGGCAGTAAACACAACCGACGAAATGTCGCGTTCCTCGGGTTTATGGCGGTCAATCGATTCCTGGGCGAGCTCGAGCGTATGCCTATGGAAATCGCGCACCGCCTGGCTCTTGACCTCGCCACCGGTACTGATAATCTGGTCGGTAATGTTCCAGCCACCGTTGCCGTCGGGTACCACAAGACCAAGCTGCTTCAGGATTCCGAGCGCCGAACGCGCCTCGTCCTGCGAAATGGGCGGATTCAGCCCCTTGGCAAGCTTGCCGACATCGCTCGTGTCCTTGGTGATGCCGATCAGGGCGCGAAGAGCCGCACAGGCCCAGCTGCCGAAATACGAAAGTTCAGGCGTCGACAGGACTCGCGTTTCCATGGAACGGAGCTCCATAAGCCGGTAATACAATTCCGAAAGAGCCTGTTTCGCCTTGGTCTTGTTAAAACGGTACAAAGTCTTGAAGTATTCGGCACGGCGGTCGTCCAGGCCGCAGATACGGATGAACGCGGGAAGCGTGCTCTCGTTCAGGTGTCCCTCTTTCTGGAACACGCGCACAAGCCAGGCCGGGTCCACGCCGGTCTTCTGGCCGAGATAACGGTACGAGGTAAACGGGCTGCCTTTCTTGGTCTCGACAAACCAGTCCCTCAGAAACTCGCGGTATTCCAAATAGTCTAATACTTCAGGCATACCTATAATTTACCCAATTACACGCACAAAAAGTTTACATTTTTCAAAAAGCGCCCTATTTCCGTTGCAAAATTTTCAACATCCGAGTCAAAAACGGCGATTTTAGGCGAAAAACGGCAGTTTTCCACCTAAATTTCAATACCCGTGTCGCGCTCGATGACCGTCTCGCAAGCAGCTTTGAAGGTTTTGTCGGTTGCGATGATAGTCACCGTCTTCTTTGCACGGGTAATTCCCGTATACAGGATCTGGTTGTTCAGCAACGGATGACCTTCCTCCTTGGGCAAGAACATCGTCACATGATCGTACTCGGACCCCTGCGACTTGTGAATCGTAATCGCAAAGGCGCTCTCCACCGCATCGGCCGGCAAAAGGGAGAGGGGGTACGCCACAAAGTCGCGCTGTTCCGCGCCAGTCTTGCCGTTCGGCTTTTTGAGCATGATATAGGGAACCGAATCCTTGAATAGCACAATACCCGTATCGCCATTGTACAAACGGTACATCGCCTGATTCTGCGTCAGAATCAGGAGCTGACCCTCGAAATAACGGGAGTTGGATTTAGGTTTCTCTTTCTGTCCTTTAATCAGGTTGCCTATAGTCTCGTTGATCTGTTCAACACCAATGGCACCACGACGTTCCGCCGCCAAGATGCGCTTTTCCAAGGTCTTGTTCCAAATATCATTGCACAATTTTTTCAGTTCATCAGAAGGATTCTCGAGTGCTTCAGGATCAATGCCTGCAACCAACTTGGGTAAATCCTTGAAATCACCGATCCAGTTTTCAAGAAACTTTGAGACATACTCCTGTTCTTCCTTCTTTGTTGGAGCTTTGTCAAGTTTCTCGCCGGATTTGTCTTTCGATTTTTGAGGGAGCGAATAATAATAAACAGCATCGGTAGAAGTTTCTGCAGAACCGTCTTTAGTTTCATTTTTCGAGAAGACAGGATGCAATACGAACGTCTTATCGGGAGCAGTCATCTTTTGATCGTCAGCGCAAACCTTAATCGCACTCGCCAGCTGTCCAATTTTAGATTCAGGCGGGAATCGCATCGAAATTTTCAGCTCAGCTGTATAATTCGCCTTTGAAGCAGAATCCAGAATGTTACCCAACACAGCGCCCGCATCGACAGAAGGCAACTGGTACGGGTCTCCCAAAATAAAGAGGCGGGTGACTAGTTGCTTGTCTCCACCTTGACTTGGAATAGCCTGCAGCAGAGACGAGAACAAGTTCACATCGACCATGCTCGCTTCGTCAATCACAAAGATTGACTTCTCAGGGAACTGGTTCTTGGCATTGTAAGAAAATCCGTTGTCGGACCTGGAATACTTGAGCAGACGGTGAATTGTCATGCCTTCCAAGTCCTTCAACTTTGCATAAATTGGAGTCTCTTTCAGGTTCTCACTTATATCTTCCAATCCTTTTTTTAAACTTTCGGACATACGGTCTGCCGCCTTGCCGCTCGGGGCCGCAAGGTAGATAGTGTACTCGCTGAGAGCTTTTGCTTGTTCCTTGGAAATCTCTTCGGAGTTCAGACCTTCTGTTTTGACATCTTTAACAATATTCTCCAACACATTCCACAAGATGTAAAGCACGACCGTCGTCTTGCCAGTGCCGGGACCACCTGTAATAATCAGATTCTCGTTCTGCCCGCGACGAACAGCATTTTTCTGATCATCATTCAGATTCATATTGCTGATTTGTTTAATAGCGGGGGGACCTGGAATTTTCTTTCCGAAAATACGGGCCATTGCGTCCTGAATTTCACCTTTCGCCTTAAAGTGTTTCGCCATGTACAGGAACAGACAATGATACGGTTTACCGTCAACCTTGATCACGCCTTCTGCCTTCAGAAGGGGCGCATTATCGCCAATGATTTCAGAGAAACCGTTGCTACTCAAATCCGCGATGCCGCTTTCGATAATTTCGTTAAACGATTTTTCCAATTCGGCAAAGTCAAAAGATTCTTCTTGACTCTTCTTTAATATCTTGAGAGCATTCCACTTTTTGAGCCACCTTTCCTTGAATAATTTGGCATCAAGTGGAACACGAGTGTTGCCGTCATCCCACAACGAAAAACAGAGGCACAGGAACTTTTGCGTTGTTTCGGACACGCTCGGTTTCATTTCAAGCAACAGGTGCAACAAATGCCTATCCAATTCGGCAATGCCGCGCATTTCCTTCAATTTGTCAATAAAAGAATCAATCTTGCTAAAGTCCATCATATTATGATTCTCCTTCTTATTTTTTTTCCTGCTTCATCAAATCTTTTACGCGCTCATACGCAGATTTCAGTGCGTCATAATCTTTCCAGGTCTGGGCGTAGATACCCTTGTCGGTTTTTCCATCGGTTCCGCGCAAGAAAGCGTAGTAGATTCCGCCAAAATGCTTGTCGAAAATATCCTGTTCCGACATTCCTTTACAGAATTCAAAGTTTTTAAGCCACTTGATTAAGCAATAGCTGTAGAGTACGCGTTGTACGGAGTATTCTTCGTCAACCTTTTCCTTGACACTTTTAGGACTATAGTCATCAAGCAAATCCGATTTCCAGTCCAGAATCGAATAACGCTTATTGTCGCCTTCGCCACGCACGAACAAAAGGTCAATAAAGCCCTTGCACACGCGATGCAGTGTTGCAAACGCTTCGGTACTTTCATTCTTGACATCGGCATTCAAGCCGAACTGCACTTCGGGCTTATGCGCATTTTCATCTAGTTCAACCAAATGGAAAGGCTTCTCCGTTTTGACAAACTCGCTCCCTGCAATAACCGGAAGTGCTGCATGCAGCGTGTTAAAGAGATAACGGAGCGTAATTTCCATCCATTCGCCTTCGTGAGCTGCAAGAGGAAGCGATTCTGCGCCGAATTCCTCCTTGATAATGTTCTTCAGCTTTGCCGGAACATTTTCCCGCCATTCTTCAAATTTTGCATCAAGATCGCCAAAATTCTCGAATTCAGACTTTTCCAACGTATTGTGCAATACGTTACCGATCTTTGCTCCGCGGGGATATTTCTCTTCGGCTTGAGTGAGCGGTTCAGACGCTCCTTTAACGGAGTCATCTGCGTCGTTTAAAACGACATCGGGGTCAATTTTTTTCTGTTCTTCTTTTGTTTTGGCAGGAGATTCAAGCGGCGAATCGTCTTTATCCGCACGGCTTTCATCAGCATTTTCAATTTCGTTATCATCCGTTTTATTTTCTGCATCGGGCTTGGCAACGCGCGAAGCAAGCGATGAGTATGAATACTGCAGAATCGCCTTGCCAGTGAGCGTTGACTGGAGGGAGGACATTTGATTAACTGCAGATTCTTTTGTGCCTAGACATTCCTTGCCATTAAGCTCTCGCTGTTTTTTAAAGATATTGCTAATCAAAATTTCTTTTAAGTCATTTGGTTCAAAGTCTTCTACAGAGGGCAAAATTCCATAATACGGGATTTTCGTTTTATCAACACATTTACCGCGACAAGTATTTTTAAAATTTTCAATAGAGTTCTGTAAAAATTGATACTCAGGATATTTTAAACAACCATTTTTGTCTATTTCGGTCCATTTTTCATATTGGGGCAAAATCAAAACAGACGAGGCTCTTGTGAAATCTACATAGAACAAGCGCTTCCATTCTTCTAGTTCTTCTGTCTTTCTTTTTGCTTTTGCGGAATCACCAAATCCAATATAAATGTCGTTCTTATCATGGAATAACGACGGTTCAATTGGGTCCTGGTAGTGATGTTTAAACCCAGCTGCCGAAATTACCACCGGGAATTCAAGACCCTTAGATGCATGGATTGTCATCAACTGAACGGCATCAAAATCCGATGCTTGCTCAACCAAATCTCCATTTTCGTCATCGGCGGATTCCTCATAGCGAGCAAGACCATCTAAATGACGAACTAAATCTTCTAAGGAGCACTTGTGGTTATACAAGTAATCTATCGCATAATTGCCAATCTGACGCAAGCGAGCCAGGCTCTGTAATCTGGAAACATCCATCAAACGCTTTTCAATTTCAGAATCCTTATACACCCGTTCCATCATTTCCGCATAACGATGCTTTAACGCAAGCATACGCCATTCGTAGATTCTTATACGATACTTATTATCGGGCCTATCAAAAACATCACTTTCAATGCAACGAAGCTTGTCAAGCCCATCAACATCAAAATGGAAGAAATCTGTGATAAGTGCTTCGCTCAAAAGCCGACGATTCCAATAAGAGAAGTCGGGGGCACACAAAGCATTGAATATCGCCACCCACTCTTTACATTCGCGACTTTTAAAAAGAGAATTTTCCTTGTAATGCGTATACGGAATGCCAGCACGGCGCATTGCATCTTTGAAAAATTCCATTTCTGGGCGAGATTTTGCAAGAATTGCAAAATCTTTAAAAGACACATTTTTCAATTTATCCGTATGCCCAGGCTTACCAAAATCTTTATCAAATACCTGGAGTTTCGTTTTTTCGCCTTCAAACGCGCACCAATTTACAATTTGCGTTACGACGTTTTCTGCGAAAGATTGAGGTTCGCATTTTTCATTTATCCAGATTGACGGGATAACTTCGCCTAAAACCTTGGGTGGTTCTTTTTGCAAATCTTCTGCTGGCGGCAAAGACGGCTTGAATTCAATTTTTTGTCCAGTTCCTTCTGGCGCAGAAAAATATTCGCCACCAAAAAGAATATTGCACCCTTCAATAATTCCATTTGTAGATCTATAATTGTTTTCTAGCAGTCTACCTTCGCCAATTTTCGTGATTGCCTGTTGGTAAACATTAACATCGGCTCCTTGGAAACTATAGATTGATTGTTTCGGATCTCCCACAACAAAAATGGAATGATCTGCGGCTTCGTGGAAAACCGATTTGAATACATCCCACTGCAACTGGTTTGTATCCTGGAATTCATCGATAATGGCGAACAAATACTGCGCGCGGAGTTTTTCTTTCAGGGATGATCCAGCTGACATGACTTCCTTATGCACGGAAAGAATCATATCATTATAAGACTGTAGTTTCTTTTCTGCCTTATCCTTTTGCCAAGCCTCAAAGAGTTCTCGCGTCGCATTGATTAAGAACTCATAGTGATTCGAAGTATTTTCACAAAAATCCTTGATCTGCTTCTGGAGATCTTTCAATTCATAAAGTCTTGCAAAGACATATTTCAAGGATTCGCCAAAAGTATCTTCTGGGACTTCTATTAATTTTTTACCAATTTTTCCTTGCGTAAAAGGGTTTGCACCCGTACTTTTCCAAGATTTTACGGCCTTTAGTAGATTCGGCAGCGAAAAAGGCTGCACATCTAGAACTCCTCTACTTTCAAATTCAGCCCTGTATGAATCCACTCCACTATGTTCCAAAACATCCAAACATTGCGCAAAAGTTTTAAATTGGAGTAAATGTTCACCTTTTACTTCATCTTTCATCGTTTGAGCGACATCTAGACTGATAGAATCATCGGCCCACACGAATTCGCCTACATCCAATTTTACAATATCTAGATTGTCAGGCCCCTTGCCTTTATACATGTCAACTGATTTTTTTAATTTTTTCTTTAATCTGTTGACAAAAGCATTCGCATCTTCTTCAGCACTCAAAAGAACCTGAAATTCGGGGTTTTGAGGCCACACATCACGCACAAACCGATCAATCAAGTCTTCAATTTTAGAATCATCAACCACGCCAACATCAAAAGGTCTACCCGCGTCGTACGCATATTCCTTTAATGTCTTTTGACAGAAAGAATGTATCGTGAAAATGGCGGCGTTATCCACTTCTTGATACGCCTTACGGAAATAGCCCAATTGTTCTTCGGTTAAGCGGTCTTCACCTTTATCAATCAAGCCCTTTTCTAAGACTTCATCAATTTTCTTGCGGATACGGTCTTTTAGTTCACCAGCCGCTTTTTCCGTGTAGGTAACAATTAGAATTTTCTTTAGCGGAGTTCCTTCGGATATAAGCCTTGCAACCATCAATTGAATGGTATAAGTTTTGCCCGTTCCAGCAGAAGCTTCAATAAAAAGGTTCTGATACGGCTTTCTAAAATCTTTAAATTCAAACGCTTTCATATATCCTCTCTATTATGCCCTGGGCTTGTTATTAGGAACCATATCGGCCATTTTTTTAACAGACTGTTTCCATTCTTCCAAGAAAGTCTCAGGATTAAAACCAACATCCTGAACAGGATCAAACAAATCCTTCTTATCAAAGTTCGCCCAAGGACCTTTGATGAGTTGATCTCGAAATTCATAAATCAACCCCTTAGAATTTCTCGGGGGATTTTCTATTTCTTCCTTGAAACTATTAAGCATTTCATAAGGAACGGCCTTACCAAAGACCTTTCCTTTTTCACCGACAAACGCCATCCTATAAATGTTACATAGCATTTTGCGAGCATTTTCTGGCGTTGTCGAAACGGTCGCCTTCTTGGGTTTCTTAGCCTTTGAACAATAAAAATCAACCTTAATTGTTTTTTCTGCTTCGTCATCCTTTAAAGCAATCAAAGCCAAAGACTTGACATATGCAGACAACCAACGTTCACTACGAACAGAATCAGAGGTTGTGATTTCAATAAATTCATCAACCTTTTTAAGTTCCTTATTATTGCACCAGTCAAGAGAGCCCGTCAGTACCCAACGCACTCCATCCGTTTCAAACGAGAGATTTTGAATTTTCTCGCCATAGCTCCAATTTTCTTTTATAGAATTCACAAGATCCGGAGTTTTTTCTATTTGCTCCAAAAGCGATTTTCTTTCATTTTCCAAAAATTCCCATTGTTTTTTTTCATAGTTGCCATCTGGCATTTTCCCTATTTTTTTTAGATCGCTCTTAACATCGCTCTCTTTTTCATCCTTCGAAAGAGCTTCTACAAGCATTTTTTTCAACACAATGCTTGAATCTAATGCATCAAAGCTTATTGGTTCAAATAATTCCTTTTCAACATTTTCTTCATCATCGCTTTTCAACATTTGATTCACTCGGAACTGGAATGGATCAAACAAGAATTTTGACACCTGCGAAAAGGACACTCGTTCAGGAGGCTTTGGAAGTTTGCCTTTTAAAGAAGAAGCTTCCGTTTTCACCGAGCAACCGTCCACTTCATTTAGCGGACTCTCCCCAATCATTGCAGAATACGCTTCCTTATTCCGCAGGCTTTTCTGCGTCCAAAGTTCGCTGTAGTCGCGATTTTCATCAAGGGAAATAGTTTCTTCTTTCCACTTGAGCGATTTTCCGTTAGTGTCTTTTTCCGCACCGGCTTCGATAAACTTGCGTAAATCATTCACCACCGAAGACGGGTAAAGTTCGGCATCCTTCTTGATATCTTTATTCACGTAGCTCAAGTGGAAACTATCACTTGTGCTCATGAACTGGCAAAGGAAGGCGTAGCGATTCTTGGCAACAGGGGAATCATCGCCAGGCCATGGGTAGCAAGACTTGCGCAGATCAAGCGTATTGCGCTGCTTTGCACCGGGGAAACTTGCCGCATCGGCACCAATAAAGAACAGGTGCTTTACAGGAATCGTCCTATTCGGCACAAACTTCATAAAGGTAACACCGTTCACAAACAGATTGCCACAGCTGTACTCCGTACCCTGTGCGGCAAGTAACAAACTCTGCTTGACGATGTTCATCGAAATTTTAGAAGCATTTGCGGAGAACTGGCAGTAAAGCTGTTCCAGCGCCTCGGCAACACGCTTGTGCACAATGTCTTCGCTCTTCAGGGACTTGGGCGTATTCTGCATTCCGATCCATTCATCCAGGAGCGCAGAGAGTTCGCTTAATTGCTCGCGATCGATTTTCTTGAGGAAGTCGCCATCCTTCTTGGATTTATCGCAGCCGAATTCTATCCAACGCTCAAGAGATTCAATGCATTCCACAAACCGACAAAGCGAGGCCTTGTCCGAGCATGCCATATCCGCATAAGGTCTATATTCATCGACACCAAACGAGACATCGTCTGTCGTCATCTGCGCGAGAAGTAGGCGTTTTACAACTTTGTCCCAGTCGTCTTTCTTAATCACCTTATCCCCGTCAGCCTTCGTATCGCGAGTGCGGTAGGTATTCGTTTCGGCGACCCATTCCTGCCAAGCATCAATTTCTTCGTTCCTGATGCCACGAGCAGTTTGCACAACGGGATTGCGGACCAATGCGAAAAAGTCCGGACGCGTGATGCTCTTCTGCGCAAGGATCGAGAATAGATTGTTTAACGCATTTTCGGTAAGCGAAGCCTTGGCGGGTGAATCGACAATTGCAAAACGTACGTGCAAGAATCCATTTTCATTCTTGGGATCTTTTACGGGAGTCTGGTCAAAAACCATGTTGATCGCCGTGCGGTATTCGTCCAGGCAAGGCGACACCACAAGGATGTCTTCGACGCGGGCGCCATCCCGCAACAACTTACATATTTGAGTATGCAAATTTTCAATTTCACGGATTTTGGTCGGAGCAGCGGTCACATCAAGAGATTTATCGGACAAATCGTCTTCAGTCACTCCACTCATTTTTTCGCGATGGGCAATGGAATACTGAACCTTGTGCAAGAGCGTATCTTGCAGCATTTCGACATCCTTACCGTCCTTATCAACATTTCCCTTAAAATCAAAATCGTAGTCAACGGCCTGACACCACAACTTGATGTTGTCGCGCCCCGAGCGGCCCCAACTGGCGAGCAAGTCGTTTTCCTGGTTCAACGAACCGGCGTATTCGGGGATATCATCAATATCCGTTTCAAACTTTCCTGCGGTCAACTGAGCAGGATCACGCACCTGCATGCGTTCCTGAATTTTACCGATATTTCCTGTTTCAGATTTCCAATTGCCTTTAGATACATTCCATCGGCGGCAAACAGAGTCTTTTTCAAGCTTTGCGTCTTCCCAGAATTCCATACACGGGTTCTGGATGTAGGCGTACACTTCGTGCTGCTCGGCATATTTCTGCAAGATGACGCGGTAGAACTGGCCCATGCCCGAAAGACCAAAAATAAAGATCGGGAGAGCTTTGCCGTCATCCTTCGGTAATTTGTCTAGATTAAAATTGCCGTTTTCGCATGCCTTGAACAAGAACGGAATTGTATCGTATTCCTTGTTTTCGTCTGTACGTCCGGTCTCTTCTTCAAAAACATGTTCGAGCAGGGACTTTTCGTTTCCATGTCTATGGAATATGGCGGAATAAAGCTTGCGCTGCCATTTTTCGCGGAGTTCCAAAGACTCCTTGGTTTCGGTAAAGAAGAGTCCATCTTTTTCACTTACGCCCTGCTTCCACTTGTCCAGAAAGCCCTCTTTTCCACCAACAAAACCCTTCGGACGGCTCGTTTCGTAATCCAGGAACAGCGAAGCCATTTTTGACGCGAAGTCAAACAGATGATTATAGTCAAGTTTGCCGTCTACTTCCAGATAACGGCTCACTTCGTCGTCACCTTCGTTGCAGAGAGTCTTGTAGTTATCATCCTTTTCCAAATACGCAAGGATGACATTCGTGAGCATTTCTGCCGTCAATTTCTTTTTAGAATCGTCTTTTCCCACCAGGATATCGAACAAAAACCTGTCAATGGTACTCTTGTTCAGGTTGGCGAGAACGCCCTTCTTTTTCATCCAGCGAAGGCGGAACCACTGTTCCAGTTTCGGGTCCGGGAAGATGACAACCGGGGCTTCAAAGGGATTCTTCCAGACAGACGAAATTTCGCCGATCATCTGGTCGGCGAGATTTTCAAGATTCAGCGCAAATTTTAGATGTAGCATAGTGTGAATATAGTTACTCGTTAATCGTATTCTTATTTATTATCGCTCAAAAAAGGCTTTTTGTCAAATTTTCGGAGTAAATTTGCTTTTGTTGGGAAAATTCAAAGGAATGTACGTGACACGGTTTCGTTTCAGTTCCTTGATCCACTTGCCGTTTGCGTCATAGGCGGATTTGCCGCATAGCACCCACAGTACATCGATGGGGCGTTTGGTATTGAACTTTGGCGGCGGGGCGTAACCGTCCGTAAAGTAGATGAGTCCATCATATTCGGGATGTGCACAATAGTAATCGGCAGCAGGCTGAAAACTTGTACCGCCACGCCCCATGACCTTCACCGTTTTGCGCACCTTCTTTAACGGTTCAGGTTCTCCCTGAATTTTGGAATCGAACTGCAGAACATCCATTTTCTCGATGCTATATTTGAAGAGTCTATTAATCACCGAGAAAAAGAAGGATAGACTTCTGTCAGTCACGGAGCCACTCACATCGACCGCGATCAGCAAGTTCGTTGAAAGTTCGTAGCGGCTACCCATGGCGTCAAAACCGAAGCGACGGTTCGGGCGCATACGCGTAAGGCGACGCTTACTCGAAATGACAGATGTCTTGAACTGGCTCAACATTTTGCGGTAGTCCATATCGACTTTCTGGCTTGCCTTGATGATGCCCTGCAGCTTGCCTGAAATGGAACCCCATTTGTTGCCCGCTTCAGCAACTTCGATAAATCCGTTTATGTCGCAGCAGGCTTCTTCATCTTCGTCCCAGAGTTCTGAAATCAGTGAATCTCGTACATCCTGCGCATTGAACTCTATTTGCGCGTCACGAGAGCCGCCGCCATTATTCTCGCCACCATTGCCATCGGCGGCGCATTCTCCTAGCTCGCCGACGCAGCCTTCGCCAGCATCACCCTCACTATAAGAGTCATGCTCGCCCAAAGCCCCGCCCATCGGCACCGACATTTCCTTGAGCAGAGTGTAGTACTCCTCGAAACATAACCCGCTAGGCAAACCCAGCTCCGCGCCATTCATTTGCGCCTTTACATTCCGCGAGACCTCATACACATCGGCAATCGTGACATTGCTCGCTCGCGTAAGCAGCGATTTCACAGCAAAAGGAGGCTGCCGCTGATACGGGTGCTTGAGCAAAATGCGAAACATTTCAACTTTCAGAAATTCCGACAACACGGCATCCGACACTCTTTCCAAAATTTCGGGAGCGAATTCAACTTTCCTGTTTCCGGTTCGCATTGGCACGGTCAGCAAATCGTTCTCGCGGAATTCGTGACTGCAAAATACAGCAAACAACAGCGGTTCCGTCAGGAACCACCGTTCGCCAATTTTCTTTATCCTATCCAATACAGTCATACATTTTACATTGTCGGTTCGGCATGCTCACCGACCTTAAATTGACTTGATAAACGTCGTAATTTTCTTGTACAGTTCAGGGCACTGCATAATCACAAATGACACCGTCGATGGATACAGCGAAGAGGAATACTGGCTTACAAAATGCGCCTGCGCCTCGCGGAACTTTTCACCCGAAAGGAATTCAAAATAAGCGGCAAAGTTTTTCGCGACCTTCGCGGCATCCTTTTCTTCGTAACCCTTCGTCTCAATAAAGCGGAAAATCGATTCGTTTACGGCGGCAAGCTCCGGCGTTATACACTTCTTGAGCACTGGCCTCTGTTTCGCGAAATCGCCAAGCAGAATTTCCTTCGCGCTCGGCAAGTGTTTCTGTTTGATTACCGCAAAGAACTTGGAAGCGGCAGGCATCCCAACAATACCCGCAATCACCGTTTTTAATAGCGGCGTCACCTCGTTCGTCTGCAGCACCTTCGATACGCGTTCCCATCCGCGGCGGTCAGGCGACTTTTCCAGCCCTTGGTCTTCGCGAGTAAACGCGGCACCGTCGAGCATTTCCGGATTTTCAGAAATAAAGTCGATGACGCGGCTATCCAGCCCCGCCTTTGACGCCCACAGCAGCCATTCCTGCGCGGTGGGCTTGAATTCGTAGATATTGAAGCGACTCACGAGAGCAGGATCCAAATCGGTCAGCTGGTATTCTTCGCCATCGTTCACCGCGCTAATCACACGCGAGCCTTCGGGCAACTTGCGACCCGCAAGCATACGGTTCAACGTCAAATCCATAATGGTCTGCAACACCTCGGGACGGGCACGGTTCAGTTCATCCAAGAACAGCACCACAGGATTGCCGTCGGTCGGAAACCAGTATGGCGGCATAAACAGAGTTTTTCCTGTCGTCTCGTCAAGTCGCGGAAGCCCAATCAGGTCGCCGGGATCGCTCATCTGTCCCAGAAACAGAATCACCACGCGTTCGCCGCGAGCCGTAAAAAACTTCTCAAGAATCTGCGACTTACCGATTCCGTGTTTGCCCGTGAGCATAATGTTCTGCGATGCGGGAGTCGCTGCCAACAAACTTTCCAGTTCCCGCGCATTAATTTTTACCGACATGACCACCTCTAATTTTTCAAAAATTCCTTTGTCATCGAAATGTCCACGGGGAACGGCATCATTTCAAGCATACGTTCAATGTTTTTGAGCATCTCGGGCATAATGGGGATTCGCTTTGCAAAATTTTTATCGTTCAGCGAAATTTCTACCATCCGTTTATCGCCCATTTCTATCCGAAGCAAGAAGTATTTTTCCCTGTCCGCCAAATCCCATTCGTAACCCATTTGCGACATCATCTGGGCAACACTCGTTTTCAGACTCAACCTCGCTATTTCCTTAAGCTTGGCGTTCTTCTCAAATTCAATTTTCTTCTTTTCAAGCGCGACAAGATGTGCCGGAAAATTGTTGACGAAATCCTCTATGTTTTTCATAGTCTGCGATAAGTCGCAGGTGTCGACCTGATGAGAGAAAGGGGCGACGCCATCGGTGTTAAAATGCACATAATACAGCGAAGACGCCAGAACAAATTCAACAGATGCCCCCGCATCTAGCGAAAAGACAATCCTGATTCCACTTATTTTGTCGCCCGGCTGGACAATTTTCCCTTTTCCCGACCGCAATATATTGCACTTGCAATCTGGATGTCTCGTTTTCATGTCATTATACATGCCAAGGACCTCTCCCTCGGAAGGCGCACACCCACGCTCTCCGGGAACAAGAATCCCGCGCGCCAGTTTTTCCCAGTACTTGCGGGCCTCCTGCTCAAAAGTTTGCTTTTTAAAAAACATACAGTCCTTCCTTTTTCACCCTATAATATAGCATCCACTCGCGTCAAATAGTGACACTTTCTGTTTTCATCCCAAAAAACGGCATTTTTACTCCGGATGCGATTCCTGGTACTCCTTCAGTTTCAGTTCCGAAATCATCTTTTCTAGACTGCACAGTTCGCTCACCTTGCCGAAAGTCCCTGAAGCAAAGGCCTGCGAGACCGCAGTTTCCTCGCTGTCAAGGGCATTTTGCACTTGCCGAACATAGTCACCAAAGGGCCTGCTCCGGATTCCGTGAATTTCGTTCTTGCAACGCGGACAAATGGCTCCCGCGACAGTCATCCCCGTAAGCGGCGAACCGCCGAAGGAGCGGATGTAGGCGGTATTCCCGCAACTGCAATCCACCTTGTACGTCGCCGTATCCCAAATTCCGAGAAGCGCACCCAGCGTGATATTGACCGTAACCGGTACCCCTGCGGCACTGAATCTTCTTCGCATCGCAATCGGGCCGATATAGGCGCCGCCACCACGCAACGCATAATGCGCATCGATCTTTGCATACCGAGGCATATTCATGATTTCGTCACGGTGTCGCATGATCAAGTCAAGGTTGTCGAACAGCAACTTGCGTTTGCGCTCGTCGCGTTCCTTGTTTATCTCAAGAGTCTTTTGCGATTCCATATTGTCGAGGGATTCGTCTTCGCCTTCGATGTACGTCTTCGCATCCATGCGCCTGCTGAACAGCGCAAAACCTTCCTGTATCTTTACCGCCATAACTACACCTCCTTTTTAAGCTTTTGTCGCCTCTTCGAGTTCCTTCTGCCAAAGTTCCTGCAGCAGAGTCTCGATATTGCAGACTTCACCGTCGCCCTTGAAATCACTCGCAATCTTCGGGTCTAGCCAATTGCCCTCGGCAACCTTCTTCTGGTATTCCACTTCGGCAACGGTCCACTTGGCGATAAGATTCTTCACCACCATTTCGATATCCTCGTTCAGCTTTCCCGCCGCAAAGAAGTGGTACTTGCCGAAACTACGGTTCTTGACATGGATTTCCGCCTTGCACTTGGGGCATATCGCCGATGCGTTCGACCCGCCTGAAAGCGGGGACCCGACAAAGCGCCGAATAACAGCCGTTTCCCCGCACCGGCACGCGATGCGGAACTGGCCTGTTTCCCAGATTTTGAGCAAGGTACCCAGCTTGAGATTGAACGTGATGAGCGTCCCTGCGATGTTGATCTGCCTTGCGGTGGAGAGCCTGCCGACATAGCAGCCGCCTCCCTCCAGCAGGTAATGGGCATCAATGTTCGCGTAGCGGGGCGTCGCGATAATTTCATCCTTATGCCTCATGATGAGGTCAAGATTCTCGTAGAACAGATTGTACTTGCGTTCGAACCGCTTTTCCTGGACATCGAGGAGTGCCTCCTGGTCCTTCTTTTCTTGTTTCTGGATTTCTCCGATAAGGAGCAAGCCAGCCTTCTGGCGCTTGCAGAACTGCGCGAACCCTTCTCTGACGATTTGGGACATAAAAATCTCCTTTTTTGACGTTTTCCGCCACTTTTTTGGCGAAAATGACGCTTTTTACCACTTCCGCCGTTTTGTTTTATGCATATATTCAAATATACGCATAATTATTATCGAAAGACAAGGAGATTTTGTAAAAGGTTTGTCAAAAAAAGAATACACTGCACCTCAAATGAAAATCATCCCAGTCAAGGTGCAAGCCCCTCTGCTAGAAAATAGCGACCCGTGGGGCGTGTATATCGTCCCACGAGAATAAGCAATTGCGGTTAAAAATGGCCGCAATTTCGTTAATTCACTTAATTTAAAGATTTATAGCATATTTTACACCATTATTCACTAAATATTATGAAATAAATTTTTTTATTTTTAGCATTTTTTATTATATTTATAACAGAGACTAGGAGGAATTATGGCCACATACTCCGTACAAACTGACGAATCCGCGCTCGCTTTGCTCGGCAGGCGAATGGCGGCATTTCGCATTCGCAGCAACTGGACCCAAGCACAGCTCGCCGAACAGGCGGGCGTGAGCAAGGGCACCATCGAGCGTATAGAGAGAGGCGATTCCGTGCAGGTAATCAACCTCATCAAGGTCCTGCGCGTATGCGGCATGCTAGAGACATTCCTCGCCGTTTTTCCCGACGACTCGCCGTCGCCTATGCAAATTTTGCAGATGGGCAAGGTAAAAGCCCGCAAGAGAGTCCGCAGCCCGCGCAACAACGAAAGCGATGCAAGCGCCGTCACCGAAAAGCCCGGCAAATATACCGCCAGCGACACGGCACCAAAAGCGAAACGCAAGCACAACACCCCCTGGGTATGGGACGAAGACAAGTAGGGGCACGCCATGATCGCGGTAGAAGTCAAACTTTGGGGCACGACCATCGGGGCACTCTCCATGCTCGAGGGCGAAACGGTCGCACTATTCGAGTACGCACCCGAATTTTTAGAGGCAGGCATTGAGCCTGCGCCAATCGCGATGCCCGTTTCCAACCGCATCTATTCCTTCCCGCAACTTTCAAAAACATTCCACGGACTGCCCGGACTCTTCGCGGACAGTCTTCCCGACAAGTTCGGCAACAAGATTATCGATGCATGGCTTTTACGGCAGGGTCGCACTCCCGAAAGTTTCACCGCACTTGAACGCCTTTGCTACACGGGGAACCGCGGCATGGGGGCACTGGAGTTTCTGCCGTTGTTAGGCCCCGAATCGCTCCCAGAAGATTCCCTGAACGTGGAAAACCTACGAATATTTGCCGCCGAGGTATTGAACCAACGCAAGCAATTTTCCGCTAGAAATGTTAAGGGGAAACCACTTTCCAAAAAGAGCAACAAGGCTTTTGAGGAAATTCTGCGAGTCGGCACATCGGCGGGTGGAGCACGCGCAAAGATTCTCGTTGCATACGACGAGGCCACCGGCGAAATGCGTTCAGGCCAAGTTGCGACGGATCCTCGATTCGGCTACTGGCTCCTAAAACTAGACGACGTACAGAACAACAGCGACAAGGAAGGCGCCGACATGTTCGGGTACGGAGCCATCGAATACACCTACTCGCAAATGGCGAAGCTCGCGGGCATCGACATGACTGAATGCAGGCTGTACGAATGTGCGAGGCACAGGCACTTTATGACACGGCGATTTGACCGTCTCGCAGGCGGGAAAAAATTGCACTACCAGTCACTCTGCGCACTCGCCCACTACGACTTCAACCTGCCGGGGGCATACAGCTACGAACAGGCGATCGACATTGTCAAGCGTCTTGACCTCGGCTATGACACTCTCGAAGAGATGTACCGCCGCGCGGCATTCAACATATGCGCACGCAACCAGGATGACCACCCCAAAAACATCGGATTCCTGATGGACAAACGCGGAGTATGGTCGCTCGCGCCCGCTTTCGATGTCACGTTCGCCTACAACCCGCAAGGCGCATGGACGGGAACACACCAGATGACATTCAACGGTAAGCGCGACAACTTCACGCTGGATGATTTTTACGCTGTCGCAAAATTTGCAGGGCTAAGGCAAGGACGCTACAAGAAGATTCTAGCCGAAGTTGAAAATGCCGTAAAGAGCTGGCCCAAACTCGCCAAGAAGAACGGCATCCCCGCAAACGTCATCTGCGCGATCGCGGATGCATATGAATTTACGTTGCACAAACCGTAAAGCACCTACGGTTTGCACCATTTAAGAATTCGATCTTCCGAAGGTCTAAATCGTTTCCTGCTTGAATTCTTCGGCGGTAGCGTCGGGGCCATCCCACCAAAGTTTATTCGAATCGTCGTACAGCATTTTCGCCGTATTCGATTTCATAAAATCCACAAGGACATCCTCGGGAGACCTCTGGGATTCTTTCGCGATTTTTTCGATAGCCATGAGCGCAGTCAAATCCATGGAAAACAAAATCTTGTCGTTTGCCATAGACTACCTCAAAGCCACTCGCTCGGATTTGATTTCAGCTGTTTCATAGATTAGCCCCCTTCGCCTTGAGGTAGGCCCTGACATCTTCAAAAACAGCCTCGTCGCCTTCCACATGGAATATGCCAAAACATTCGCGGATATACCTGAGGACATCGAACCGTTTGAACAGTTCCGCAGTAGCCTTCAAAGTCAGGCAAAAACGTTCCGAGGCCATCCTCAGAATCCGAATCTGCATAAAGAGTATCTGCTGCTGTTCAAGCATACCAACAATTTATAAAAAAATCCAGCCGCTTAAGGCAAATAATCGCCGAGATAGGCATCCTTCAGCACGTCATCGTGAGCATCAATAATCCACTTGAGTTCGGGGATTATGGATTCCACGGCGTTTCCTTTTTCCAACGACTCACCAACAGCAAGCAGAGCCTCGTCATGGGTCGTTTTGTAGAGAAGGTCAACGAGTTCCTGCGCACTGGAGTCATCGAGAGTGAGGCCCGCGGAATGCATTTCGGGGCAGTCCGTCTCGTAATATCCGAAAAGGGAATCCGGCGAACAACCGGGGCATTCATCGCGTTCCCACAGAGTAAAGACGCGGCATACTTCCCTGCCATCGGGGCGCACGCCCATAAATTCTCGTTTCCAGAACCTGACATCCAGTTCCATCTCGTTTCCGCAATGCGGACACTCTTTCCCGCGAAGAGTCGTTGATCTGACCTTATAGAAATTCAAGCGCTCATCGCCGGCAACTTCAGTAAAATGTCCATCCATGTCGCAAGACTCGCCACATTCAGTACATGTGACACCCACGTCTTCCATCCAGCTTACGGGCCAGTTCTTGTCAATTTCCATAAAAAATCCTTTGCGTTATTTGATTTCGCCCATTAATATACATTCTCTACGCGACAATTATTGACATACAGAGCGGTTTTAGCATTTTTTTGAAAAAAAGGCTTGACAGTGCCTTATATGGTTCTGTCAAGCCAAACCGTTTGTTGCGACCCTGCCATGATTATGCAGCAGCGGTCAAAGCAGCTATTTTTTACTTCACCTGGATACGCATCGTGTGACCTTGGCACTTTGCAATGTAGACGCCCTGATGGATTCCCTGCAGTTGCATGGTGGTCGCTTCGGAGGCGTTGTTGCCGGCGATGCGGACCAGGTTGCCCTTCAGATCATAAAGCGAAATGTTTCCTATACCGTAAAGGGTGTTTCCGTTACGGGTGAACTTGGCACCCGTTTTAACGGAGCTCTTAAGCGCGGTCGAACTTTCTCCCGAAATGAAGTCTTCCACATGGGTGACACCCGTATTTACGTAGTCGCCAAGCCCATAGACGCTACGCATGGCGTTGATGACATCCGTTTCGAGGACCTTGCCCACCGGCGCACTTTGACGGCGGATGTAAGCCATATTGTCATAGCCAGTATCGCTTTCGTTACCCATATCCCAGAGGATTGGCGTGAGCCCATACTGCTTGGCTGCCGAAACGACATCCTTATGCCACTGCACGCGGCCCTGTTTGTGGAGATTCAGGTCGGAGCCACTCAATTCCGGAGAGCGGACATTTGCGCCAAATTCGCCCACGATGACCGGGTAACCCTTGTCAACATAGTTCGTCTTCATCTTGGCGAACTGTTCCTGCGGATGGATGATGCTTCCGATCTTGGAATCAACGGAACCCGCCCAGGCATTGTAGCCCGCGTTGCGTTTAGGTTCGCTCGCCTTGGTGTAGTCGCCGTAATAGTACTGCGGCTGAATGGGTTCCTTTGCACCCCAATCCTGTTCCCCAGTCATGAGTGTGTACTGGTACGGATCGTAGTAGTGCACTTCGAACATCAGGCGGCCTTCGACCTTATCCGTAGGGAAGGTGGTCACCGGAGCGCTTGCCACAGACTTGTCGATGTCAGTATTGAGGCCCTGAATAATCAAGGTTCGGGTTTCGTTGTTGCCACCCGTAGAACGCACTGCATCGATAAAAGTCTGGTAGTAGTGCATAAGCGTAGACACATGCTGCGAGGTCCACGTGTTCACATTCGGACCGGGTTCGTTGGCGCCAGCAAAAATCAAACGTTCGTTGTAGTCCTTGAACTTATTTGCAATCTGCGTCCAATAAGTTTTCATTTTGTTGTCGATGGTGTTATCGACGCTCGTGCCAATATTGCTCTGGAACCAGCCGCCTTCACCTTCGTGGTGAATGTTCAAAATCGTGTAGAGACCTGCGCGCATGGCGAAGTCGACCACGGTCTTCACGGAATCGAGCCAGGTTTCGGTAACCTTGCCGCCGCTCGTGTGGCTGTCCCAGGCACAGGGAATACGGACCGTGTTGAAGCCGGCTGCCTTGATGGAATCCATCAGGTCCTGCGTCGGGTAGGGGTTGCCCCAGCCGGTCGGATCATTAGGCACTTCCATCGAGTTGCCGATGTTGAAACCCAAACCCATGTTGGCCTGGACTTCCTTGGCGGTGGGGAGTGTCGCTGCGGTCGCAGAAAGGGTTCCTGCGAGGGCGATGAGGGCGGTTTTAGCAAGAATACGCTTCATTTTCGGTCCTTTTTTCTTGTTTCACCTTAAATTTATACTGAAAAAAGGCAAAAAGAGCAAATTAAGCGGCAAGCCCTAAAAAAATATTGAATGATTTACAACGGCTATTTTATGCTGAAAAGGGCGCATTTCGGATTTTTACTTGAAGCTGATTCCGAACGACTTAGGGATTACGATTTCCTTGTAGGCGTTCATCAGGTAGTCATCGGTCATGCCAGAGACATAGTCGGCGACAACGCGCGACTTGGACGTCGTTTCCTTATATTCAGCGCACATGGAATTGAACCAGTGATTGATTCCGGTGACCTTTTTGTCGGAGCCGAGTTCTTCGAGGCATTCTTCCAGAACCGTACGGAACATCGCCTTAATTTTCTCATCTTGCGTAGACTTTTTCGGATTCAGGTAGATATTCTTGTAGTTCCAATCTTTCAAGCGGTTCAGCGCCTCAAAAACATCCGCCGAAAACGCGAGCGATTCCTTGTCAATGCTGTTGTTGACCAAGTCCTTGATTAGCGTGTCGACAATGAGGCCATTTTTATCGCCAAGCACTTCCGTGACTTCGCGGGGAAGGCTTTCGCGTTCCACCAGTTTCAAGATGATGGCGTCTTCGATATCGCGGCCAACGTACGCAATCACATCCGAGATGCGCATCACGCAGCCTTCCAGAGTCATCGGCACCATGTTCCTCGACTTAAAATTCCCCTTCAAGCTTTCGCGGTATTCCGCCAGCAATCTTTCGGGAGTCTTGTTACGGTCGCAGCCGTAGCTGTTCTGCAGAATTTCGCCGTTGTGGCAGATGATTCCGTCGAGGACTTGCACGGTAAGGTTCAGGCCTTTTCCGTAGGCTTCGAGATCGTGGAATAGCCTAAAACTTTGGACGTTGTGTTCAAAGACACCTTCGCCCTGTTCCTGCAGAAATCCCGAAATAATCCGTTCGCCATCGTGGCCAAAAGGCGTATGGCCGACATCGTGACCCAACGAAATCGCCTCGATCAGGTCCTCGTTCAAATTCAAGAAACGTCCGATGGTCCTTGCGATCTTCGCCACCAGCTGCACGTGGAGCACGCGGTGCGTTATGTGGTCATTTTCGACCAGGTAAAAGACCTGCGTCTTGTCGATGTAGCGGCTGTAGCAATAGGAATGGATAATCTTGTCCGAATCGTGAAAGAAATCCGGGCGAATATCTTTGGGAGCCTCGTGAAAACGAACCGCCTGCGTGGACTTGCAAGCATAAGCGGCAAGCGAACTTTCCTTATCGTTCAGGCGGGATTCAATCCGATTCTTTACAGTCGTATTCCATTCCATAGGGCAACTCCGTTTAGGGAGAATATAATAAACTAGCCCTTTGCGGATCAGAATTTTTATTGATCTTTTTCGAATTCCATGATGTCGGCCTGCAAGGTGACATCGTCAGGGAAATATTTCTGGGCGGCACGCAGAAGGCGGAGAGCCTCGTCATCACGTTTCTGCGCATGTGCATCGTAAGCCATGTTCTTGAAGCCGAAAACGGATTCAGTATTTCCCAGCTTGGCGGCCATTTCGTAGGCAGATTCCGCACGGTCGAGGAATTTCGCATCGTAGGCCAAGTTCCCGAGGAAGATGGCAGCATCGCTGAAGTCGGGCTTGACCTGCACTAAATTATTGAGCACATCCATCGCGACAAAGGGCTTATTGTCTTCGGCAAGGACGTCGGCGAGCTTGTACATGGTAGGAGCGTCATCGGGACGCACACCCAAAGCCTCGCGGTAGGCACCGGCGCTTTCCTCGTACTGCTTGTTCAAGCGATAAACATCCCCCAGGTAAACGAGGAAGTCAATTTCTTCGGGGTGAGCGGCATAGCCTTCGCGAATGACAGCAACGGCGCGTTCAAAATCGTTGAGGGCGATATTCGCTTCGGAAAGCTGGTACACGATGCTGATATCATCTTTGTCAAGCTGATAGGCTTTTTCGATGGCACGCAGGGCGCCGACCGCGTCGCCGGTTTTACTGTAGGCTTCGCCTAAGTAAAGCCAACCGGAAACATTTTCCGGTTCCAGTTTCAACGCACGGTGGTACGCCGCCACACATTCGGGATACTGCTTGAGCCGAAAATAGACGCTCGCCATATTGAAAAGAGCGGGAGCGAACGAACCGTTCGAAAAGTCGATTGCCTTGCGGTAAGTGGCGGCGGCATTCGGCAAGTCATTCTGCTGGTAATAACTGTTGGCGATGTTGAAACTGGTAGCGACGGGGTCGGCGCCACGAGATTCCGCCTTACGGTAAAGCATAATTGCCTGCTTGAATTTTCCGTCGCGGTAGAGCGCATTCGCGCGTTCCATCAAGTCGTAAGAAGACTGCGCCGCGAAAGAGATCGAAGCGAAAACAGCAACAGCGATGAGTAATGAGCGACGAACCATGACCTAATCCCTAAACTTCACTTCAAAAGGTTGTTCCATGCCGCAGAAGGGCACCGCCTTACCCGCCTTTTCAGCCGGCGTAAACGTCATGCGGGAAAGGGCATCGCGGCCTGCAGCAGCAAGGCCAGAACCCGCCGGGGATTCTTCCAACACCTTGATGTCATAGACATGGCCGCCCGCGTCCACGCAAAAGCTCAAGCGGAGAGTTGCGTCAATTTCGTTATCCCTGATCTTGGGCGGCACCTGGAAATTCGCCATACTGCGGCTTTCCGGTTTCTTGTCGACATCGCCCTTTTCTGTCGAAAGCGCACCGCCGCGAAAATCGGCAACCAGCTCATCGCTGATGGCGGCACCGGCCGTTCCCGAGGCAGCACCGAGATTCATCGCAAAACGCGGACCCGCCTTGGGCGAACGCGAATTGGACTTCATACGGTTCGGCTTGCGAGTCGGCTTTTTCTTTTCGACCTTCTTCTCGACCTCTTCCACTTTCTTGACACTTACTTCCGTCTTCGCGTACTTCTTTTCGTGAAAGACCTTGCCGCTCAAGAACAGGTTCGCCATCGTCACGGAGAACACGAGAAGCATACTCGCGAGGATTGCCGCAAGCAAAATGCTAAAACGCTTAAAAATTTTCTTTAACAATCTCAACATTATAAAGCACTGGATCCCGTCGCTACGCTCCAGGATGACACTCCCATTTTTAATTTCTACTCCGCCTGGGCCGCAATCGAAACCTTTTTCACTCCGGCGAGATTACACATATCAATCACCTGTACCAGCACGCCCGTTTCAGCTTCCTTGTCCGCAATCACGACTGCTTCGCGATCGGGAGTCTTCGCCAGCGACTGTTTCAGGATATCCTGCAGGCTCGCCAAATCCACCTGGCGTTCGTTCATGTGAATTGTCCCTTCACGCGTGATGGCAATGAGCAGATTTTCCTTTTCAAGCTGGCTTGCTGTCTGCGCCTGCGGCTTGGTCACGTCCACGCCCGTTTCGCGGGTAAACGAAGATGTCACCACAAAGAAGATGAGCAGGATAAACACGATATCCATCAGCGGGCCCATCTCGATGCCCATATCCTTCTGTTTTCTTCTCGGCAAGTTGAATTTCATATAAATCATCCTCTTGTGATTGCCGCGGCCCTACGGGCCTCGCAATGACATGCTAGCCTTCCGCCTTTTCTACAAAAAAGTTCTCTATGACAGTCGCACCCAGCTCCAAGTTCTGTCGCAAAATTTCAATTCGTTCATCAAGGCGCTGTTTCAGGAGAGTCAGCGGGAAAGCCACGAGTAGTCCACTCTGCGTCGAGATTAGCGCCTCCGAAATACCGTCGGCCATCAGCACCGGGTTCTGGTTTCCGTACAGTGTTATCACTTCGAATGTCGAGACCATGCCCGTCACCGTGCCAAGCAGACCCAAAAGCGGGGCGGCAGATGCCATCACCGAAATAATGTGGGTTCCCTGTTCCATATAGCGGACGGTCTTCATCATACGGACCTGCATATAATCACGAAACGATGCAGGATCCTTCGAGGCAATTTCTACAGCCTTGCAAAGTTCCCGACCCAAAAGACCGCCACGTTTACGCAGGCGCTTCATGGCCATTTCGACACCCGCAGACGACTTGCCGTTCAAACGGTCACGTTCGCCGCCGTTCAGGTCGCGACGCATACGTTTGACCACCTTGTGGACATCGGCACGAAAAAAATCCTTACCGATGCGCAGCCAGCTCGAGAACAGGTAGTAGAATCCGATAACACCCGCCAACAGGATCGGGAGCATCACCACGCCACCCGCCTGGTAGGTATTCTGCAAGGATTCAATGAATATGTAATGCGTATTGCTCATAACATTCAGCTAGAGATTGCGTCGCTTCGCTCGCAATGACATTCCATTCGCAATGGCGCTTATTCAACCTTCCCGAAGATTTTGTTCAAGAGCGAGGTGCTCTGCACATAGAGTTCGCTCGTGACCTTTTCAATCTTTTCGCTCAAGAGGCCGTGCAGAATCATCACGGGGATAGCAATCACGAGACCCGTTTCCGTAGTCACGAGAGCTTCGGAAATACCGCCAGCCAACACGCGAGCATCATTCGTACCCACCTCGGTAATCACGGTGAAGAGCGTAATGATACCCGTCACCGTACCGAGCAGGCCGAGCAACGGAGCAATCGTCCCCATGGCCGCCAACAGCCCCATACGACGCTCCAATTTCGGCTGTTCTCGAAGCAGTGCTTCCTGCAAGGAACGTTCCGCATCTTCGCGCTTGTCGCGAGCACGGTTCAGCACGGCGAACAGAACCATTGAAAGACTCGTTTCCTTCTTGAGGCAAAGGGCGGCGGCATCTTCGTAGTGTCCATCCTTTACAAGCGCGTTCAGTTTTTTCATAAAGCGGCGTCCCAGATGTCCACGGTGAGTCAACACCAGGAACCGTTCCAGGCAAAGGAGCAGCGCAAAGATTGCCACGAGAGCAAGCGGATACATCACGATTCCGCCCTTCTTGAAGAACGCCTTGAGTTCCTCGTCCCAAGTAAGTTCCTTTGTATCGGTAATCGTATTCTTGATGGCCTTGTTCTGCAGCACATCGAGTGGGACATTCACCACAGAACCGCTACCGGCCTGCGTCACGGCCTGCTTGATACTTGCAGACATCTCGGGCGGAAGCGTCGCATTCCATTCAAAAATCTTTCCCTGCAGGGCACCCGAACGGAGCAAGGCCTGCACATCGCCATTGTCCTGCGCCACTTCGCCAAGGAAGACTGTTCCCAAGCGCAAGCGGTTCACTTTCACGTCGGGGCGGGAACCCACCTGGGACACCTCGCGGCCATAGGACTGCGTATACGTCATTTCGTGACGGAGCAACAGGTCGTCCATAAAGCCCTGCATGGCACCGATGGTATTCGGAATCTTCTTGTCGGCCTCGCCGGCAGCCTGACGGAGCCGAAGCAGTCGACCGTTCATACCCACCGGATAATCACCCATGACATCGCCGAGCGTCTTGTCAATCGAAAGTTTGACTTGCGTATTCAAAGCATCGTAAGCGGATTCCTCGGATTGAGCGCGTTCTTCGGCTTCGCTAGTCATATTCTTGCTCGCCATGACTTCCTCGCTCACGCGGCCAAGATCCGTTGAAAGCTTGGAATAGCGGCCGTCGAGTTCACGCGACTGCGCCTGATGTTCTTCGGTCAGCTGCGATTCGGCATAGCGCTTGCGCCAATGTTCCGCCTCAAGCTTTTCAAGCGAATCGGCCTTCTGCAAACGGATGCGGGTCAAGGCGTCTACTTCGCGCTGCAAGTTGCGGACTTCTTCCATCTGCAGCGAATCCTTGATTCGCGTCTGGTCTTCAGCGGAGACCTTCTTTTCGCCGGAATTCGACCACGGCCACGCAAAAGCGGAGGATGCCGAGAGGAAAAGAACCGTAGCAAACAATGCGACTCTGGATCCCGTCAGTCGCTTCGCTCCATCCAGGATGACATTCTTCCTAGATCCTTCGACTGCGCCCTGACGGACTGCGCTCAAGGTGACACCATCACACATTTTCACATTAAACATCACTTCTCACCCCCCACGACAGAAAGGCTCACGGGCAGATTCACGATCTGGGGCGGTTTCTTAGCCTGTTTCACATCGATAGCAAGCCGAACCGCGGCGCGTTCTTCCAGATTCAGATCCTCGTTCCAATCGTAGCTTACCTTTCCGTTTTCCACCTTGCGCACAAGCGTCCCGAAAACGGTTCCGTTTTCGTCGCTGTAGACCATCCACTGGTTTCCGATGCGCAGGATAGAGGCGTTAATCAGCTCGCCATTCTTACGGGTAAGCGGACTGTTGATGATTGCCACCTCGTCGCCGAACTTGGTTTCTTCGGCTATGAGCGACTTGAGGCGAGAAAAACCTTCCTCTTCACTGGCGTTGCCACTTTCGATATCGCGAGTGAGCGACTTGACACGGTCAAGCCTGCTTTCACGTTCCCAGGGGAGCGTTTCGGCCACCTGCGCCTCGAGTTTCTTGCTGATACCCGCCAGTTCCGCACGAAGGGCCTTGCGCTTGGCAGCCACATTGTCGCTGCGGTTCTTGGCGCGGGCCTGCTTGTTGCGTTCCGTCTGGAGTTCTCCCGCGACCGCCTTGATTTTGCTGTTCAGGCTGTCGATTTCGGCGCGGCGGCGTTCCGTATCGGCCTTGTAGCGCTGCGAAAGCGTCTTGTAACGGGAATCATCCGCCTTGAGCATCGAGTCTGTCGAGGCTATCTGGCGGTTCAATTTCTGGATTTCGGAATTGAGTTTTTCCTTTTCGAGCTTGAGGTCGCGAATTTCGGCGTCACGGTCGGCAAGAGCCACCCCCGAAAACAGCAGCACAAGAAGCATCAAATGTGCCAAAGGCACTAATTTCAGTCGTTTCATAACTTTCCACAATAGGGTTTGTTTCAAAATTACATATTTAAAACACCCAACCTAGCGGAAAGTGTCACCTAGACAACATATTTTTTTGTTTTTACAGCAAACAATTAGGCGATATTCAAAACGCTTACGAATCCGGTCAGCTCAAAGACTTCACGGACCTCGTCGTTCACGTGGGCAATCGTCATCTTGCCACCCGTGGTCATCATTTTCTTCTGCGAAATCAGCAGCCCACGGAGCCCTGCAGACGAAATGAAGTCTACCCTGCCGAAATCCACGACAAAGTTCTTGCTCTTGTTGCAGGCGCTCTCCAGTTCCGCCTCGAAAGCCGGAGCCGTAGCCGAATCAATAATTCCGTCAACAAACAGCGTCAAAACGCCACCGTCTTCATGTCTCGTAATCTGCATACAACACTCCAAAATTAAGGATTCTTGACCAGGCGCACACTAAACGCGCAATCCTTCTTGCTCGAAAGTTCCTGGAACGCCCCTGTAAAGTAGCTCAGGTGCCTGTAGTAGGCGCGGGACTCGTTTTCTTCGTCGGCGCACCAAAAATAGGCGAACGATCCCATGTAATTGAACACGCCCGCAGAAGTACGGCTGCCAAACGGCTTGGCCGCAAATCCCACGTCATCGGTCCCAGGCACACCGGGGCCAAAGACGCCCTGCGTTTTCCACACATCGCTGGAGGACTTGAGCATAGTTCCGACGCGGCCCTTCAGGTTCAGGCTCTTGCAATAAAGTCCGAGTTCGTTGAAGTCCCTGCGGGTCGCCAGATGCCAGCCCGGAGGAGCGCACTTGCAGGCGCTTTCCCACGTATACAAGCGGCCATAAATGTCCAACAGGTTCTCATTGGCACCGTAGATGTAGGAATTCGGCATCTTGAAGCGGAAATTCTCGGCAAGCCACACCTGGTTACCGATCTTGACCGTATTGTAGCGCTGCTCATCGCGCATATCCGTAAGGGTATTCCCCTCCTCAACAGGAACGGGAATCTTATAATCGAACTTCGGTTCAAACTTTTCGTAGCGCGTACCGCAGTTATTGCAGAAATTTGCATTCAGCGGGATCTTCGAGCCGCAATGGTAACAAATTTTCAGAAGTGTATTACCGCACTGGCTGCAGTAAACGTTATCCGGGCCGACTTCGGCACCGCATCTAGGACATATCGGCATACTCAAACGCTCCTCATTTACACTACTAATTATACATTATTTAATTGACTGCGCCAATTATTCGATCTCCGAAACGACCCCAGCCTTGGTACGGAAGAAGTTGCCGAAAAGAGCATGGTGCCAATCAGCACCTTTCTTCTTATGCTTTTCGCCTTCTACACCTTCGGGCCTTACGCGCGTAATCTAGACGCGGCAAATTTGCCGCATCAGGCTAGAACTTCCACATGGCACCGATAGCGGGAACGACACTGTACACGCCGCGGTCATCATCGATGTAGGTTTCAGTGCGGACGTAGTCGTCATCCTTCTCGTACCTGACCGAAGATTCGGTGACGGTAATGGGGAGCCAGCGACCACCCACGCTTGCGAAAATGCCGATATGTTCGGAAAGGCCGAAACGCAGCACGAGGTCGCCACCGATGGAGAGTGCACCCATGGATTCCGTGAAGCGGCGGTCAACTGCGCCAAGTTCCGAATGACGGACTTCCTTTTCGTCGGATTCATACTCGGCGTATTCGTAACCGGCCACAGCAAGCACGACCAGCGTAAAGCCGTTGGTGTTCACGGGGCTGAAGCCAAGGCCCGCTTCAACCGATCCGAAGGAACCGACCAGCCAGTCGTCGGACTTTTCAAAACGGATGTTGTCGGTTGTCGAGGATCCTGCCGCAACGGACAGGTGCAATGCCAGGCCAAAACGAGTGACACCCGTATAGGAGAGGTCGAGGCCATAGTTAATCAGGTCAATCTTCTTGCCATGCGACTTGTACTGTTCTACAGGAACGGTAGCGCCGACGCCCCACAAGTGCGTCCAGGTCTTTTCGGCGGCAGGAGCAGCGACGGGAGCGGGAGCAGAGGCTGCGTAAACCCCTTCGGCGGGAGTTGCAGAGGCCTCTTCGGCAGGAGCTGCAGTCGGGGTTGCCGTCTGGGCGATAGGTTCTGCAGTTTCAGCAGATGCCGCTGTAGCAGGCGCTTCGGCGGGTTCTGCAGCAGGAGCAGGTTCTGCGGCCGGGGCAGCAGCCTGTGCGGCAGGTTCAGCCGTTTCAGTGGATTCTGCGGGCTGGGCAACAGGTTCAGCAGCAGGGGCTGCTTCTGCAGTCGCTTCGGCAGGGGCGGCAGCGGGAGCCTCGACAGACTCCGCGGCAGGAGCGGGCTCTGCAGCCGGGGCAACGGTCTGGGAAGCAGGTTCAGTGGCCTGGGCAGGTGCAGCCGTTTCCTGGGCGAAAACAACAGCGCTTGCGATTAATGCGGATAAAATCATCTTTTTCATATAAGCATTCCTTTTATTCTGTAACTTCGTTCAGCCCAAAATTAGATTGAGCATATTCAAATGTTAAAGTCTTTCCGCTGACATACAAGCTTGTTTCCTTGTCATCAGCATTTTTTCCTTTTCCAAAAGTCAGGACCACCTTACTGTCGTCCCCCTTCTCTTCCAAAGTATAAAATGAAGATAATATATTTTTACAAAGACGGCAATAGCAGGTTGAATTTTATAGTACTATTTTCGTAAGAATTTTGCAATATCATCGTATTTGTCAGGTCAAGGTATACTATATTTTACACGCCCAAAAAAGAGGTGTTTATGGATATTGAGTACCTGCTCCTGTTGCAGAATTTCAGGAATGCGATTAACGACGCGTTCACTCCCTTTATGGAGATGATTTCGCTTTACGCGATTACCACCCTATGCATCGTCCCCGCATTCGTGTACTGGTGCGTCAGCAAGCGCATGGGGCTTTTCACGTTTACGGCATGGTCGCTCACGACCGCCTTCAACGCAACCCTCAAGTTGACCGTCTGCGCCTACCGCCCCTGGATCCGCGACGCGAGAATTCTCCCCGCAGGGGATGCCATCGCCACGGCGGGCGGATATTCCTTCCCGAGCGGACACACCACCACGGCGACCCCCATTTACGGAAGCTTCGCGGCGAACCTCTGGAAGCGCATGCGTTTTGCAGCATTTATCTGCATCGCGGGCATTCTCCTGACCGGATTTTCGCGCAACTACCTGGGCGTCCACACGCCGCAGGACGTGCTGGTGGGACTTGCCGAAAGTTGCCTTTTCATTTTTGCGACCTTCAAGATTTTTAAGTACCTCGACGCGAACCCCGAAAAGGAAAAGTGGTTCCTGCTCGCCGGATTCATTATCGGCTGGATTTTCCTCGCCTATGTGACTTTCAAGCCGTACCACGTAGATTACGTGAACGGGAAGATTCTCGTGGACCCGCAGCGCATGATGATCGATGCCTACGGCGATGTCGGACAGCTGATATTCTTCTGCGTCGCACGCTTTATCGACAAGACCTGGATCAAGTTCAAGGCCGAATTCAACAAGGTAAACGTCGCCTACGGAATTATCGGCGCAGTTCTCCTGTTCTTTATTATCAGCCTCGCCAGCGGTCACGGATCTTCGACAGCCTCGGTGCAGGCACAACAGTGGGCCAAGTTCGCCTCTCGCGGCGTCCTCATTTTCTACGTCATGGTGCTGTGGCCCCTGGTGATGAAACTTTTGCAAAAGAAAAACAAATAGGGAGTGTTTATGAACTTTTATACGAAAATGCAGAACTGGATTCCGTCGGCTCTCCGAGCCTCCAGAATGACAAGTTCTATGGGAATGTCATCCTGGAGGGGCAAAGCCCCGACGGGATCCATCGTGGCCTTATCACTGGCGATGGTCTTCGCAGCCTGTAGCAGCGACACTATCGAAAGTACTGCTGCAGAAAACGAAAAGCTCGGGATGCCCCTCGAAAGCACGACCCCGGCATTCCTAAAAAAAGGCGACAAGATTGCATTGCTTTCACCTTCGTACACCACCCCCGATTCCAACATCCAGAAAACGGCCGATGTCATTAGGGAATGGGGCTTCGAACCGGTTATCGGTAAAAATGTCGACAAGCTCGATGCGGGCAAATTCGCTGGCACCGTCGAGGAACGCGCCGACGACTTTATCGAGGCCCTCAAGGATACCAGCATCAAGGCGATCCTCTGCAACCGTGGCGGCTACGGCACCATCCAGCTGGTGGATTACATCGACCCGAAGCTCATCCAGGAAAATCCCAAGTGGGTAATCGGCTACAGCGACATTACCACGCTGCATGCCATGCAGACCAAGGCGGGTGTCGCAAGCATTCACGGCACCATGAGCTCAAGCATCGCAAAGACCGGTGGCGACGAAGACAACAGCAAGCTCCTGCGCGACCTTCTCAAGGGTGATGTTCCCGTATACAAGGTTCCTTCGCACAAGTATAACCAGAACGGGACCGCCAAGGGCATTCTCGTGGGTGGCAACATGGCGACCTTCGTACCGCTCATCGGCGCATCCGACATCGACGTATTCCAGAACGAAGGCATCATCCTCTTTATGGAAGAAATCGGCGAAAACCTGCGCAACATTGACCGAATGTTCCACTCGATCGAGCTGCACGGCGTCATGGAAAATGTAAAGGGCGTTATCCTCGGCGAATTCGTGGATTCCGGCACCGACCTCGACTACGAAAGCACCGAGGCAATGCTTTCCAAGTACCTGAAAAAATACGACATTCCCGTGATGTGCGGATTCCCGGCGGGTCACGATGACGTCAACCTTCCGATCGTGATGGGAGCTGAAGTCAAGATGGACGTTACCGACGAAGGGGCGACACTCTCCTTTGATATTGGCGGCTATCGCCAGGAAATCGACACCGAAAAGCTCACCGCGAAGGCAACTCTTTCTAAGTCCCTGCTCAAGATGCTTTCGGGCAAGACATTTGAAATCGAAGAATAAGTTTTAAGAGGTGTATATGAAAAAGATGAGAATGACATTTGCGATCGGAGCCATTGCGCTCCTGGCCGCGTGCGGAGACGATTCGTCGTCAGCTCCGGACTCTTCGGCAAGCTCAGAGACCTCCGTACTCAACATCAAAAAAATGTCGCTCCGCGAAAAAGTGGGACAGATGTTCTTTGTGCGCCCCGAAGCACTCGACACGACCATCCACTGGACCGAATACCAGGATCTTCCGGACTATAAGTTGCAGCAGGTGAACAAGACCATGCGCGACGTCAGCAAGGACTACCCCGTTGGCGGAATGATTCTTTACGCACACAACATTGTAGACGAAGCGCAACTCGGTGAATTCATTGCCGAAATCAGAACGCTGAACGGTTCTCCGCTCCTTGCGATAGATGAAGAGGGAGGTCGCATCGCCCGCATCGCGAACAACGAGAACTTCGACGTACCCAAGTACGAAAGCATGACAGCCATCGCCGAAAGCGGCGACCCGAGCGAAGCTTACAAAGCCGCTTTCACCATCGGGAGCTATGTCAAGGAATACGGATTCGACATCGACTACGCCCCGGTCGCCGATGTGAACACGAACCCCGAAAACATCGTCATCGGAGCTCGCGCCTTCTCGGACGACCCCGAGACCGCCGCCGAATTCGTGGTAAGTTACCTGAACGGCCTCGATTCCGCAGGTGTCATCGGCACGCTCAAGCACTTTCCCGGTCACGGTGACGTAAAGACCGACACGCATTCCGGTTACGCCGAAACAAACAAGACCTGGGAAGAAATGCTCGAATGCGAAATGATCCCGTTCAAGGCAGGCATCGAGGCGGGCGCACAGATGATCATGACCGCGCACATCGCCGCCCCGAAGGTCACCGGTGACGATCTGCCCGCGACACTTTCGTCTGTCATCCTGCAAGACAAGCTCCGCGGCGAACTCGGATTCAAGGGAATCATCGTAACCGACGCCATGGACATGGGCGCCATCACCACGCAATTCGGGAACGCCGAAGCCGCCATCAAGTCGATTCAGGCAGGCGTCGACGTGGTACTTTGCTCCAAGGATTTCACGCAGGTATTCGACGCCGTCGTGAATGCGGTCGAAAAAGGCAACATAAAAGAAACCCGCATTGACGAAAGCGTCAAGCGGATTCTCGAGTTAAAAGCCAAGAAATAATTTGAATCAGCCTAGAAACTGCCGCCGAGATTTTCGAGAGAATCGATAATCACGACGCAGTCCTTGGCGACGTTTCTCATCACGAAACGCATCATATCCAAGGGGATTGCAACGCAGCCACCAGTGTAGGGCTTGCGGTCGCCGAACACGTGCAGGAAGATGGCGGAGCCCTTGCCCGGAGTGCCTTCGGCATTGTAGCTGATGTTCAAGCAATACTGGTAGTGGATAGGATAATCGGCGATACGTTCGCTGCTTTCCTTGTCCAGATCAGGATAATCCTTGAGGCTCACGAGTTCGTTGTAGTGCATGCCATCGCGCACGTCGCCAGACCAGTAAGTATCGCTATCGGCCTTGGTGTACTCAAAAGATTTCATGCCAGGATCGCTGGAATTTCCGAAAGCCTTGTTGAAGGAGAACGTGCCCACGGGGGTCATGCCGTCGCCTTCCTTGGTCTTGCCAAGGCCATTCTTGCCGATAAAGCCAGGAGTGGACATGATCATCTGCCAGTTGCCCGACTTGTCCTTTTCGTGCATCGAGATCCATGCCGTAGTGCCCTCGTAGGCGGCCACCACAAACATCTGCTTGGCCGTATCGGCCTCGGGCAGCTTCGTGACCCATTCCGGGGACGGTTCAGCGGTATACACCTTCGCCTCGGGAACGTGTACCTCGGGGACATTAATCTTGGCAGAGGAACTGTCGTCGGAGCAGGCAGTAAAAGCGGCCATCAGGGGAAACAATGCTATAGAGAAAAACTTTTTCATAAACCACCTCAACAAAAAATGTAATAAAACCATTACGAAAATTCAATAACTTGGGTGACTGACCCCGACAGAAACCGTCTTAACGGAGCAGAAGCAGGGGCTCAAAATTTTATATTTGGGCAAATTATTACGCCCCCTGGAAAATACGATGAAGACTTTTGAAGACGATGCGCTCCGTTCCCTTTTGCGGATAGCCGTTGATGACAATTATTCCCCTGCCCTATTTACGCGGAAGCTCAATTCCAGGGAATGGCAGGAGCTTCATTCCGTGTGCATCAAGCAACTGATGGCAGGCGTCGTCTATAGGGCAATTTGCAAGTTGCCCAAGGAGCAGCGACCGCCGCTCGATTTGATTTTCCAATGGGCAAGCGAAGCCGAAACCGTCAAGGGGCACAACAAGCTCCTGAACGAAGAGGCGGCAAGGCTCACGGAACTTTTTGCGGCAGAGGGGCGCAAGACCGCCGTACTCAAGGGATCTGCAAATGCAAGGCTCTACCCCGACCCCAACATGCGCCAGGCAGGCGACATAGACCTTTGGGTGGACGGTGGCAAGAAAAGCGTACTCGCCCTGATGCAAAAGATGGGATACGAAATTGAAGAAAAGGACTTGATTTCGGAGCACCACGTTCACCTGCATCCGGTTGAAAGCGACGTCACCGTAGAAGTCCATTACAGGCCATCGTCAGGAAACCTGAACCCGTTCTCGAATGCGCACCTAATGCGTTTCCTGGAAAGCGAAATCCAGAACGTCGAAAAGGTTCCCGAAGGATTCAACGTCCCCTCGATAAAGTTTGCACTCGCGATGCAACTGTCGCATATTCAGCGGCATTTCTTGGCGGGCGGCATCGGCTTCAAGCAACTGCTTGACTACTATATGCTGCTGCTCCATTCCACCGAAAGCGACCGCAAGGAGATTGCCTCGCAGCTGTCCCGTTTCGGCCTCGCGGAATCCGCTGCGGCCCTGATGTGGATTATGGAATATATGTTCGCGCTAGATGCGTCCAAGATGCTCTGCAAGCCCGACAAGCGACGCGGCGTAAAAATGCTCGACGAAGTCTATGCCGGCGGGAACTTCGGAAAGCACAGGAACTCGCCAGAGAAGGAAGCGCGCACCCACTTTGCCCTGCGATGGCTGAAACGCAGAATCCGCTCCGTACGCATGTTCTGGTTCGCCCCGGCCGAAGTCCTGGGTCACGAATTCAGCTACTGGAGAACGTTCATTCGTTCGATTCCGTTCCGCATCAAGATGCGCCGAGTTTCTATCTGGGACATTTACCAACAACAATACGACCACAGCAAAAAAGCCTAATGCAAGACAAGACGATTTACTACAAGGTGGCGGAACATATTTTTTCTGTCGAGGCTAGCGACGCAATTCTGTCGCAGATGTCCAACTACGCCCCATTCGTGACTGACGCCGTCGACACGCCCACCTTTTCGCTTGCGGTACTTTGCGACACGGATGCTCCCGCCTACACCGAGGAAACCCGCCAGGAAGAAGAAGGCCAGGCCATTATATGCGGGCGCACGGCGGAAGGACTGCCGACATTTGACTTTTGGCTGTTCGGGAAGTGCGCGGGGATTCTTGTTTGCGAGAAAGATTTTAGAAAGGCGAATTTATTTATTCAACAAGGAAGGGAGATCCCCACCCTGGTGGCCATGCGCACTAAAGAACAGAGTTCTAAGTGCTGTCCGCCCGCATTCGCGGGGATGACAGAAAAGAACACAAGGATGACAGAAGAGAGCGCGCAGAAGGTAACGCACCTGGACACGTTCGCCGTAAACAACTCGCTGATGGTCCTGTATTCGTTGGCAACGGCAAACTTGCAGACCGCCCTTTTTCATGCGGCTGTCATCCGCAACAAGGAACGCGGCTACCTTTTCCTCGGAAAAAGCGGCACGGGCAAGAGCACCCACGCAAGGCTATGGCTCCAGTACAACGAAGGCTCTACCCTGCTCAACGACGACAATCCCGTAGTGCGCCTGTTCAAGGGTGAAGACGGCAAGATTTCTACAAAGGTCTACGGTTCCCCCTGGAGCGGCAAGACCCCGTGCTACCGCAACGAAGTCGTCGATGTCGGCGGATTCGTCCTGCTTTCGCAAACCCCGTTTAATAAGATTTCACGCCTGAAGGGCGTCGCGGCCTACGCCGCATTGGTGCCCTGCATTTCGGGTATGCGCTGGGACAAGGAAATTGCCAACGGAATCCACCAGACCGAAAACGCCCTGGCCAGCAATGTTCCCGTATGGTATCTGGAATGCCTGCCCGACGAAGCGGCCGCAAAACTCTGCCAGGAAACCATCGCATGATTTCCGATGAAGTCATCCTGTCCGAAGCGATCCGACTCGTCCAAGACGGAGTCTGCGTGACCTTTCCCGTAAACGGGCGGAGCATGCTTCCGTTTATCGTTGGCGGGCGCGACAGCGTGATTCTCGAGAAGCCACGCGAGCTGAAAGTCGGAGACATCGTGCTCGCCAAGGTGGACACCGGACATTTCGTGATCCACAGGATTGAATCGATGGACAAAAGTTCCCTGACCCTGATGGGGGACGGCAATCTCGCCGGACGCGAGCACTGCAGCAGAAGTGATGTTTTCGCGCAAGTCACCTGGGTCGTACTTCCCGGTGGCAAGCGACGCTCCCTAGGGGCACTCCGTTTCCGCTTGGCGGCCAAAATATGGTATATTCTTTTACCCCTGAGGCGCTACCTGCTTTGGATTTATAGAAAGGTGAATTAGTATGAAGATCAAGAACGGTTTTGTGCTGCGCGACGTATGCGGCGAACAGGTAATTATGGGCGAAGGAATCGGAGCTCTCGATTTCGGCCGTATGCTTTGCCTGAACGAAACGGCAGCGTTCCTCTGGAAACAGGCGGAAGCACTCGGTGAATGGACTGTAGATTCCCTCGCCGAAGCCCTGCTGAACGAATATGAAGTTTCCCCGGAACAGGCCAAGGCCGACGTCGCTACGATTGTCGGTGAATGGCAGAAGGTCAACGTGGTCGAATGAAATACGCCCGTTACCTGTGGCAGGCGATGCGGGGTTTCCGCACAAGCATCGCCATTCGGATTCTAGCGGGAACTGGGCGTGTTGCGCTCGGACTTTTGATGGTATGGTTAAGCAAGCGGTTCATTGACGAGACCATCCGCACGGGCACCCGCGACGACATTACGCGAATGATTGCCTTCCTGGTGCTGACCATGGTAGGAACCATCGTCCTTAGGCTCGTGTACTACTACATGACCGCCTCGGCCATGGTAAAAAAGTCGAACGCCCTTCGACTGAACCTGTTCAAGTCGCTTTTCGCACGCGACCTCTACAACGGCCAGGAGCTGCATTCCGGCGACGTATCGTCGAGGCTTTCCAAGGACATCGAGAACGTGGCGACTTCCACGGTCGATACACTTCCGCAGATGGCAGTGACGGCCATCCAGCTGATAGGCGCATTCCTACTGATGCGCTGGTTCGACGCAAGACTAGCGTGGGCACTGTTGTTGCTTACCCCCGTTGTCATCGTGGTCGGCAAACTGATTGCGCGCAAGCTCCGCAAAATGACACTTGAAATCCGCGACAGCGAAAGCAAGATTCAGATGCAGGTACAGGAAGGCGTCGAATACAACGCCGTGCTGCGTTCGCTCAAGAGCGAGAATTGGGTTACGGAACGTTTCGATTCCAGGCAGGACCAATTAGAAAACGAAGTCCTGCGCCGCACGCGCTTCACCACCTATTCCCGATTCGCCATCGGCTCCGCTTTCGGCCTCGGATACCTACTTGCATTTATATGGGGCGGTCTCGGACTCCGCGACGGCACCATCACCTTCGGCATGATGACCGCCTTCTTGCAGCTGGTCGGACAAATCCAGCACCCGATTTTGACTCTGCTCGGCCTGATGCCGCAACTGGTACATTCTACAGCGAGCATCGACCGACTGAATGAACTTGAGAACAGCGCCCACGAAAGCGATTCCCAGGCGCAACCGGAACAAGTCATGCAAGGGAGCCTCGGCGTAAAGCTCGAAAACATCAGTTTCGGCTACATTGGGAGCGGCCACGAAGTCTTGCAACAATTCTCTCACGACTTTGCACCGGAAAGCAAAACCGCCATTATCGGCGAAACCGGCAAAGGCAAGACCACTCTTTTCCGGTTGCTGCTCGGTTTCATCGAACCCGACGCGGGAAGGATGCTCATTTATTCAGAAAATGAGGTCGGGGCAGTCTCGGAAAGCACCCGCGTAAACTTCGTCTACGTTCCGCAGGGGAACACCCTCATGAGCGGGACCATCCGCTACAACCTGCAACTCGCCTGCCCAGACGCCACCGAAGAGGACATGCTCGAGGCGCTTCATACGGCATGCGCCGATTACGTCCAGGAACTCAAGGGAGGCCTCGATTTCGAACTCGGCGAACGCGGCTACGGACTCAGCGAAGGGCAGGCGGCACGCATCGCGATTGCACGCGGTCTCTTGCGACCGGGAAACATTCTCCTGTTCGACGAAATCAGTTCCTCGCTCGACGAGGCGACCGAAGCGGAACTCTACCGTCGCCTATTCGAGGCTTACCCCGACAAGACGATGATTTTCGTGACGCACCGCCCCGCCATCTGCGACATGTGCGACGAAATTGTGCGGATTTAGCTACTTACATTCGGCGCGTTCCTTGGCAGAATCAAGTTCGCACCAGTTCTTGCATATCGAAGTCTTGAATTCCAGTTTGACCTTCACTTTGCCATCAGCAAGTTTCTCATTATCGCCTAGCCGAAATTCACTGCAGATTTCCTCGACCTCGCGTTGGAGGATACTTGACTTTTGGTTCATCAGGTAGTAGCGACTCACAAGTGCACTCTTGCACTGGTCATATTCCGGCCAGCCGCGGTCAGCACACCAGTTCCACAGATATTCCTTGCAGTTGTTCTTCTCGGGATCTTCAAGGCATTCCTTTTCAAGTTCCGAACAGTCCGCGATATGGTTACTTTCAAAGCCGCTCGCCGCGCAATAACGCTTCAGGCCGTCGGCATACGCAGTGGACTTTTCCTTTTCATCCATCGAATCGGGCAGGAAGATTGACCAGCTGGCCGTATCGAGCATCATGGCGGCCTTCACGTTGGAAGCGTAACACTTTTTCAAGTCCTTGTTGTAGACCGTATCCCGGTATTGTTCATAGGCATGCGCATTCGCCGAAATCAAGTCTTCGTAACCGTGCAAGTTAGACCACCCTGCACACGCGACATCCTGGAAGAGCCTGCATCCACGGGAATCCCAGGATTTTTCCAAATTGTCGCAGTTGTAATCCGCCACATGGCTCATAGACACGCCTTCGCCCTTCACATCTAGGTAAACATGCGAAAGGGCCACACCAGTAAAGACGCCCATTCCGTTTTCGATATTCGACTCGGGAACGATGCGGGAATCGGACACGGATTCCTTCACCTTTTCTACATAATCCACATAGGCGCGGTCCGTCGCGTACAGGTCAACTGAAACTTCGCCGAGAGGAAGCATCATGTTCATCAGGTAGAGCGTATCCAAGTTGTTGAACCCTGCAATCCAGCGGTTGAGCGTATAGCCGTAATTCTGTTGCGTTTCCAGCGGGTCATGCATCGAAATTCCTCGGTACCCCGACGAATCTGCATCGGTCATTCCCTTGAACATCTGGTTGAACGTCGTCTTCACCGATTCCCCGTTTTCCATCCCGTAATTCAAGACCGAGAGGACTCCGCCCACCGTGTTGTCAAACTCCAGGGCACACTTGAAGAATTCCATATCCATCGGGAATTCCAGGAAGTTGACCGTAAAACTCGCAGACCTTCCATAGCCATGACCGATAACGTAATTTTCGTTATCCACCCACTCATAACTTCCGTTGCGCATAGGCACGTTCATTCCCTTGATCATCACACCATTCGGGATTGTCGCGACTGCCTTGTACCTGGATTTTGCGCGATGTTCCGAGCTGTCCCATTCAAAGTAGGCGTTCATCGTATAGGATTCACCCGCGATACCTTCGTAGCCACTATGGGTAAAGCAGTTCTCGCCATGAAGCACGATGGTCGTGTCGATCTCACCGAGGAAAGGACGGCTGAAGCGGCCCTGCAGCGTGACATAGGCGCTGTCATAGAAGGCAAAATCTTCCGCAGCCGTTTCATTCAGTTCGTAGACTTTCGAAAAACAGATTTCAGCGTCACGGTTCTCGACCACATAGCCGTAGGTGTAGATACCCGTGTAGATTTTGCGTTCTTCCGGGGTGTATTCCCACGGACCGTGAAAATCGCTGCAGGCCACCAGGAGAAGCACCGCAAGGAAACAAAGACCCTTCCGCAACCCATCAATTTTATTTATTGATTCAAAATAATTCATAACGGGCTCCTAGAAATACATCTCGAAACTTAACATGATCGGTAAGAAGGGGAACTGCGTAATCTCGGTCTTCTCGGGAGGATTCTTGCTCGTATCGTAGAACGTGTAGAACATGTTCTTGTGGTCCGTCAAGTTGATGATAGTCCAGCTGAAGTTCCAGCTGTCTTCGCGGCCGACATCGATTGCCTTCACGTCGATGCGGAAGTAATCCGACTGGCGGCCCGCATTGCGGCTTCCCGGCAGCACCACCACCTCGTCGCTATACTGCTGGTGCCCCAGCTCCTGCGACATATAGTAGCCCTTGTATTCGCTGATAGGCATTCCCGCCGAATATTTCATGATGACCGACGAACGGAAGTAGCGGCCTTTTTTCTTGTGCTTGCGGAGGGCATCCTCGCCGCCGCTCCAGTTGATTCCCATATCCATCTTGAGCGCGTAAGGCTGATGCCAACTCGGATAGTACGGTTTGGTACCGTCGTTGGTGCGCATCACGCTGATACTCTGACTCCAGTTGATCCCGCCAAACCACCAGCCTTTATCCTTGCGCAGCGAAAGTTCGTAGCCGAGCGAATAGCCGTCCGCTGTGCCGAAATGATCGGCCATCACGAAATCGGACGAAGTCGTTTCCTCGTTGCTGTCGAGCTGCATCACGAACGTGTTCAGATTGTTCTGTGTCTTGTAATAGACACCCACGGTCGCGTCGTAATCATCAAGAATGCCGCGCTGGCTGTATTCCGCCGCAAACAGCCACGACGAAGCAGGATCGATATGCGTCCCCTTGGTAGTCGTCGTTGCCGGGTAATAGAATTCGTTCAATGTTTCTTGGTCGGTGTAGACAATCGAATTCAGGTACTGCAAGTAATAGCCACCGTAGAATTCAAGCGTCTTGGAATCGTCGAGGTTCACCGTCAAGGAGGCTCGGGGTTCCACGCCGAAATGTTCCGCCGCCGTCTGGTAGTTAAAGCGGAGGCCATATTGCAGCAGGTAATCAGGAGCGAGTTTCCAGGCATCCTGCACGTAGGCCACATGGTGGAATGGCTTCTGGATATCGGCGATACTGATGGATGCCATCGCTTCCTGGTAACGTTCGTAATCGTATTCCAGTTCGTAACCCAATGTCAACGTATGGTTCGGAATGCCGCGGTAATTCAACCACTGCTTGCCGGCGAAGGTATACAGATACATTTCGATGGACATCAGCTCGCCGATTTTCATGGTCTGGTAGAATTCACTGAAAGCAAGCGTCGCGTTGTAATCCCAGTCCCCGTTAAAGCGGTGGTAAATGCCGAACGGAATGGCAATGTTCCCCCAATCCATATAGAGCGGGTCGAAACTCAGGCGATCCTTGCCGATGTAGTAGCTGAACTTGAAGCGCGTATCCTTGGAGAAATCATACATCATGGTCCCTTGCAAGTCCGTGAATTCATAATCCAGGCTCAGGTCCAGAAGACCGATGTAGTTACAAAAGTCAAGCACATAGCCGATGTAAGTGGTGCGGCCCGCAAAAATCCAGCGCACGGGTCCCTGATGGCCTTCGGTATGGACCTGTGCAGCGAAAGTGCTGATCTTGATACTCGACTTGCTGAACCATTCGTCGACCGTATCCTGGCCACCTGCGCGGCCATCCATCTTGAGGACGGAGCTCAGGCGGTTACCGTACTGTGCGGGAAAACCGCTCTTGTAGAACTGCACATCGTCTATGCCTTCGACCAGGAAGGTGCTGAACAGTCCGAAGAAGTGCACCGGCGAATAGACCACCGCATTGTCGAACAGGAAAAGGTTCTGGTCGGCGGCACCGCCGCGCACATAAATCTTGGAGCTGAAATCGGAACTTGCGACCACGCCCGGAAGCGCCTGGATACTCTTGATGACATCCGCTTCGGCAAGCCCCGGCATACGCTTGATGGACTTCGCGGAAACCACGGATTCGCCGGGTTTGCGCTTCGGGCGACGGCGCAACTGCACCACCACTTTCTTGAGTTCGGTCACGCGGGAATTGTCGCCTGCGGCGAGGAGGGCTTCGACATTGACATCCTCTTTGGTACTGTCAGATGAATCTGAAGCGGACTGCTCTGAATCCCGTCGCTGCGCTCCAGGATGACCATCTTGAGCAATGACACTAGCGGAGTCGCGCGAAACGGCATTGGAACCGTCATTCTGGAGCCCCGCAGGGGCGACGGAATCCATAGACGCATCGTCTACAAAAGCTTCGCCGAGTGCCTGCGAGAACTGGCGTTCCGCACCGATATACTTGAGTTCATAGCACTTTTCCTTCTCGGCACCTGCCGTGTCGGAATTCGTGACGCAGATATTCCAGAGGGTATCTTCGGGGAGCACGACGCTGAAGGGCGTACCGACAGTCGTTTGCAAGGCCTCGCCCGATTCCAGGATTTCGACATTCAGCTTTTCGTCTGCCGCAAAAGAGGAATCCAGTACGACGCCCTTAAAGACAATCCCCTTCGGAGCAAGGGTATCAAGCGCAAGGGAATCCGACGCGGTCTCTTGCGCCATAGCAGCGATTGCCGCCAACAAAACGATAATGCAAATTTGAAACTTCAAACAAAATCTCGCGTTCTAATTAAAAATAGCAAATAAGGTAACCTTATTTGCTATTGTAACACCTGAAGGAGTAGAATGTGTCACTTTAATTTTTTTAGTAAAAAAGGAGATGCCCGCCTTCGCGGGCATGACAGCTCCGCGAACGTGACAAGTTTGCTGTTAGAACTTACCCACAGTGACGGCGGCGTAGAATCCAGGCCACCAACGAGCCTTGTGATCTTTACTGCCGAAGTCGTCGTGGTATTCCGCCAGCGGCTTGAGCCACAGCTTATCCCCAGTGATTTCGTGAGCAAAGTTGAGAGACCCGCCCACAGAAAGTCCGAAGAAGGGGAAAACTTGAGTCGTGTAGCCCAGACGCAGACGATGGTGGAAATTGACGTCATCGCCGTCGTTGTATTCAAAGCCCGAGAAATCCGAATAGAGCCCATGCTTGTTTTGTGCCGTCAGGAACATGTATTCCAAATCAAAGTGACTGCCGTATTTACCGAACTGCGTTCCAAGACCGATTCCGGTTTCATTGACATCGCTGAATTCCTTGAACTGAGTTCCCTTTTCAATCAGGCGGGCACCTTCGAAAGCGGTGAATAGATAAGGCGTACCCATGTGGAAAGACAGACCGAACGCCCCCATTTCGTTCATCGAGGCGGTTACGCTCCACACGCCGTTACCGACAATGTTGATCAGGCCTACCGGAGTCTTTTCGCAGTCACCGCAGATATTCACGAGACCAACCTGGCGGCCCTTCGCCTTGCCAGCAATGTTCAGGATACCCACTTGAGCCTCGTCGAGTTTACCCGCAATGTTCAAGGTCGAAACCTGCACGTCGGACTCACCCGCGATATTCATGGCGGCGGTCGCCTGCACGTCGGATTTCTTGGCGATATTCATCGCAGCGGAGGCCTGTACATCGGAGTTCCCCGCAATATTGATTGCAGCGGTTGCCTGAACATTGGATTCGCCGGCTACGTTCATGGCCGCAGAAACCTGAGCCTTGGTCTTGCGGGCACAATTAATGCCTGCAGCAAGCTGCATTCCAGACAAAGTATCACCTGCATAATTGAGAGAAGGCGAAATCTGAAGGCCCGAAGATTTGTCCTTCGTCACGTTCGCCGTTGCCGCCACCTGTACACCGTCAAAGGATTTTGCGTAGTTGACAACCGCCGAAGCCTGGGCTCCTTCAAAATGTTCCTTTGACCCGTTGTACACGGCCGACAGCTGGATACCATGCATTTCTTTACGGGCAATGTTTGCAAAAAGGCTCGCCTGGGTTCCCAGCATATAGC
>LVAE01000023.1 GCA_001603905.1 Fibrobacterales bacterium Fibro_02
TTACCGAGCGTTTCTGCCGAAAGAATATGTTCCATACTGCAAGCATCCTTGTCGGCAATCGCCTCGGACACGCCCAGCTTAATCAGGAATCCCTTCAGAAGAATATGACGGTTCAAAATCATGGCGGCAACGCGCTCTCCCTCTTCGGTGAGTTCTACACCGCTGTAGGGTTCCTGCCTTACAAGGCCCATCTTCTTGAGTTCAACCATGGCCTTTGCGACCGACGGCATTTTCACGGCAAGAGCCGCCGCAATATCCTTGACGCGGGCAAGCCCGTTCGCCAGGCGCAACATGTGCACCATTTCCAGGTAATCTTCTAAGCTTTGAGTCAATTTTGTATGGTCCATTTCAACCAGCCTTATTTAGATGCGGCTAATATAGTTTAATAAATCTAATTAGGCAAGGCTAAAAATATTACCGAATTCGTATTTATTTAGATTAGACTAATTTTATAAAAAATTTACATTATTTTTGCCACTTTACCCTTGTTTTTATAGTTAGATTTATCTAACTTTTAGTTAGACAAGTCTAATTTAGAATGTCGCCATAGCTTTCGGACTCAGGCTTGTTTGGTTGAATCAAAAAATCAATTCCCTCTTTTGTGTCTCTTTGGGAATAAAGGTGCCCCCGCTCAAGTAGCTCTGAGCAGGGGCATTTTTGTTAATTTAAGCCAATTATTTAGGCGGAGGGGGCCCTACGCCTGCTTCAGCGGCGTCATGCTCTTGGCGCAAATCGCCATGGTCGAGAGGTTGTGCAGCAGGGCCGAGGTCGAGGGGGCTAGTATTCCGAAGAAACCTGCGGCCAGGAGCGACGTGTTGAAGGCGACGATAAAGCGGTAGTTCGCCTGGATGCGTTCCATGAGCTGCGTACTCAATGCGCGGAGTTCGGCGAGGTCGCGCAGGTCTTCGCTGCGGAGCGTCACGTCGGCGGTTTCGCGGGCAATGTCGCTGGCATCGCTCATGGCGACCGACACGTTCGCGGCGGCAAGGGCAGGAGCATCGTTGATTCCGTCGCCCACCATAATCACGCGGCGGCCTTCGGCCTTCATCTTTTCCACATAGCGGTGCTTGTCTTCGGGCAGTACCTGCGCAAAGAAGGTGTCGATGCCCAAAAGTTGCGCTATGCGTTCAGCAGCTTTCTGGCTGTCGCCGGTAATCATCGCCACATGCTTGATTCCGCGTTCACGGAGCATGCGGATCGCTTCTGCTGCTTCGTCACGCGGAGGATCGCTAATGCAAAGCACGCCCGCAAGGTTCCCGCCAATGGCAAGGTAAATCACGGATGCGGCTCCGGCGAGTTCGTCGATCTTTTTCTGTTCCGCCTCGCCCACTGCAATTTTTTCGTCTTCGACGACGAAATGCTTGCTGCCGATAACGGCGCGTTCACCGTCGAGAGTCGTCGCGATTCCATGCGCCACGATGTATTTGACATCGGCGTGTTCCTCTTCATGATCAATTCCCCGTTCGGCGGCCCCGCGCACAATGGCGCGCGCCATGCTATGCGGGAAATGCTCCTCGATGCAGGCGGCAGTGCGAAGCACCTCTTCTTCGCTGCGGTCACCGAACGGAATAACACGTTCAAGTTTCGGTTCCGCCTTGGTGAGCGTCCCCGTCTTATCGAAAACAATAGTATCTGCGAGCGCAAATTCTTCGAGATACTTGCCGCCCTTTACGGTCATGTTGCGGTCAGCCGCTTCGCGGAGCGCAGAAATCACTGAAATCGGGGTCGAAAGTTTGATGGCACAAGAATAATCCACCATCAGAATCGAAACCGCCTTGGTAATATTGCGCGTAAACAAGAGTGTAAGACCGAAACCGAGGAAACTGAACGGCACAATACCATCAGCCAAGCGCTCGGCGCGGCTCTGGATAGAAGCCTTCAGGTCTTCGGAGCGGTCGATGAGCTCGATAATTTTCTGGATCTTGGTGTTGCCGCTCACGGCCCGCACAGAAACGACGATGGAACCTTCGTCCACGACGGTGCCCGCAAAAACGGACTTTCCGACAGTTTTGTGCACCGCCTGCGATTCGCCCGTCATGGTCGCTTCGTTCACGAACGCATCGCCTTCGGCAACGGTTCCATCCACCGGAATCATGCTGCCGGAACGCACGCGCACGAGGTCGCCCACCTGGACGTCCTGCATACGCACCTGGACATCGACGCCGTCGCGAACGACCCACACGTTGTCAACCTTCACGGCAAGGCTTGCCGTAAGGGCGGTACGGGTGCGCGCCTTGGTGTAATCTTCCAGAAGACTACTCACGTTCAGCAGGAACATGATGGTTCCCGCAGATTCGTAATTGCGCTGCAAGATGCTAGCCCCGATGGCAGCACCATCTAGCACCTCGACAGAAAGCTTTCCTTCGCCAAGGCAGTTCAAGCCTTTCGCCACGAACTTGAGGCCCCTGTAAATCAGGTGTACCGTGCGGATGGGAGCTGGAAAAAACAACTTGGCAAGGTAACGCCGCGCAATCATGAACGCGAGCTTATTCTTGAAATCAGAATCAAGAGCCTGTAGCTGGTACTCGGTATCGGGTTCGCTTTCAGGGAGACTCGCGATGTCTAGATTTCGAACGAAATCAATCACCTGTTCACGACAGCCGTTTTCGTATTCCAGCAGAATACCGCCGTTTTCCGAATGGACTACCGCTTTCTGGACATAAGGTTCACTCACGCATGCCATGTGGATGCGCGGTTCATGCATTTTTTCAAATGCGTAGGCCCCCGCCCGAAAGCGGATTCGCCCCGGCTGATCGTAAACAATCTTGAATTTCATGGATTACTTCGCTTCTGCTTCTTTCTTTGCGTCGTTGCAGATGTCGGCAGCTTCGTCCTTCATATCCTGGAAGGCAGCCTTAGCGTCGGCAGTGAACTTCATGCCCTGAGCGAGTCCCTTGACGGCACATTCGCGAGTCTTCGGAGCCTTGAGGATCTTCTTTGCAATAGCGGAGCCAACAGCGCCAGCCATCACCAACCAGAACTTTTCATTTTTCCATACGGACATAGGTTTCTCCTTTCGTTGATTGTTTGTCCCTATAAATCTATCTCTTTTTACTTCAAAAAGCAACTCACACACAAACTAACAAACAGACTTCAAGCCTAAGTCCCATAAGCTTTCCAAGCGACTAACATTGTTGCAAACATTCAATTTAGTTCAAGCTATGCAACTTAGTTTCCGATTAGACAACTTAGTTAGCCGACGCTACCCAAAGTTAGATTCTATCTGAAACTGTATCTAATCTTGGTTGCGAAGGTTCGTCCCGGTTTAGATTCGCCATACTTATCGTAAACGGTTTCGTCCATAAAGTTATCAACCTCGAAACTCCAGGCGAGTCTATTATCCCACACGGAATACTCAACACCTAAATCCTCCGTGAACGATGCATCGATTTTTCTACTCTGGCGAGAACTGACTTTCCACCCATAATAATATTCATCCGTGTAATTTGCGGCCCACCAGAACTTGACAAAATCGTTCTTATTAAGTATATCGCCCATGTGGAATTCCGCCATATAATTCATAAAGAACCGCGGAATGTTCGGGATGATTGCATCTTCTAGAATTCCCTGCTTGGCGTTATAATCTATATTGCGCAAATCCTGGAAAGTCCAGTTCGTTCCCAACAACACCCATTCATTCACATCGAGTTTTACGTCGCCTTCGTAGCCCCATCCACGAATCGGATCCATATTAAAGTACGGCACCGACATTTGCGATGTACCCATATAATGGATGCGGTTCTTGTAATAGGAATAGAAAACATCCCCGTCAAATCGGAATCTCGCCACTAGCGGAATTTCTTGCAAATCAAGAGACAGGCCCACGTTAAAATTGTCAGCTTCTTCGGGTTCGAGTTTTGTCGCGGCACTCACACGCACTCCATCACCAAAGAGTTCTTCAGGCGTAGGCAGGCGCACCGCATGCTGGTAGGAGCCCTTGATTGCAAGAGGCTTTACAATTCGGAACATCAGGCTTTCGTCGTAACTGAAATCCGTAAAATCATTCGTTTCCACAGTCGCCTTTTGCAACAAGCTTGTAGATGTGTTAGAAATTTCAGCCTTTAAGTAGTGAAATTTGAAACCAATCAGGTTCTGCAACCTAGAATCAAAGAAATTATCTTCAAGCGAAAGGCCTGTCGTCACAGAAATTGTCTTTCCAGGGAAACCCGCCGTATTGAAGCCCACCATTTCGGAGCCCATATCGTCTTCGGGATCTTCCTTGTGGTACCTAAAAAGCGTATTCCAGTAAACAAACTGATTCTTGAAGAACTGATAGTCCAAATTCAGCAAATCGTTAAAATCATACGCCTGCACAGTCCTATATTTCGGAAGCCCCATCGAAGAAAGTTCGCCCACGTTCTTCTTAGCGGTATCGCAGCTAAACCAGTTACGGCAGTGCACTCGGCTCGTATCAATGACTTTATTTTCGCTATACCCGAACGAAAAATGATTTCCAAAATTCAGGTCCTTCACAAAAACATTTTTCTTGTCTAATCCAAATGTCGCACCGAAATTATACCCCTCGGATGTCGCATCAACAATGCGGTTCGCGTCGCCTTGTATTTCCTTATCAAACGCACCGTAGCTTACACCTAGCGAAACCTGGTCAAACCACGCATTCATCAAGTTCGCAAAAGCCTGCACATTGTATGAGGTGTAATGATCGTGATCGCGAACCACGCTCGTGTCCTTGCCCGAAGAACTTTTCATATAGGGCGAAGTAAATTTATAATCGTTGTCAGAATGGTTAAAATACCCCGACACGCCCACTTCCAAGTCTGCCCCGCCCACAATGCTATCAATCAAGTGGCTTGCAGTAACAGAAGCCTTGTGCGTATTAAAACTCGAAAGGCTGTAAGAAGCATCCACCGAATTAGCAGGGCGCTTCTTGGTAATGATATTGATGGCACCGCCTGCGCCATCTGTCGCAAAACGCGCCGGAACATAGCCCTTGTAGACTTCAATGTCCGCAATCTGGTCTATAGGGATATCATCAAGACCCAAGTTGCCCTGCGTCTCGACCGGGACGCCATTTACCAGCACCTTGATGTTCTTGCCTTCCATGCCGCGAATGTTGACCTTGCCTTCGCTACCCATGCCACCCGACTTACGCACTTTCACGCCCGAAGCGGAATTTATCGCCTTCGAGACAGTCTTGCTCGTATTCTGCATTTCGGCAGCATCAATCGTGGCAACCGATTCCGCCTTTTTGGCCTGTTTCGCCTGCTCCGCTTCTATTTCAGATTCCACCGAGAGTTCGTCAAGCTGCGTGACGCCCGAAGCATTTGCGACAGGAGCCTTGGATTGTTCCGCCGCGCCGTTTGCGTCACTAGTTGTCGCATTATTTTCCGGAGCCGATTCTTCCAGGAAGTCGTCTATCGAGGTAATTTCATCATCTTGGGCACGGGCCGAAACCGCACCAATCGTAGCAAATATAAAGGCAAGCGTAGCTGCCTTACAAATAAACATCTTTTTCATCGCAGCGCAATTGAGCAATTTTTAGGTCAAAAATCTACTCCAAACGGTTTGCCGAAAATCCAAATAGTTTTTTGAAATTTCGAATTTACGAATCAAAAAAAATCCGCCCTTGCTTGAGCAAGAACGGAAGTTTGTGTTTATGAGGATATTAGGGGTTTATGGAGAAATTTTACTTGAGCGGCACAATCCACATCGGAATCTGCTTCACATCGGCGATCTTTTCAGCCTTTTCCGTTTTCGGATCATAACGGAAGTAGGCGTTGCCATCTTTTTCGGTAGAGACAGCGAAAATCACGGTGCCGTCTTCATCAAGGTACTTACCGTAGCTGGCCCAGCTGGAGGAGTAATCAATCGGCAGAGCCTTCATAGTCTTCTTCGCAAGATCGATTTCCACCGGCTTGCAAGTGTTATTGTGGTAACTATCCATATCGGTCCAAACCTGCTGCAGGTCCACCATCACGTTCAAGAACGCATAGACCTTGGTGCCATTGGCGTAAGTAGCGGGGCTCAAGTACTTGAAGTTATCCTTCTTGGTGATACCATCGATAGCGACTTCCTTGGTCACGAGCCAAGCATAGTCCTTGTCAAACTTGGTTTCACCCACCTTGATGCGCAGGAAACCGTCAACCTGTCCCGGAGCGTAGCCCCAAGAGGCGTTACTATAGCAGTAAATGTAACCGTCAGCAACGATGAACGCCTGGTTCTGCGAGTCATCCAACGAACCCACGGCTGCAACGCGGTCATCTTCGGCGACAGCAATCACCTCGTCCTTCTTGACATCGATTATAGCGACCTGGGCCGTATTGCCTGTAGCATAATCGCTCACGTTCTGCAACAGACCAACATAGAGTCGACCATCCACAATCACGCCAGTACCCGGGCTCACCACGAGAGCGTCATCGCCCTTATACTTGGAAAGGTCAATCGCACCGGTGCGCTTCATTGTCTTCGGATTGATGATGAGGAGCGAATCAAGCATGCCGCCCAAGTAGGCCTTTTCTTCGTTCACAAAGTAAATGTGGTTCACCCACACGCCCGGGAGCGAAAGTTCAGCGGTCTTGCTACCAATCTTGTTATTTTCATCAAGGCTATAGCGAGCGATAGAACCGACGTCAAGGTCAGCAATAAACAGAGAGCCGTCGTAATAGACAACACCTGCGCGGGTACCGACTTCGATATAGTCAGAGCCGATGTCTTCCGTATGCTTCAGCGACATCGTGCCGATAAACATCGTTTCGCCGGTAGAGATGGAAGTCGCAAAGTCGCGCTTGTATTCGCCACCATCACTTGCCGAAGAAGAGCTGTCGTCGCCGCAAGCAGTGAGCATGCCAAGCGAAATAGCAAGTACCGCCATGAATCTTTTTTTCATAAATACTCCTTGAAATTGATGCGGGAAAACCGCGTTTGTTAATTTTGCGGAGCATTTTAGAAATGATTTTTGGGGCGTTCTACTCCAAAAAGGAACGAAAAAATCCAATTGGATTATAAAGCCTAAATCTTCATTTTATCATTGTTAGAATTTCTTTTAACTCCATTTAGTCATTTTTCACTCCATTCAGACATTCTTGCAATAAAATTTTTTTATTGCCGTCACAAAATTAGACTTGACGAAGTTTTGTTTGCTAATTAGATTTGGCTTACTTTTTAAGACTAGACTAACAAAGCTAGTTTAAAGAGATTTTTGAGGGAAATATGTTGAACATTAACGGAATTGAATGGCTGCACAAAGTCGGGTGCTACCATACAACGCTTGAAAGGGATCCGCTCCTGGTTCTTGAATTTTGCCGAAAGGGACAAATCAGCTGGGCAGGCGGAGCTCTCCCCTGCAACCAGTTGAAGGCTGGAGAAATGCTGGTTTACGACGCATGGACATCGGGAGCGCTAACGCGTTCTGCCGATTACTGCGGCGACCGCATTTTGTTCTTTGAAGAATCAACAAGGTACATCCGCGAGCATTTTGCCGCATTCCTGATCGACATCAAGACACTTGCACAGAAAATGTGCCGACCGGGCCGACCGTTTATCGTCCACACCAAGGAAGAAGTCGCCAGCGCCTTCGAAAAGATTGACAACAAGTCAAAGAATTTGCAGGCGGAATATGGCAGGCTCGCCATTTTGGAGCTTTTGCTCACCCTGAAGAATCTTGATACACAGCGCGAATCCATTTGCCGCGAATGTAATTTATCTTCGATGCAAATTGAAAAAATCTACTGCATCCGTTCGTTTATCTGCGAAAACATGGACAGTCATTTCACCATCGAGGAACTTTCCAACAAGTTTGACATGCCGCCTACCGCAATGAAACTCTGCTTCAAGAACGTGTTCGGTTTGCCGGT
>LVAE01000097.1 GCA_001603905.1 Fibrobacterales bacterium Fibro_02
ACCATGCATTTCTTTACGGGCAATGTTTGCAAAAAGGCTCGCCTGGGTTCCCAGCATATAGCTGTCGGTACGCGTCACGAACAGGCCCAGCTGCACGCCCTTGCGGGGCTCATGATCTTTATCGACCAGGTTGAACGTCACGCGGTATTTTCCGTTGTGGTCCAACGAGTCAATCGAATATTCCACGGAATCGGGGCGGTTATCGTTCTTGATTTCGCCACGGAGCGTCGTTTGCTCGGCAGAGACCACCACGAACTGCTTCTGCGAAAGACGCGCACGGTAATTGTCCTGAAGCGTCACCGAGGCTTCCTTGTATTCGGCGGGGCGTTCCAGGCGAACGCTATATTTTCCCGCAGGGAAACCGAGGCTCATTGCACGGCCCTGCTTCTTGTACACTTCGGCGACCAGCTCACCCTTGTCGTCGCGGATAAAGAGGCGACCGTCGATATCGTCGTCGAATTCCAGGCCGGCGCTCGTGCTGCGCAAATCCGTCATCACCACATCACCCGTTCCCGCAAGGTTCATGTCACGGCTCGGATGCTGCGCGCCGCCCATTGTCGCTTCGGTCTTCTGCAAGGTTTCGTTGAATGCAAACTGATAGGCCTCGGACAAGGTCACCTTGCCGTCACCGCTGATATCACCGGCGCCGCGGAGGCCACTCACGAGCGAATGAGTAAAGAAGGAGCCCTTCAATTTGTCACTCTCCTGGCTAGATTCATCTTGCGTGCTGCTCGTGATAAAGGCGTAGCCTTTCATGTCGCTGCTCTTGTCAACCATGAACGCAGGGACAGCGACACCGCCCTTCACTCGCGTGATGGCGCCCGAGCCGCACGCATCAATCACCGCGATTTTCACGTCGGCGTTCAACGCATCGATACGCTTGCGGAATTCCTTCCAGGAGTAGACTTCTTCGCCGAGGCGGAGTCCCTTTTCGTCGGCGTGGCCGCTGTAGTACACCAGCACTTCTTCGCGGAAATCTTCCGCCGCACCGTTCGCCTTCGAGGCCTTCGCCGTCTTTGCAGCGACAAGCTTTTTGTCGAGTGCATCCAGCTGCTTCTGGAGGCTCTCTACACTCGGTTCCGTGACGCGGTACACATTCTGCTTCGGCACGCCGCCCATCTGCGAAAGCACTTCCGCAAAGGCGCGCGCATCCGTTTCGGCATAACGCAGGCGCGGGCGTTCCTTACCGCCGTTATTCGCGCTCACCGCAAACACGTAGCGTTCAATCGCGATCGAGCCCGAAGACTCACCCGATGCGTGCACAAAACTCGCCGAAGCAAGGACCGCCATCAGAAAGAAGGTGCAAAACGCGATGCTGCTCACGCCAAAATCGCAACTCAAAATTTTTCCTATAAACTTTTTCATCGTTCTCCCCCTTACTTTTCCACCTTGCGCAGCGTAAACGAGACCGATTCGACACCATCCTTTTTCAGGGTCTTGTCGATATCGTTGCCGTCAAACTCAAACATCTCCCCAGACGTGAGCAAGAAAAACTTTTCGAACTTGGGCGCATTATCCAGCTTGTAGGCGAACGGAAGCGTGGTCATCTTGCCCGGTTCCAATTCAACCGCACGGTTGCCTTCGCCCAGGTGCATCGTGACGGTACCATTGCCGTCCATGCTGAAAAGCATACCGAAGCACTTTTGCGGAACGCGGTAGCGCAGCTGGATTTCGTCACCTTCGCGGGCCTCGCCCAGGTTCACCATCTGCACGGCGCTATCGCCCATCTTCTTCCAGACTTCGAGCCCCGCAGTCATTCCCTTGATGCGCGTACCGTTATCGACATCCGCCATCGCGACATCCATTCCGGAAGTCGCCGAAGATTCATTCACGATATCCGTCTGACGGTTCAGCACCACCACCGAGAAAATACCGAACGCAACCACAAGTACGGCAGCCACGCGAAGCCACCACCCGCTGAAGGACCGGTTCGGCGAAATCAACTCCCGATTCTCTTTTTCCAGCTTATTTTCCAATCCGCTGAACGGATTTTCCGCAAGGAAGCGTTCGCCCTCCTCGCGCATCATCTTTACACGGGCCGCAAAGAGCTCGTCTTCAGCCTCGCGCTTGCGCAGGGCAGCCATTTCAACTTCGGGGAGTTCCCCCAGAAGGTACCGTTCCAACTTGAAATCGGAAATTTGCTTGACATCCGTCATCTTTCGACCTCCAGATTCTTGACTTTCGCCTGCAGGGTACGCAAACGCTTGCGCACGCCGCTTACCGAAAGACCTACAGTCTCCGCAGTCTCTTCCAGGGTCATGCCGTCTACATAATGGAGCACGGCGATCGTCCTGGTCGATTCCTGTTCCTTGGAAAAAATCCTCGAGAGAATTCCACCGGCTTCGCGCCCATCGTCTTCTTCGGCACAGGCGATGTTGAGCAAGAGCTCGCTCGAATCAACATCAAGTCCGCGACGGCGCTTGTCGCGGATGCGGTTCAGGCAGAGCCTGGTCGCCGTATTCCACAGCAAGCTGGACGGTTGCGAAAGATCGAGGGAATCCATGCGTTCGTACACGCGCAGAAAAACGTTCTGCACTATGTCCTTCGCTTCGGCTTCGTCCTTGAGCAGGAACATGCAGCGACGATAAACCATCGGGGCATAAGCCTCGTACAGCTTCGAAAACGCTAATTGCTCAGAGAGATTTTTCCCGTTCATACCAGTGAAACACCCGAGGAGGTCGAAAGTGTCACCGGAAATTTAGAAATTTTACTTTTTGGCCGGCTTAGTTTCGGCCGGTTTCTTCTCAGCGGGCTTAGTTTCAGCCTTTGCAGGCTCAGCAGCCTTCGCAGGTTCAGCGGCGGGAGCCGTTGCTTTCGCGGGTTCCGCAGCAGGAGCAATCGCCGTGCTGTCAATCACAGGGACCTCGGCATACACCTTCAAGAGTTCCACCTCGAACACCAGCATCGCATTCGCAGGAATCATCGGCGGGACACCCGCCTCGCCATAAGCCAGGGCGCTCGGAATCCAGGCCTTCACCTTCATTCCTTCCTTCATGACCTGGAGCAGGTCCTGCCAGCCTTCAATCACGGCGTTCACCGGGAATTCCAGCGGTTCACCGCGCTTCACGCTATTGTCAAATTCGGTACCGTCCAGGAGCGATCCAACGTAGTGCACCTGCACACGGTCGCCCTGCTTCGGGGAAATTCCCTCGCCGTCCTTAAGAACCTTGTACTGCACGCCCTTCGGAGTCACCTTGACCGTCGAATCCTTCGCATTTTCGGCGAGAATCTTCGTCTGTTCCTCAAGAGCCTTCTGGGCCGCCACCTTTTCGTCGGCTTCCTTCTGCTTCTGCATCTGCAACAGCAAATCCTGCAGCGCCGATTCTGCGACCGTATCGGCCATCAGCACCGGACGCGCCGAATCCACCTGGTCCTGGATGGCGCCCATGAGGACTTCCAGATTCAGCGGCACGTTCACATTCGCAATCGCCTTGCCCAGGTCCATACCCAGCGCATAGCTGTAACGGTTCGTAGGATTATCCAGGTCGGGCCTCACGGGCACGGCCACCGCAGTCGTATCGGCAGCGGGAGCAGGTTCCACGGCAGGTTTCTGGGCACCGCCGCACGCGACGAGAACACTGCAAAGGGGCAAAACAGCACAGGATAGACGGCTAAAATTCATTCTATTTCCTTGGCGAATAGTGATTTAGAACACAATCAATAATAGAAAATGCAGACAGGAACAGAGAGCGAACACTTTTTGCACGCCCTTTTTGGCCTTAAAATACAAATTAAGAGACTCCGAAGACCACCTTTTTTCTTAAAAATTTGCGTTTTTATTCAAATTTCAAAGGTTTTATCCATAATGACATTCGGCGGGGTCCCCAAAAGCTGGTAAACAGGGGTTTACAAATGGGGTTGCACATGGGGCGATTTGTTTCTAAATTTACACACAAGAGTGAGAAAGATAAGGAAAAAATATGAACTATCGTTTCGAAAAATATGTAAATTCGGCCTCCGCCAGCAAGCAGGCATTCGATAGCTCCATCGAAGGAGTCCGCAGCAGCCTCCACCGCTCGCTGAACGCCGACATCTCGGTCGCTCCCAGCACCGCCAAGACCGGCTGGCTCAAGGGTTCGCTTTCCTACCCGTGGGTTCTCGTCTGCTCCCTCGTCCCGAGCCTGAAGGACCTGTTCTAAACAAGCAGGCCTCACAAAGCTTTTCAGGGAAACCGAACGGTTTCCCACCCTTTTAGAAATTGCCCCGTCAACGGGGCTTTTTTTGTCGCATGAGCGAACGGTCTCCGTGAGCAAAAAGCCCCTGTTATTAAACAGGGGCGGTTGTGAGAGCAAAGCCCAAGCGTATTGAACTACTTGTTTTTAGACTTTGCGGTCGCTTTTGTGAGCAAAAAGCCCCTGTTATTAAACAGGGGCGGTTGCGAGAGAGAGCTCGTTGGGGACGAATTCACTTATTTGAGAGCGAACGGTCGTTAACGAGAGAGAATAGGTTCAAATTACCCGTAAAGCAGGCCAAGCACGACTGCGAGTATCGAGAACACGATAATCTGCTTGATGACGGCGGTTTCGCTACTTTTCATAGACAACCACCTTCTGCTTGATACCTACAGAGCCCGCTGCGCGCACCAGGTACACTCCCTGACGGATACCCTTGATACCGTCCTTGACCATGCGCACCGCGGCATCCATGCCGGCAGCCCTGAAGCTTGCCACATGCTTACCCTGCAAGTCGAAAAGGTTGAAGCTGCTTTCTGCCTCGGTCATGTCAAAGCGGACATTGGTAAGACCCTCAGGAACTTCCCCCAACAGCGCAAATTCAACATAGTCAATGTCGATCCAGTCGTTAGTGATTTCCAGCTTGAGTTCGTGTTCGCCAGCCTTCAATTTCGCCTTACCGCCCTCCACAACAGAGAACGTGTCAAAGCCTTCGCCCTTGTTCACGATTTCAGTACCGATCTGTTCGTCATCCATGTAGAGGACAAAACCACCTGTACCGTTGTCGCCTGCGACATTTGCCGTAATTGCATATTCACCATCGGCAGCCACATTCACGGTGTACTTGAGCCATTCGCCCTTCTGGCAGTAGCCCACGACAATGCCCATGTTCGGCTGGTAAATATCCACGTCATCCTTGCGGAGCTTGCCACCTTCGTTACCCTTGTTCAAATCGTAGTAGGCCTTGCCTGCGCCGCCCTTGTTGTAGTTTTCGGCCTGCACCTTCCCCGGAAGCTCAATCGCTTCGGTATAGGGGCCATATTCCTCAGGCGGTACATCTTCCACCGTAGACTGGCTCGGATCCACCAGGTTCACAGCAGGTGCATCGGGGTCGATCGTCTTGTCGATAAGCTTGAGCATTTCGGAGCAGTAGCGACGGCCAAGTTCAATCACGCCTTCACGACCAAAGTGGTAGGGATCCTTGCCGTTCCCCTTCAAGCCCTTGGAAGAAGCGAGACCGAACTTCTTGAAGTTATTCTTGAGCTGCGCAATACCTGCGTTCTTGCTGGAGCAGCAGTTCTGGCCTTCCTGGAGGAGTTCACCGGCCACGAACGGAACCTCGTTCTCGTCGAGGTCAAGCGCGTCGATAATATCCTTGTAGGTCTTGTAAACGGTCTTGCGCCAGTTGGCATCGGTGCCGTCACTTTCGCCCTGATGGAAAATGAAGCCCTTGATTACGCCGACTTCCTTGGCCTTCTTGGCAAGTTCCAGAATGCGTCCCGGAGGGTTGCCGTCGTAGTCGTTAATCCAGCCCCAACCCTTGATGTCCTTGCCATCACCGTTGAAGTAGGCCTGGTACTGGTCCTTGTCAAAAGCGCGGATACTTACCGCACCGATTGCGACCGGAATGATACCCACGGTCACGCCCGGCAGGGAATCCACCATCGCGCGGCCAAAATAGTCAGCCGGGGAAAGGTTTTCGAACGCGTGGAACATCGGCGGAATGGCTGCGGCCCATTCACCCGCCTTGATCGACTGCGTCGTCTTGCCGCTACGGGCACTTGCATTTGCCGTATGGGAGGCAAGCATGATGAAGTTCTTCGGGGCTTCGGCCTGGTCCTCCGCCGGAACGATAGCGCCGTTACCCGCCATGTTGGACTGGCCGTAAGCGATATAGATATGGAAATTGGGGTTCGGCGCCGCATTGGCTAGCGTCGCGAGCATCAAAAACCCACCCACGAGCCACAGGGCCGGAGTCAGCAACTCAGAAACTTTTTTGAAATCCATAAAAACACTCCTTTTACTCCCTTAAAATTATCCTAAAAAAACGGCAAATTTCCGCAAATTTCGCCAATAATTATGGATAAATAGTCAATAAGAGATAAACAAAAAGTAACGAAAAACCCGCTTTTCAGCGGGTTTCTTGGCTCTTAAGTCATTCTCGACCGAAGGGAGGGAATCCAGAGCTGGATCCCGTCAGTCGCTTCGCTCCTTCCAGGATGACACTACTTTGTCACCTGAAGGCGCATCACGCGGCCATTGGCAGACTTCGCCAAATAGACACCGCCACGCTTCACGAGGCTAGCCGTATGGGCACGGAGATCCTGCAGACCAGCCGCGCGGACCATGCCGAGGAAGCTGCCGTTCATGTCGAAAATACGGTAATTTTCGGCCTCGGTCGGCATTTTCAGGCGAGTAGCCGTAAACATGGGATCACCACCGATCGGTTCGGGGTCGGTTGCATCCTTGCCCTTCACGAAGGTGAAGTAGTCCACATCCATCCAGGAACCCACCACCGTAAAGCGGAGAATATGCTCGCCCGCCGGGAGTGTCACGTTCTTCTGCACCTTGTTATAGTCGTCGTAGTTTTCTTCGCCGTCGTTCTTCGGGACAGAAATGTCGCCCGTAAGTTCCTTGCCGTCAAGCGTCATGTTGAATCCCGACGTCGCATTCGCGGAGGCCACGGCCGCAAAGAAGGTGTAGTCGCCCGCTTCCTTCACGTTCACAGTGTATTCCAACCATTCGCCTTCCTGGTTGTAGCCAACGATGTATCCGGTCGCCTTCTTGTAGATGTCTACACCTGTACCTTCGCGGTAATTGGTTTCGCCGTGATCATCAGCATCATTTTCGTTGTAGGTCTTATTTTCCTTGCCGGTTCCCGGAATGTCAAAGTTTTCGGCTTCGATCTTGCCCGGAAGCTCAACAGCCTTGCCACCGAACGGTTCACGCGGAGTCTTGACCACGTCGCCGATTTCGCCCACGAGCGTCACGATACAGTCCTTGTTCGTTGCACCCGATTCCATAGTGATGGTCACGGAGCCATTCTTCACATCCACAAAGCCTTCGTCCTTTGCGTTCTTCGCTTCGCTGGTGGTGTACATGTGGAAACTTTCGAGTTTCGATACACCCGGCACATTCACCGTCACGGTTTTCGAATTGCCATAGTCGCGGTTCACGAGCACCACGATTACGGAGTCGCCATTCGCACTCTTGTAGGCAGAAGCGAACACTTCCTTTTCGGGATTAGCCGTAGCGCCCACGCGAACAGCTCCCGGACGCACAAAGCGAGCAAACTGCGAAAGCACATAGCCGCGCTTAGAAATCTTGCCGATTTCGTTAGACGGAATCTGGAGCTTGTTGCCAAAATCCTTTTCCATGATTAGGCCGTAGCAACGGCGGATATACCACCAGGTGTACTGATTGAAGTTGCCCACGACCATAGCGCGGTGGATTTCGTAAGCCACATCCATGGCATTCACGGTATCGCGCTTGTTGGCGTTCGCCTGGTCACCCGTATTCGTAATCGTGCGCCAGTAGTTACCGCTACCCTGGCTTTCGGTGTAGTGTTCCGTCATCCAGCGTTCTACGCCCTTCTGGTCAGCCAAAGAATACTGGAAGAAGTTATCCCCAGTTCTTCTGTCACTGGCGTAGAAGTGCGCACCGAGAATGTCCCAGTTCTTGAGGGCGCTCGCATCGTTCAGCACCTTGTCATACAGACTTTTCTGGTAGGCAAAAGACTCAGTCGAAATCACCTTGACCCCGTTCTTGCGCATTTTGTCTGCGTAACCCTTGGTGAAATTGTAGATTTCGTCGGCGCTCCAGCAAGCCCATTCATGGCACCAGTCCGGTTCGTTACTGATAGAAATTGCATACAGAGGAACGCCCTGATTCTTCATGTAATCGTTAAAGCTGTTCAGGTGATCCACGTACTTCTGGTAGTTCGAAGAAGCCATGTGCTGGTTTGCCCCCGCATACGGAGAAGTCCACGGAGTTGCATACAAAATAAAGTCATCGCCGGCGTACTTTTTGGCATACTTTGCGGCCTGTACTTCTTTATTAAAATCGTTTGAACTCGCATACACCGGAATACGGAGCGTATTGAGACCGATTGTACCTTCACCCGTACCGAAAGCAATCTTCGCATCGGCTTCGGAGAGTCCGCCACCGCCCTGCCACTGGTTATGTACCATGCCGCCAAAGCCACGGATTACCTGGTGTTCTTCACCAAGATCCACATTGACCGTCGTAGCGGCAGCCATACTCCAGAGTCCCGCCACACCAAAGACGAAACTAGCACTCTTCACAATCTTACGAATTGTCATGTTTTACTCCTTATAAGTCACTCACTCGATTTTCCAAAACAACCCAGGTTCTAAAAAGTCAAGTGACCTCCGCGACTTTTTCCGAAGGAAGAACTCCCCCACTCGGGGGAGCTCTCCTGGTTGGATGTGTTTATGGGAAACTTAACGGGCTGCTCGCACCTTGGCAATCATGCCATTGGCACGGTTACGGATCAGGCAAATTCCGCTAGCCTTCTCTGCACCCTTGATAGAGCCATCACGCCAAAGCTTGGACGCTTCTGCCATGTTGCGGGCGGTAAAGCTTGCAATTTTCGCGCCCTTCAAGTCGAACACGTCGAAGCTAGCCGAAGCAGCGACATTGAACTTTGCACCCTGACCGATAGCGTCCGTACCGATCGGATCAGTATCGTCGGCATCCTTGCCCGCGACAAAGTTGATGTAGTCAATATCCATCCAGTCGCCGGTCACGGTAAAGCGGAGGATATGTTCGCCCGCCGGGAGCGTTACGTTCGCCTTGACCTTGTTGTAGTCATCGTAGTTTTCTTCACCATCGTTCTTAGGCACTGCAATTTCTTCGGTAATGTCGTCGCCGTCGATAGAGAGCTTGAAGCCAGAGGTCGCATTGGCGGAAGCCACCGCCGCGAACATCGTGTAGTCGCCGGATTCCTTCACATTCACGGTGTATTCGAGCCATTCGCCGGCCTGGTTGTAACCCACGACATAACCCGTAGCCTTCTTGTAGATATCGACGCCGGTGCCTTCGCGGTAGCTCTTGCCTCCATTGCTTTCGGCGCCATGGTCATCGGAATCATTGTCACTATAGGAATCGACTCCTGCGCCGCGGCCAGTCCCCGGTTCATCAAAGTTTTCCATCTCAATCTTGCCGGGGATAGCCCAGGCCGTGCCACCGAACGGTTTCTGCGGTTCGGGCGGCGTCGTACCGCTGCCTTCGAAACCCCATGCCTTCACGTACATGGTCGAATCCTGGCTGCCCTTGAACACGAGGAACAGCTGGTTCACGATGCCCTTGAGGCCAGAAACTTCGCACTTGTTTTCGGCGTAAGTGTTCTTGCTGCCGGTATTCTTGAGCGTGCAAGTTCCCGCGAGAGTTCCTGTTGCAGAACCCGTGCGGATTTCAATCTTGTTGCCGTCGGCCGCACTCGAAGCTTCGACCGTAAAGCCGGTCGCCGCAGTACCGAAGTCCACGCCACTCACGCGGATCCAGGATTCCTTGCTGGAAAGCGGAATCAGCACGTGTTCAGCCCTCTTGCCCACGACAAAGTTGGAGCGACTGCGGATACCCTTCTGCTTGGAGCTCGTGAGAGCCGGATACCAGTCGTACGGATCGAAGTTCTCGATCTGCTTCGGGCCTTCATCCGTCACCTTCACCGTCTGAATCGTACCGTCGGCATTGTAGAACATTTCATCCACAGAGACGCTGCGATGGTAGCCTTCGTTCGGCTTCGGCTGACCGTCATCGGCCGGAATAATTTCAAGTCCGTTGTGGCCCTTCGCGATACGGCGGTCATGATAAACAACGTAAGAATGGCCCTTAAACTCGGCAATACCGTGGTGGTTGTTATTGCCGTTGATGCTTCTGCCGTTCATGCTCGGGTCGCCAAGAATGGTACCCTTCCAGGTGTAGGGGCCCATCACGTTGTTGGACATACCGTAGTCAATCGTCGGTGCACCCTGCTGCCAGCCGGTACTGTAAGAGAAGTAGTAAGTACCCTTGTGCTTATGGATGTACGACGCTTCGAGCATCTTGCGGGTCGGCAGGTTGTTCACCTTCACGTGAGAACCGTTGCCCACCGGAGCGTCCTTCGCGTCGTTCAGTTTAACGATATCGAAGTTGTCGGTATTCGGGCGGCTGTTGCTTTCGCCACCGCCCCACGTCACGTAGGTAGTGCCGTCGTCATCGATAAAGATGCCCGGGTCAAAGCACCAGGAAACGCCATCGCAGCCGATAATGCCACGGCCGCCGACAAGCTTATCCTTGCCCTGGCCCACGGCGTTTGTCCACGGGCCGTCAATTGCAGGGGCCTTGATATAGCCGATACCGCCACCACCGCCATCGGGGAACACAATGTAGAACGTACCGTCATGCACCGCGATGCCGGATGCCCAGATGTCGTTAATGCCGTTCACCTTGCGTGCATCGTAGATAATGCCGTAGTCGGTCCAGTTCTGCATATCCTTGCTGCGGAATGCATAGAGGGCGTAAATCTTGTAGCCGTTGGAATTTGCGGGCGCCGGGTCGTCGGAGTCGGTAATGATATAGAAATACTCGTCATCGGCTGCCGCACCGGGGTCAGCCAGATAGTGATAAGTAGAAATCGGATTATCCGCAAGACCAAAAGCAGCAAGTCCTGCGACCATACACGCAGCCTTTCTCAGGCTGGATATTTTCCACATCCCATCATGCATAAAAGCACTCCTCGAAGGCGAAACACCAATGCCTTCAAACCTAAAACTATCCTCAAAAAACGAAAAAAAAGTACCCCGAAGGGTACTTTCTATTGACGATTTGTCAAAAGCTTGTTTACGGAAGTTTACCGAACAATGCTTACCGAGCGACGCGGACCTTGGCAACAGCGCCATTGGTGCGGTTACGGATCAGACTCACGCCACGGGCCTTTTCGGAACCCTTCACGGAGCCGTCACGCCAGAGCCTAGAAGCTTCGGCCATGCTGCGGGCGGTAAAGTTTGCGATCTTCTTGCCGCTCAAGTCGAACACGTCGTAGTTGGCAGTCGTCGAAGTAGCAAGCTTAAGACCCGGATGAACCGCCGTGGGGTCGGCATCCTTCCCAGGAGCGAAACTGATGTAGTCGATGTCGAACCAGTCGCCAGTCACCTCGAAGCGGAGGACATGTTCACCTGCGGGAAGCGCGACATTCGCATTCACCAGGGTGAATTCATCCCAGCTGTCCCCCGAAACGGCAACATCCGCAATGGACTTTCCGTCGATGGAGAGCGTAAAGCCAGCAGTCGAATTGTCCGTCGCGACAGAGGCAAACATCGTATAGTCGCCTTCTTCCGCAATGTTCACGGTGTATTCCAACCATTCGCCAGACTGGTTGTAGCCCACGATATAGCCGGTCGCCTTCTTATAGATATCGACGCCCGTACCTTCGCGATAGCTCTTGCCGTCGTTGCTTTCTGCGCCATGGTCTTCAGAATCGTTTTCATTGTAGGAATCGACATCGCCACCGCGACCCGTTCCCGGAACATCAAAGTCTTCCACTTCGATCTTGCCAGGAATCGTCCAGGCGGTACCGCTGAAGGGTTTCTGCGGTTCCGGAGGAGTCGTGCCGCTACCCTCGAAGCCCCAGGCCTTGATGGCCATGGTAGAATCCTGCTTACCCTTGAACACAAGGAACACCTCATCCACGATACCCTTGAGACCTTCCACGTCGCAAGAAGATTCGGCGTAAGAGCCCTTGTTGCCCGTATTCTTAAGAGTGCAGGTTCCAGCGAGCGTACCCGATGCAGAGCCCGTGCGGATTTCAATCTTGTTGTCGTCGGCGGTGCTACCGGCCTGAACCGTGAAACCCGTCGCTGCAGTACCGAAGTCCACGCCCGAAATGCGGATCCAGGATTCCTTGGTCGAAAGCGGGAGCAGCACGTAATCGGTCAACTTGCCCAGAACGAAGTTGGAGCGACTGCGGATACCCTTCTGCTTGGAGCTCGTGAGTGCCGGATACCAGTCGTACGGATCAAAGTTTTCAATCTGCTTCGGACCTTCCTTCGTGAAGGTCAGTTCCTTCATGGTGCCGTCGGAATTGTAGGTAAATTCATCGACAGAAACACTGCGGTGGAATGCCGGCACCGGATTCGCCTTACCGTCATCGGCAGGAATCTTTTCCAAGCCGTCGTAACCGTTTGCGATGCGGCGGTCATGGTAGGCAACATACCAGTGGCCCTTGAACTCGGCAATGCCATGATGGTTGTTGTTGTTCGCGTTGATGTTCTGACCGTTAATGTTCGGGTTGCCCATGAAGATTCCCTTGTAGGTGTAGGGGCCCATAGGGCTATCCGACATACCGTAGGCAATACGCAGATCGGCCGTACTGTAAGAGAGATAGTACTTGTCTTTGTACTTGTGGATGTAAGAAGCTTCCATCGCCTTCGGGCCGCCAATCTTCAAGGCTGTCTTCGAGCTCACATCGAAGCCCTTCATATCCTTGTTAAACTTGTAGATATTGAAGATGTTGTTATTGTTGTCGGCTGCCGGGCGGCTATCGCTGCTACCGCCACCGAAAGTGAAGTAGCCCGAACCGTCATCATCGAAGAAGATGGCAGGGTCGAAGCACCAACCGATACCGTCGCAGTCCGAAATACCGCCACCCCAGTTGTTGATCAGCTTCTTGCCGCCAGAAACGGGGTTGGTCCACGGGCCAGCAATGCTGTCGGCACCGATAAGGCCGATACCGCCACCACCGCCATCGGGGAACACGATGTAGAGTCTGCCATCATTGGGGTTCACCGCAATACCGGAAGCCCAGATATCGCCGATACCTTCCACCTTGCGGGCATCGTAAATGATACCGAAGTCGGTCCAGTTTTTCATGTCCTTGGTACGGAAAGCGTAAAGGGCCTTGATGTCGTAGCCATTGGCATTGTACACGGCAGGGTCATCAGAGTCGGTGATAACGTAGAAATAGGTGTCATCGGCAGCGGCACCCGGGTCGGCCAGGTAATGATATGCGGAAATCGGATTGTCCGCCAGGCCAAACGCGGCAAGACCCGCCACCAAGCAGGCTGCTTTCCTAAAGCATGCGAACTTTTTATAATTCATAAGGACTCCTTTGATGGCGACCAACACGCCATGTTTTTACACCTTAAAACTACCTTCAAAAAGCGGCTTTTTCCACCCCAAAGCACCATATTATATGGATGAATTATCCACAGGAGCATTCCTCAATGGATCCCCTCCCGTTGGTCGAGGATGACTTCATTAGGAACAGTCATCCTGGAGGGAGTGCAACGACCGACGGGATCCAGGAGGAGCACAAAAAAGGCTCCCTGCAGGGAGCCTTCTCAAAAAATCTTTCGCGCTAGTCGACGTCCTTGACGCCGTAGATGGTAATGTCATCGACCCAGATTTCGAACGGGCCTCCGATGCCACCGCCAAAGATGTTCAGGTTGGTCACATGGTCCTTCACCTTATCCCAACCGATGTTGCCGCCATTCCTAGTGGAATCAGCCGGAATCAGGGAATCGGGTTTCACGACATAGCGGTGCCATTCGGAATCAACCGACATGTTCACCCACGCCTTGCCGTTTTCGTAGCCGAACTTTTCCAGATCGACGCTGTCCATGAGCACGTCAAACGAGAAACTCACCCACTGACCGGAATCCTGGACACCACGGGCATAGAACACCACGGAGTCGAGTTCAGAAAGATCCGTAATACCGCGGAGCGACTTGCCCATCAACACCCAGTTGTAGTTGGAGTCGTTGGTGTAGACCATGTGCGCCACAAGGCCCTCACGGTCAAGTCCGGCAGAATCCGCATCCAGCTTGGCACTGGCATACTTGGAAACAGTCGTGTACCAGCCATAGGTGCTATCTTCGAAGTCCTCGAACAACACCACCGGATAGACATCGGCCGTATCTTCTTCCACCGTATCCTGCGGAACGGTATCCTTCGAGACCGTATCGGCCTGGACGCCAATCTTCACGTTCTCGGAGGTCTTTTCAGACGACACATGAACCGTGCGGGAGCCCACCGGCAAGAAGCTGTTATATGCCGAAACGTTTCCATCAGGACCAGCAATCTCGTAAGTGCTGTAGACAAAGCCCACCACGCTGAAATTACCTGCAGGCAGGTTTTCGAACACGAAGTTGCCCAGCGAGTCAGTTTGAACAAAGTAATCAAGGCCTTGGATACCCACGGTTACGGAGTGGACATCTTCAGGCAGATACACCTGACCGGACATCGAGCCCGTCGCCGCCACCTTCAGGGAAATGGAATCGAGAGAACTGTCGGTCACCTCGACGCGCTTGAAATCCTTGAGGGCACTTTCACGCGCCTCAATCGTATAGCTACCCGGTTTCAGTCTCGGGAGGTTCAACCGGCCCTGGTCGTCGGTTTCGGCGTTCAGAATACCTGCCGCGGAATCAGTTTCGACCACCGGAGATTCAAGATTATCGGATTCATCACTCAAAGTAAGGCTATTCGCGCCCGCCAAGAAATCGGAAGGACGCACAAAAACCCTAGTACGGGCAGCAGGCGTCCCATCGCCCTTCTGCACCGTAAGCACGACCGCGACCGAGTTCTCCGTTTCAAGCGAAGAACCAGCCGTATCCTTGCCGGCCGTACACGCCGCAATGAGCGCACCCACCGCAGCAGTCAAACCTATATGCCACACCCACTTCTTCATTTGGACTCCCTTTTGTCGCCCTCCACAGAATCAACGGTACGGACACCGCCCTTACGCGCAATCGGATAGAACGCCATCGAAAGCTGCATTACCCGATCGGAATTCTTGGCACTGTCCACCCTCTTCTGGACCAGGCGCCTAAATTCCCTAAGCATTTCTCCCAAGTCATCGAAGCAAGCCTGATCAACGGACAATGTAAGTGTAGAAATATTTCTTTCGTCCACAGGAATATTGTCAAGCGCATTACTAGCCAAAGAAAGCACTTCTTTCTGGAAATGACGCACGGCCTGTTTCTTTTCGGGGCCACCCACAGTCAAGTGAGCATCCGTCAGCGCCAGTTTACCCGACGCCATTTTCTTCACCAGGCCCACTTCGAGCAAGGTGTCAATAGCTTCTTTTGCCTGCTCCTCGGTAATCGGGGGGCAGATGTCGCGAGAAATCTGCTTGACATTCACCACGCCACCGTTCAGTTCCAGGTAGGCGCGCACGGCGGGGATCCACCAGTTCTCGAGCAGCTTGAGCTCGGCAGCCTGGAGGCTATGGCGGTCCACGTCCCTCAGATCGAGGGCCTTCGCCATCAGTTCCTCGCGCTTGTTCTTGTCCTTGGTTACAGCGGCAGAGAACAGCAGGTCAAAGTATTCGGCCTCGCGACCGGACAGATTCAGGATTTCTTTCGCGGCAGGGAGCGCATGAGCCGGAAGGTGCTGCTTCTTCTGCAGCACGCGGTAAAGGTAGCTGGAATCCAACCCCAGCTTGTCCCCCATCATACGGTACGAGTAGAAAGGCATCTCAGCCTTCCTGCGGTCGTAGTACTCCTTCAAGAAGTCGCGGTAATCCGATATGTCAGAAAACGTAACCATAATTTTTTACCCGTATATTTACATAAATAAAATAGACTTTGCAGGTAAAGAAACATATACCTAGTGTGAATTTCGCATGGATGTTTTATCCAAGCAGGGTGTGACAAGAGTCACAAAGGGGACTACACCACAAATTTGCAATTCATTTGCAAATCATTCGCATTTTTACTATATTTTGCAAACCATTCGCAAATTGAGCCGTACAAAATGCATCGCACATCAATTGAAAACGGCCAAATTTTGCGAAAAACGAGAAAAAATGGAATACAAGACGCAAACAAGGCAAAAGATCATGGACTACATGGCCGAAAATCCCGACCGGATTTTCAAGGCGTCCGAAATTGCCAAAAGTTTGCCCGAAGTTTCACTGAGTACTATATACAGGAACCTGTCCCGTATGGAGAAGGCGGGAATCGTGCAGATTGTCGGGGCCGACGACAACAACGAGTTGCGCTACCGCTACACGGGTCCCGGCCGCTGCGAAGAAAAGATGCACCTCGTATGCAAAGAATGCGGCAAGTTTTTCCACCTGGAAGGCCCCGCGCTCAAGGTGCTGCAACTTTCGGTACAGCGCAGCGGATTTGAACTGGACCAGCAGCAGTCGGTGCTGCTCGGCCGCTGCTCCGGCTGTTCGCGGAGGCGTCATGGTTAACGCCCTGATGAACAAATTGCTTGTAGTCTTGGCTTCTCTCTATGTGGCCAAGCACCTGGAGCACCATTGCCACGGCGAACACTGCCACGTGTGTCACCATATTCATCGTTGTCTGGAACTGATTTCGGTCTGCATGGAACTGGTGGTAGCGCCGTTTGAGCTTGCACTCCGTTTTTTCTATTTCAAGCTGGTTTGTTTCAAGGCCGCAGATTCGCGACCGTTGACACTTGTATCGCAAAAAGTCCTGCTACTGAATTGATTGGCGCACTGGGCACGACAAGTGCCACGAACAATAAAGCATCAATTCAAATTTTGGCCCGATTGGGCAAAGGACTTATCATGAAAAAATTTGCAGCATTTGCAATGTTTGTTTTGGCGACGGCCCTGACATTTGTCGCCTGCAGTGCAGAATCGAACGAAAAGACTCCCGCACAAAAGAAAGTTTCCATTGTCGCAACGACCTATCCGCAGTACGATTGGCTGAAGAACGTTCTCGGAAACCGCCTGGATGCAGCAAACCTGAAACTGCTTATCAAGAACGGCACCGACTTGCACAGCTACAAGCCGTCGGCACAGGATATCGCGGCGATCGCAAGCGCCGACATGGTGGTGTTCGTAGGTGGTGAATCCGACGAATGGATCGAGAAAGCGCTGAAAGCAACACCGAAGGAAGGCCGCGTGCAAGTGGACCTGATGGAAGCTTTAGGCGACCGCGTCAAGGAAGAAGAAATCGTGGAAGGCATGCAGGAAGATACGAAAGAAATCGCAGAAGAGAACCACGAACACGGCGAAAAAGCCGAAGAGCACGAAGACGGGCATCATCACCACGAAAAAGCCGAGAACGACGAACATATTTGGCTCTCGCTGAAGAACGCGGAACTGCTGGTAATGAACCTTGCCGATGCCCTCTCGAAAGTAGACACGGCGCACGCTACGGAATACCACATGAACGCCGCCCTTTACGTCGCAAAGATTAGCGCTCTTGACGCCCAGTATCGCGCAGCGGTGGACAGCGCAAATTTCAAGACGATCCTGTTCGGCGACCGTTTCCCGTTTCGTTATCTGGTGGATGATTACGGCATTAAGTATTTTGCCGCGTTTGTTGGTTGCTCCGCCGAAAGCGAAGCGAGTTTCGAGACGGTAGCTTTCTTGGCGGGCAAGATGGATTCGCTCGCACTCCCCGCGATATTCACGATCGATGGCAGCAACGGAAAGATTGCCCGTGCGATTCTCGATGCCAGCAAGAAGTCGAAGGAAGTCGCCGTCCTCACGCTGAACTCGATGCAGTCAGTGACAGATGCACAGATGCATTCCGGTGCGGATTACCTTTCGATCATGCGCGAAAACTTGGCAGTATTGAAAAAGGCAATAAAATAATTGTTTAAGTAGGAAGGAGATGCCCGACTAAATCGGGCATGACAAGCTGCAAGGGTGACGAGTAGTGAGCGATGAAAATTAAAAATTGAGAATGAATAATGAATAGTGAAGATATACAGAAAAAAAATCTAAGCCAAAATTCTCAAAGGAAGCCCTGGAGCGAAAGCGATAGGGCGACCGAGCTCACTGCCCATACCTCGTTGCTCAAGTGTCGGCAGCTGACTCTCGGTTACGGGAGCAAGGACCTGGTACGCGATCTGGACTACGACATAAACGCAGGTGACTACCTGTGCATCGTGGGCCGCAACGGTTCCGGAAAGACGACCTTCTTGAGGGGAATCGCGGGGCTGTTGAAGCCGAAATCAGGAGTCATCGAACTTTGCGACGGCTTAAGCAGAAACCAGATCGGCTACCTGCCGCAAATGACGATCGTGCAAAAGGATTTCCCTGCCTCGGTGGAAGAAATCGTACTGTCGGCATTCCAAGGAAAGCATCGCTTGCTGCCCTTCTACAGAAAGGCGCACCGGGATTGCGCCATGGAATGCATGGCGCTAACCCGTACCGAAAGCCTTGCAAAATCTTGCTTCCGCGAGCTTTCGGGGGGCCAAAAGCAGCGCGTGCTTTTAGCGAGGGCCCTGTGCGCCGCCGAACGTTTGCTGCTTCTCGACGAACCGGTGACAGGCCTCGATCCGGAATCTACGGAAACCATGTACCGCATCATCGAAGAACTGCATCAGAAGGGAATGACCGTTGTCATGGTTACTCACGATGTGGATACTGCCCTCGACGATGCCACCCGCGTGCTGGACTTCAACAAGATTTCAACTAAGGAAAAATAAGTACTGGATTCCGTCGCTACGCTCCAGAATGACTAAAAAAAATCATATCACTTCCTACTGACCACTGTCTACTGCCTACTCTCTACTAACCTATGCCGGAACTTATCGAAAAACTTTCGTTCTATCTAGATTTCCCTTTCGTCCGCTACGCGATTATCGTGGGCGTTCTCGTATCGCTCTGTTCGTCGCTCCTGGGCGTGACCTTGGTACTCAAGCGTTACTCCTACATCGGTGATGGCCTTTCGCATGTGGCCTTCGGCGCGCTCTCTATTGCAGCGGTACTCAAGATTACGAACAACATGCTGCTTATCTTGCCGGTGACGGTCGCGGTGGCAGTACTCTTGTTGTGTACAGGGAAAAACGCCCGCATCAAGGGAGATGCCGCCATCGCCATGGTATCCGTCGGCGCTCTTGCCATCGGTTACTTGCTGATGAACGTCTTCTCGACTTCGGCGAATATTTCAGGTGACGTTTGCACGACGCTTTTCGGCTCTACTTCTATTTTGACACTCCGGGTAGAAGAAGTCTACCTGTGCGTTGCGCTCTCGATTGCAGTCCTCGCCGTATTCATTCTTTTCTACCACAAGATTTTCGCCATCACCTTCGACGAGAATTTCGCGCAGGCGACCGGCGTAAACACGACGATTTTCAATTTGCTGATCGCTGTCATCGTGGCCGTCATCATCGTTCTCGCCATGAACCTAGTGGGCGCCCTCCTGGTGTCGGCCCTAGTGGTGTTCCCGTCGCTTTCGGCTATGCGCGTTTTCAAGAGTTTCTTTGCGGTAACGGTTGCATCAGCCATCATCTCGGTCGTGTGCTCGCTCATCGGAATCGTCGTCGCAATCCTTGCAGGAACTCCCGTAGGCTCCACCATCGTGGCGGCAGATATTGTGGCTTTTGGTCTCTTCTATTCGATCAGCCTGATTCGCGATAAAAGAGTTTAATGTCCAGAATATTCTTATTCCTCGTTTTATTCGCGCTCGCATTACCGAGCTTCGCGCAAAAACCAGGCCAAGTCAAGGCCCTTCATTTTGACTTGACTAAAATGAGCGGCACCGTCGTGTTCGCCCTAGTCAACCGCATGGTGACAGAACCCGCCAAGTTCCAGGGAAAGCACATCAAGATGAAGGGCATCTTTTCGAGCTATTACGACGAAGAACTGGAACGGCGTTTTTACGGTTGCGTCATTGCCGATGCACTCGCCTGCTGTTCGCAAGGACTCGCCTTTGAACTTGCGAAACCCCGCAAGTACCCAGAACAATACCCGGCCGAAGGCGATGCCATTATTGTCGAAGGCGATTTCGATTACGAAAAAGACGAAGGCGGTGGCGGATTCCCTATTATTCGCAATGCTGATATGCAGACTAAATA
>LVAE01000024.1 GCA_001603905.1 Fibrobacterales bacterium Fibro_02
AGGCTCGTAAGCACTTCCAGTTCAGCAAGCGCTAATCTGCGAAATTGCTATTACGAAAGACCTCCGCTTTTGCGGAGGCCTTTCTATTTATAAGACCGCTCGCGCCCGTCATGCTCTAAGTATGTCCCCCGAGCGCTCGCTCTCGCCACCGCCCCAGCTTTGCGTTTGGGGCTTTGTGGCTCATGAACCCTGGCTCTGCCAGGTTTTTTCTTATAAGGGTCGTTTTCGAGGCGCGCTTCAGCATTTTTTTGCGGATTTTTGCCATACGTACCTATAAGATTAAAGTTTTGCCCCTGTTTATAGGTGCGAAAACGGTCAAATGGAGACTCTCGCAAGTATTGCGTTTACCTTGGTACCTATAAGCCTGTATGGTGTTGGTACGTTTATAGGTATTTTTTTGCCTTTGCGACAGTGTAGTGAACGTTAATTTGTATGCAAAAATGGAAAATGTACCTATAAATCCTTTGCGGAAAGGGGGTTTATAGGTACGCCGTCCAAAAATGTTCTGGAAATGTACAAAAAAACGCTAGTGAAGCTTTAGAAGTTGTCCGGCCTGTCGAACATGTGCGTGACGAATTCGGTTACGAGCGTCACGTAGGCGTCGTCGCTGAAGAGCGGCTTTTGCAGCAGGTCGATGGTTTCCTGCGTGAGGGTGCCGGTCCTTGCAAGTTCCGCGCCGCCGACCTTGTACTTGTCGCGGAGCATTTTCAGGCGGCGCGGGCCTCCGCGGTGGTCGAGCGCGCGCATCTGCGGGCAGGCAATGAGTGTGTAACCCTCGTGTCCGAGGATAATGTCGAACTGCTTGCGGATCGGTTCGTAGACTACGTCGATGTCCATCCAGGCGCAGCTCGAAAGCAGAATGATTTTCTGCCCTTCTTTCTGGAACTGGAGCCCGTGCAGGTTCGAATTCAGCGCGTTCACGCCGTCCTTCAGCTTTTGGCCCATGTAGGGGTGCACCATTCCCACGATGCGGTCCATCAGGACCTTCATCTGTCCCGGCACGCCGAACAGGTACAGGGGAAAGCTCCAGATGACAATGTCGGCGTTCGTGAGCTTTTCGCGCACCCAGGGCACGTCGTCATCCTTCATGAAGCAGCTGCCGTCTTCACGTCCCCAGCAACTGAGGCAGCCGCGGCAGGGCTTAATGTTCAGACGGTCGATAAAAAGGTATTCGCTTTCGTAGTCGCCGTTTTCTTCGAGCCCTTCCACGAAGGCCTTGGTCGGAATCAGGGTTCCGCTGCGTTCGTTCTTGGGACTTGCGACCATGATAAGGATTTTCTTTTTATCTGCCATGCGTACAAATTTAGAAAAAAATATTTTTATTCATAAATCGTTTTACTAGTGACGGATAAAAAGCGATATATGAATGTCCGGCGCGCAAACAAGGAGGTCCGCCATGTTCACACTCCCCTCGATGTCCCAGATAATCGCATGGTTCGGCTGGGGTAACGGCATCGGGGCCGTTGCGGCCATCAGCGTTATTCTGACTCTGGTCGTCATCGTGGCGCCTGTGATTGCTGGGCTTCTGTTGTATGGGCTGGAACGCGCGCAGATAGAAATTATCGGGGCAGTGAACCGCGACTTCGCCTATTTTTTCGTGAATTTCCTGACGTTTCCCGGAACATTCGTGCACGAGATGTCGCACCTGTGCTTTGCCGTGATTACGGGGGCCGAAGTCGACGAAATCTGCATGTTCGAAAGCGACGGCGAACGCCTGGGGCATATCAGCTACTGCACGCGCGGCCCGTGGTTCATGGTGGCGGTGCAGCACGCACTTTCGGCGGTGGCGCCCACGGTGGTGGGCTTTACGCTCGGCTACCTTCTGCTCCAGTACATCTTTAGCGGCGGCCATTCCGTGCTGGAATATATCGGGCTCTGGTACCTGGTGATTTCGCTGATAGACCATTCGACCATGAGCGATTCCGACCTGGAACACTATTTTCAGGGCGTGTGGATCTTTATTCTGCCGCTGTTCCTGTTGTTCTTTTGTTTCGGGTATTTTGCTTAAGAGCGAGGGGAGGTCCTGATGAAAAGGTTTCTGACAAAATCGTTTTTAAAGGAATGTGCCCACGTGTTTCTGTGTTTTGTCGTGGGTGCAATTATCGGATCTGTTGGTTCGCTTGCGATCAGGCTGCTGCTTGACCGTGTAGAAATCAACTGGAAACCGGAGCGGAATTATACGCACTGCTCTGCCCCGAACGTAGACAATTATTATTTCCAGAAGCTTGAGACTTTTGTGGATCCGCGCGACAGCAACGAATATACGGTGCTCAAGTTCGCCGATTACAAGGGGTGCACCATGTCGGAACATGACTCCGGCTTTTTGGCGGGCGACACCGTGACCTTTCACCTGATGCTTGAAAATCTGCGTTACAAAACCAGGTGCAGCAAGTGCCTGGATTCTACTTGCGAACGTGGGCGCTACTACCCGTTATACGAACGTGGCCGAGTTTGCCCCGCCGGCTGGAACATCGCGAGTGCCCATCAGAATGCTGCGCTATACATTGCCGGGAATGCTCGAATCCAATACTGGCCGACATTTTCTCCGATCAAGGTGATTGACCCGGAGGACCCGAGCGGTCTTAAACGTCTGCGCTCCCGCTTGCATGACGACTCCTGGGGCCTGGTCGATACCGTGGACTTGAACCTGTCCGGTTATTACAATGGCGAGAAAGGCGTCTTTGAATATGTGGATACCCTGAGTATCGTATGGACGAGCGATGCCATTGCCTCGGTGATTGTGCCGAATGACACGGCCTCGCGGCATTGGGAACTCCTGAAGTCTATCGTGGAAGAGGAAAGGCTTAAACCCGAGTACCTTTACCCCGTGCGCTGCATTCGCATAGACGACCCGAAACACATCATGGACAATCCCGAGTCGGAAATGATCCTTTACTACAACAACATGCGGCAACTGCCGTATCTGTACAGGTGAGGAGGTACTAATTATGGACGCGGAGTGGGCGAGGAATGAGGATAGAAGAAAGATGTTAAAGAACTTGACAAAGCTTTGTGAAAAAGCGATATATTCTTAGTAGCAAAAGGAGAATGGTATGACCATAGCAGTCGGAATTTTGGGCGCAGTTCTCGGAATCGTAATCGGTATTCTGGTAATGCGCGTCAAGGGCGCGCAGCGGGATGCAGAATGCAAGCAAAGCAGTGCGGAACTTGAAACGCAGGTGGCGGTATTGCAGAGCCAGCTGAATGCGGAAACGGAAAAGCTCCATGCCGCCCGCGAAACCGCAGAAAATCAGCTCGCGGAGGTAAAGGCCGAAGCAGAAAAGCGCATCGCCGACGAAAAGGATGCTGCCGCCAAACGCCTTGCTGCCGAAAAGGAAGAGGCGGAAAAGAGAATCGCCGAAGAACGGTCGCGGGCCGAAAAGAGGCTTGCCGACGAAAAAATGGCGGCCGAAAAGCGGCTTGAAACAGAAAAGCAGGAATTGGAACGCGTTCACCAGAAGGCCTTCAACGAACAGAAGGAACGCTTCGACGACATCTCGAAGCGCCTTGTGGCCGAGGCGAAATCCGCTACCGAAGAAATGCTCAAGCAGCGCCAAAAGGACATTGCGGAATCTGGCCATGCAACCATGGAACAGTTGGTGAATCCGCTCAAGGAGACCATCGCCAAGATGGAGCAGACCATGAAGGACAGCACCCTCAAGCAGGTGGAAACGAATACTTCGCTCAAGGATGCGCTGAACCAGGCCATCGATTCGAATGCCAAGACCAAGCAGACCGCCGACGACCTGATCCGAGCCTTCAAGCACGACAGCAAGATTCAGGGCGACTGGGGCGAGTGCGTCTTGGAAGAACTCCTAGCCTCGTTAGGGCTCCAGGAAGGGACCCATTTCGAGACGCAGGCACCGCTCCGCGACCAGAACGGCAATATCATTGTGGCAGAAGAAAACGGGCACAGCATGCGCCCCGATGTGATCGTCCATCTGGATACGAAAAAGGACGTGATTGTCGATTCCAAGGTCTCGATGGCCGCGTTCTTTGAGTACAACCGTGCCGAAGACCCTGAAAAGCGCAAGGATTGGCTGAAAAAGCATATTCAGAGCCTGGAACAGCATGTGAAGGAACTTGCCGGCAAGAAGTACGAAAATTACGTGAAGGCGCCCAGGGAAACTATCGACTTTGTGATTATGTTCGTGCCCCGAGCCGATGCCCTTTGGCGGGCGCTGGCCGAAAAGCCCTCGCTCTGGCGCGAAGCCATGGAAAAGGGCGTGTATATTGCCGACGAGCAGACCCTATATGCGGCCCTCCGCATTATCAAGCTGACTTGGCGCCAGGTGCAGCAGGCGCAAAACCAGCAGAAGGTCTTTGAACTTGCAAACGAAATGCTCAAGCGCGTGGGCATGTTCGTAAAGCAGATGGGCGATGTGGGCAAGGCGCTGGACAATGCCCAGAAGGCTTACCAGAACGGAATGTCGAAATTCGCCGAGAAGGGGCAGAGCGTGCTTACCACCTGCCGCCAGCTGGAAAGCCTGGGCGCAAAGCAGGACAAGAACAATCCGCTCCCGACCGAAATCGAGGTCATCGAGATGCAGGACGATTCTGCACAGAATTAAGAGTGATAAATCGTCTCCTGGTGCAAAAGGGTTCCCTGCTTAGCGGGGAACCCTTTTGTATAAAGCGAGTCAAACGCGCTATTCCTCGGCATTGAAAAGTTCCTCTACAAAGTTAATCAATTATGCAATCCTTGACGCTCCAGAACCCCTTCTTGTCACTGCCGATGCGTACAATGAGTCCGTTTGTTTTGAGCGTGCTGATGGCTCGTTTAACCGTTTTATCACTGACGCCAATTTTTTCGGCGATTTCTTTGGCGGTGATGTTGTTTTTCTTTATAATGAAATCAAGAACCTGTCGCTCCTTGTCAGATAAATTTATTTCAGGGACATTTACAGGGACATTATTCTTGTTTACAGGGACATTTACAGGGTCAATGACCGTGTTTATGGTATCATTTACAGGGACATTTGTGGTATCACTTTTGCTTTTTTCTGTCCCTTTTCGTAGTAGTGTGGCCATGAAGTATCCTGAACCAGTTTGATATTGCACTGGAGTTGTTCCGGCTTCTTTGCAGATGTCGGCAATTCTCAAAAGGCCCGTTCCCCATTTTTCGACAATGTTCATCTTTTGGAAAATGTCGGCAATTTGCGTGTTACGGATGCTTGAATAACCTGCAAGAATCTTTTCTAGGGATAGGTCTCCGAAAATTCCCCCTGGATTCTGGAACTCGATGCGGTCATCGAAAATTGAAATCTGAATGCAAGAACTATCCATGTAATTGCGGTGCATTACAACGTTTGCCAAGAGTTCTCGTACGGCCTCGGGCGGATAGTCGTACACGTCTTTGCGGTAGAGTCCCTTGATCTGTGCACCCACATTGGTGTGCCTATAGATGAACTCAAAAGCGTTCTCAATTTGTTGGTAAATAGGCCCGTCAAATTCTTTGCGGTCAAGGAATGTGGATCGAGTTAAACCCTTGAACCTGGCGCACTGTATTTTGGCAAAGTGTAGGTCGTTGGCGGTAAGAAGCCTGAACGCAATACTCGGGAGCAGGATTCCTTCGTGAAGTTTAAGCAATCCCCAGCTGATAAGGTTTTCTACGGAAACGCCCTTTGAATTTGTTGAACGTTCGTTGATGACTCGCCTCAGTTCGTTAATCTGTTTCTTGGTAGCCGGCTTTACGCCCCGTTCTATGATTTCGTCATAGGACTTGTGGGCGCTGTAGAGCATCATTTCGCGGATCTTTTCGAATTCGGCCTTTCGTGTAGTTGCTCCGACACGGATGTACACGCCATGGCGTTCTCCCTCGGGCTTGAAAAAATAAGGAGAACAGTCGCCCTTGCTTATCTCTAGTACGACGACGGTTTTGTCTTCAATGGTTTCAATGTGTAGGTGCGGAAAAATTTGCGGAGAGCAATTGTCGCTAATTTCATTCGTAATCGAGTCCATAAAATTGAACACGTTTACTGACGGAATGCCTGTGATTTTAAGCGAGGTGTCTTCGACACCGAAAACTATGGTGCCTCCCTTGCCGTTCGCAAAGGCGATGGCTGTCTTCACCCATTTCTTTGGGTCTTCAGATAGTTCGTTCCCTTTGAATTCTAGAATTTCGGATTCACCTTTCTTGATGTCGTCTGCAGTCATTAGAGCCCCTGCGATTGCCCAACACGCAATCGCCTACAAACCAATGGAATGACTTGTGTTAACGTCTGCATTGCAGACGGTGCTCTACGTTGATAGCCACAGGGCCGGTTCCCTGCAGGGCAACTGTCGCAATTTGCGGATTGTCAAGTCCACAAAGGGCAACGACCTCAAGCAGATAGTGAAACTTCCTCCCCGGTTCGAAAACGCTGTCAGAAGGATTGTCGGAATCTACTGAAATGAATATACAAACTTTTGCGGGAAATAGCAATAGGGCTAGGTGGGGGAAGAATTTTGCCGTAAAAAAATTCTATGATGACTTTACAATGCGGGTTCCCCAGAACGATATAAAGATAAACCTGTTCCCGGGAGACCTTTATGAAGAAGGACAATATCAACGAACGCTACAAATCCTTTGAAAAACGACCGGGCTCTCTAAAAAATGCCCTGGGCAATTTCAATAGGATAACCGAGGAAACTTACGCGGTGTTCCGTGATGTTGTTAAAGATCACTCGGATATCGGCAAGGCGTCCATTGTGATAATGGCGTCTAACCTGGCCTCGCACATAGTGAAGGCCGCCAATGACGAAAGCAAGCCCAAGGCTCGCCGAATTTATGAAATTGCGGGAATCATTGCCCCGATGTATGAAATGTTTTATGACCGCCTGACTCGGGAGACGATCGAGAAGCTTGACGGGGAGATGGAGGGGTGAAATATACCGGAAAAGGGCGCCTTTTGGCGCCCTGAGTCAACTAGGACTCGCTTGCCGTCGGTGATGATGAAGTGGCCCTTGATAAGGTCGGCGTCGAGGATTTTTACCATGAAAACTCCTTTGGAGATAAGGCGTACCTCTAACTTATTGATAGAAGGGGCGATTTTGTAAAGGGGGAGGGGTGATTTTTTTTTGCCTTTTTGTGCAGTATGAATGTGGGCTTTTCATGGGTGAATGCCGAAATTTTTTTACATAGACATGGTTGTGTGTCATCTTTTGCCATTTTAATAATCTATATTATGAGTACATAGAGTTTTGCTCTTGTTCCCCACCTGGAATCTCGACAATTCTAAAAACGGAAGAATAAGACAATGACTCGCCGTCGCCCGTGGATTGCATGGGCGTAGTGTATCCGCACAGGATGATTGTGCCTTTGTAAGGTTCCTGAGCAAGTCGCTTGTGCTGAACAAGCCGAAGCAAAGGACCGAACAATTGCGCGTGTTGCGAGCTATTGTATTCTTTTGAAAGTGTCGCGCTTTTAGGCGAGGAGTGAGTCGGCTTCTCGCCCTTTCTTTTTGTCCGCACCCCGATCAAGCGAATCGGCCAGAACCGCTCCCGCGAGAGTGAACTCGTTCACTTTCAACACGGAGCGAAAAGTGCCGACGAAAAATACCTTATGCAGAATAAGACTAACCAAGTCTCACTGCTTGTTGTTTCGGCATAATTTGGACTAATGCTATCATGAAAATTAACATTGGAACAAGTTTTAGTGGAATAGGCGCGCCAGAACAGGCCTTAAAAAAATTAGGCGTTAAAGAAAAAATTCTGTTTGCGGGAGATATCGACCCTTATTGCAAAGAAGCATTCTTTTCGAATTATCAAATTAAAGAGGCGAACTGGCATTCAGACATTCGTCAATTCTCTGCAAAAAAATATGCAGGAAAGTTGGATTTGTTTGTTGGCGGTAGCCCCTGTCAGTCGTTTTCGATTATGGGAAAAAGAAAGGGGCTTGATGAGGCTAGAGGAACCCTCTTTTATGAATATGCGCGAGTTGTATCGGAAGCTAACCCTAAAGTATTTGTTTTTGAAAATGTGACTGGAATATTAAATCATGATGGCGGACGAACTTGGAAGATTATTTCTGAAATTTTTAATAGCCTTGGGTATTATTGGACATTATGGAATTTAAATGCGAAGGATTTTGGAGTTCCTCAAAATCGAAGACGAGTCTTTGTAGTTGGATTTAGGAAAGACTTTGAAGACCTGTTCAAAAAATTGAAGGAACCGGAAAAGATTGATTCTGATTTAACGGTTGAATCCTTTTTAGAAAAAAACGTACCAAATAAATACTATTTGCCTGAAAAAGGCTTTTTGCGTGTTATTAATCCAGCTCAATCTAAACATGTTGCCTTAAATGGAAAAATCGCAAGATGTCAAGTTGCGTGTCAGCAATACAATTGGTTTGGCGATATGCGATTTGAAACAAAAATACCTAAGCGTATAGAATGTGATTCAAGAATATACAAGGGAATATATAAAGGTTTACGTGGTGTTGCTAGAACTCTTACACCTCGAGAATGTTTACGACTTATGGGGTTCCCAGACAAATTCAAAATAGTTGTAAATGACACTCAGGCTTATCGACAAGCGGGGAATTCAATGGCTGTAAACGTTGTTTCCAAAGTAATTGAATCCATTATAAATACGGGAATATTTGGAGAAACTAAATGAAAAAATGCTTAAGAGTTGCAACAGTGTTTAGTGGAATCGGTTCTCCCGAATTCGCATTAAAAAGAAGCGGTATTCAGCATAAACTAGTATTTGCATGCGATAATGGTGAAACCGCATTGACGAAATCAGAAGATCAAATTTTGAAAGAATTACTTGAAATACCTTCTTCCGAAAAAAAGAAATATATAGACTCTTTTTTGCCCAAAAAAATTAATTATGTAAAAAAATCTTTTTTAGCGAATTACGATTTAGCCGAAAAACATTTTCATCATGACGTGAAACTGCTTGACGGAAATGAATATAAAAACAAAGTAGATCTCTTTATTGGTGGTAGCCCTTGTCAAAGTTTTACATTGCTTGGGCATCAGAAGGGTTTGGAGGAAGCGAGAGGAACGTTATTCTATGAATTCGCAAGATTAGTTAAGGAAATAGAACCGAAGGCTTTTATATATGAAAATGTTCAAGGGTTGGTGAAACATGATGGTGGAAAAACTTGGATGGTTGTTCAACGAGTTTTTGCTTCGTTAGGTTATAAAATTCACTACCAAATTATGGATTCAGTAAATTATGGAATTCCACAAAAAAGAAGGCGTATTTTTGTAGTAGGTTTTAAACATGGTGGAGATGAATTTGAATTTCCCCCTACAAAAGAGTTGACATATACACTTCAAGATTTCTTGTTGGATAATACTCCTGAAGGAAATTTTACATCGAATAAAGGTGATATCTGTATAAAGCACGCCAAAGGGAGTGTTCCTGAGAAATATTTTCTATCGGATCGAATTTTACCAGGAATCTTAAGTGCAGGAACAGGTGGTTTTTCAATGAAACCAGAAATTGATTTGAAGATCGCCCGTCCACTAATGAGAACAATGCACAAAATGCATCGTGCCGGGGAAGACAATTATGTTACAACTAATGGAAAAATAAGACGTTTGACTCCAAGGGAGTGTTTGCGCTTGATGGGATTTACTGATGATTTTAAACAAGTTGTATCTGATTGTCAGATGTATCAGCAAGCAGGAAATTCCATGGTTGTTGATGTTATGATGGCTTTAATTAAAGAAGTTTATAGGAATATATAGTATGAATGAAAAATTTGTGCTGAAAATTGCAGGACACAGTGCTACATTAAAAGAAGAACCAACAGGATCGAAAGACACCGGTATTTTTCTTCCTCCAGAATTACTTGAATTCCTTGGGGGGATGGAAAAATTGTCTTTCATTATATACAAGGAAGATTGTGTTGCAGCAATGGCAAGCATTATTGTATCGTTACCTCTATATTCAAATAAGAGTGGTAATAAAGTTAGTCATGATTCCATATTGGAAACATATTTTTCTTATCTAAAAGCTATAAACGAATTTTTTGGAACTCAAACAACGGCAAAATACGAAGGGTTCAAACCGTCAATAACTACACAGAATCGGTGTTACCTTTATGGTTTGGATAAAGGAAATTTTTCCATTAGGAAATTTTTAATTGCAGATTATTCAACACTGACTTTTATAAAAAAAGAAGACAATACAATCGATTTGAGATTTAAAACGAATGTAATCTCAGAAAGACAGGCTCCATTACCAATTGAAAATAGTATTGCTGATTTTGAAACAAAAGTAATTAACGATGATAAAACGACAAAGCTTAAAGCGCCCCCCATTCCTACAACCCAAATCATCTATTACGGTGTGCCGGGTTGTGGCAAGAGCTATAAGGTAGAAAAAGACATCGATAAAGAACTCAATAAACATAATGTAGAAAATAAAGAATACCACAAAGTTCGTTGCGTATTTCATCCAGAATATAGCAACGCTGATTTTGTGGGGCAAGTGTATCCTTTTGTTGATCCAGATGGCCATGGCGTTGATTATCGGTTTAAGCCGGGACCGTTTGCAGATGTTGTGCGCAGGGCATATCATGAGCCGAATAAACCATTCTTTTTGATTATCGAAGAAATCAATCGCGGCAATGCGGCTGCCATTTTTGGAGAAATGTTCCAGTTGCTCGATAGAATCAAACCTGGTGACAACCCAGACAAATCAACTGAAAATATTTACCAGCCTGGATGGAGTTCGTATGGTGTTTCAAACACCGATGTAAATGCATACATTCGTCAAAAAACAACTGACGAAGAAGAAATAAGGGCTAAACGCCAAAATAAAGAGTCTCTTTTTGAATCGGAAATAAATTTTCAACGTGATGATTGTGCGCATGTAGTTGTTAATAATGGGGCTAGAGATATACAAACGCATGAACTTCATTTTACGTGGACTACAGCCATCCGTCTTCCGCCGAACCTTTCCATCTACGCCACAATGAACACTAGCGACCAAAATGTGATTACGATGGATAATGCGTTCCAGCGCAGGTTCAAATCTAGGATGATTCGTAACGATTTGGACAATGTTGCGCAGTATAATATCAAAATCGAAGGAACCAATGTTTGCTGGGGTGCATTCCGCAAATGGGTCAATGAAAAAATCCTTTCTACTCCGAACATATCTAAAGCGGATGATAAATGTCTCGGAGGTTGGTTCATAAGTACTTCGGTTAAGCGGGAAAATAATGTGACTAAGTTCGAAGATGTCTCAAGAGTAGATTTTGCCGAGAAGGTAATCAAATATCTTTGGGATGATGTTTTCAAGAGAAATGCGGCAACGGTCATCTTTAAGAAGGGTTCTGGAAATGACGAGTTTAAGTCACTTTCTGAATTGATTGATGCTTTTGAAAATGAGACTGGTCAAATGACAGAGGCATTTGATAAGGTATTCAAATTAAGTGATGACGATAAAAGAAATTTAATTAAAGATATAAATGGAGTGTCACAACAAGACGACCTTGCCGGTGAAGGAAGTATGGAAGGTGAAACTGTAGCAGATGCCTGAGAATAAACATTTTGCTGATTTCTGTGTTTTTTATGACGGTTCTGACGAATCGTCATCGAAAGAGGACAATCTGTTTGTTGGTGTAAAAATTGTCAAGACGGAAGGCCTCTATAAATTTGAGCCAAGGATATTTTTTCCTCGAGGTTATCGTCCTGATTCGTCCTTAAGTGATGAAGTGAAGGACACTGAGCTCAAGGCAGATTTTTTTCGTTTGCTTTCCATAATCAATGACATGCTTGAACAAAACGTGTTCCCTAATGATGAGAAAGATGACAAGAAAATAGATTTCCCTATTCATGCATTCTTTTCTGTTTTACAGTATTACCTTGATTTTGGCTATTTTGTCGAAACGGAACACATCTATAAGAAAGGGTATTCTGGTAAAATAAACTGGTCGAAGACCATCAAAAACATCAAACCGCAGGTAATTCAAGACGAAGATGGTCGATACAATTTGGTCTATCTCGATTTGATTACTCGTCGAACGAATTACAAAGAAGATAATCTAATAACACTGATTCACAAATTCTGTACGTACGAAGCTGCAAAAACTGTAGGCCCTCTGCTTGGTATCTCGGAAGATGATTTAGAGATGCCGGAAATAGAATTTGATTATGAACTTTTTACTGAGACGATGAAAGACAAAATAGCATCGACTTTCAATGACAAGTTCTTGGAATTATTTCAATCAATGTTGGCTGTGGTCAATTATATGGAAAATAAGGAAAATCGTGCTGGAGACGGCTCCGAGATTTCCTTCGGATTTGAAAAATTTGACCATGTTTGGGAAATGATGGTTGATAGAATTTTCGGGACAGTTTCCGCAGATGAAAAACGTGTGAACTATAATCCGTCGCTGAAACTTGTGGGAGAAAGTAACCTCACTTCAGAAGGCGACAATTATCAAGAAGAAGTTGGTAAAGATGCTGAATATAAGCGCTCTACATTACGCCCCGATACGATTATGGTTCTTGGTGATGACACGTTTGTCCTTGATTCTAAATATTACAAGTATGGTCTAACCAAGAGACACGCGCACTTGCCGGGCGCAGAATCCGTTTGCAAGCAAATGGCTTATGCGGAATATGCGAAAATGAAAACGCCCGCAAGCAATGTTTATAATGCCTTCATTATGCCGTATTGCGCGAATGCTGGAAAATGGAATGAATCCAATGCCAAATTAGGTGAACAATTTGAAAAGATGGGTTCGTTTAAAATGTGCCGCGTGGGCTATATCTACGGTGATTGGAAAGACCGTGGTCAAGATTATCACAAAATCCACTGCATCCTCCTTGACATGAAATCAGTCATGCGGAATTATACGAATAAAGAAGGCGCGCCAGAAGAACTGGCGGAGTTGATAAAATCGTAGTTGCTCTACAAAAACTCCCAAAGACCCGAAGGTCACCGAGCCTTGTTCAACAACGGAGATAACAAGGGTATTTCTTTTACTTGCAGCCTTTTGAGGCGTAGCATTTGCCATTAAAAGCTCGATGACAAATCAAGTCTTCGGGCTTTCAATAATCTAAAAAAACGAACTTGTTATATCAGCGTTTAATATAGCCGAGTCGCTAAAGACTAGGGAGTCTTCCCTTTCCAGGTGAAAGAAACTTTTCTGTGGATTCTTGGAAGGCTGACTTTTTTCTTGTCTATTGTATCGGAAGCAGGTTGCGGAATATTTAATTGTTGCTTAAGGTTGAAAATGTAATCGATTGCTTGTTGCGAGGGGTTTTCGAAGCCGAGTTCCTTGAAAAGCGCGACGCCGTCTAAATTGCTGCTTGCATTCTTTTGTTTGGCGATGGCGCTCTCAAGCAAGTTTAATCCGGTGTCGAAAAAGGCTCTGCACCCGTTACGGCCGCCCGGTAGTGGAAGTACTTGCGAAAAGATTCCCGTTCTTTTCATCAGGACGCCCGTAGACTCGAAATCGTTTTTTGCTTTATTGTATGCACTGATGTTGGGAGCGCTAGTGCGAAAAGTCCAAATGCTTCTTAATCCCTCCACTACCTTGGATTTAGGATTCTGCAGGGCTTTTAGAGGGATGCCGGATTCAACAAGAATACGTGCGCAGTAATGGGATGCTGAGTTGCCTTGTGCTAGGGGCGGTCTTCCTAATACACTTTCCGCGGTGTTTATGAAGGAAGCCCATTGACTGGAACTTAAGTCATCAAGGCCGATTTCAGAGGTGTATTCTGGCCTGATAGCGAGGTCCCAGTCGTCAGAGCATCTGTTGATAAGCGCGCATCGGATTAGGAATAGGGTGGCAAAAACTTTTGCTTCAATTGGGGCCTTTGTTTTGTAATAGGCGTCACGATTTTCGTCATATTGATATATGGCGTTAGAAATGTCATACGATTCCAGCTGTTCTGTAATATCTTGAATGTAGCCACTTAGTTCGGTTGTGCTGGCGTTACTAAAACAGCTCCACTTGTAGATAGGGTTCTTTAGGTTGCCTGCTGAGTAGGCAAGACTACTCCAATATGTGTTGATGTCGTATGACATAATGGTGATATTCCTTCTTGTTTTTCAAAAAGATAAATCAAAGAAGTCTGGTTGTCAAAACTTTTTAGAACAAAATGTATAAAAGCCCGATGACAATGAAGTCACCGGGCTTTCGTTCACCAACAACGGAAAATTAAGGAAATTCTTTTACTTGCAACCCTTCGTTGCCCAGGTTCGGTTTTTGGGGTCCTGGATTACAATCTTTTCTTTGGTGTAGTGGACAAACTTTGTGCCGTTCTTGGCGACATAGATTTTCGGTTGTGCCATAAGGGCCTCCTTTTAAAGTCTTCACTATATATATCGTTAGGAATCTTGCGAATGTAAAATGAAAAAGAAAAATCGCCAGCCGGGCTGGCGATTCGGTGCGTTCTTAGGCGAATGCTGCGTTGTCAAGCAGAACGTTCACGTATGTTTGGTACGGGATGCCTGCGGCGGCCGCTTTTCGCTTGATTGCATCAACCGTTTTGACCTTGAGCCTTATGGAATACATTTTCTTTTCTTCCTTGGCCTCGGCTATGGCGCGGCTGATGCGGGCTATGGATTCCTCGAGTGTTTCCGATTCATGACCGCCGGTGATGATCGTCGTAGGCCCCCTTACCGTGGTGTCATTTTCAAGAGCCTCAATTTCCTCTTTAGAAAGAAAATCGTCAACTAGCTTGAAACCTTTGGGCAATTTAACCTTCTCTTGCTTCTTGCTCTTCGTCTTCATGGGCTCTCCTTACGGTTATCAATGTTTTCATATCATCTGTAACAATCAGTGTCCAGTATGATCCATCTACTTTGGCTACAATTCTTGAAGATCCTTCTTCTTTAGATGGTCCTCGTCGAATTGTTTTCATCCGCAGAACTTTTCCAAGCATTTCTACGGTAAAGCCTCTTTCACGCATTCTTTCAAAAGCGTGCCTTGTAATATTCATCTATTACCCTCTTTATTATAGAAAATGTATAGACGTCTGTCAATACATATTGCAATACATCAAATGAATGGGCTTCATTTGCTTTTTTTTGTTTTACTATTGGGGAATTTCCACGCATTGCGTGGAAAAGGGATGCTCTTGCAGTACTGTTGGCGGGGGTTTTCCCCGGCTAAATCCAACCCAACAACATCAACAAGAAGGTTAATGTGCCTCGTCGCGGATGCACGTACGGGCCAGAGGCCTATGCCGACTGTCACGAGGATTGTCGAAATACAAGGGTAAATATATAAAAAAGAGCCCTTTGATTTTAAATCAAAAGGCTCTTTTTTAGCTTCTAAAAAGTCCTACCAATCCTCGTCTTCACCGTTTTCCCAGTCTTCTTCGACGTCGGATTTCGGGATTTCGATTTCGCTCAGGAGCTTGCCTTTGGTCTTCTTGATGAAGGCCTTTGTCTTGTCCCAGTCGGCGCGCATGATGTAAATCAGGTAGCGCAGACCCTCGTAACATTCGATTCCCTTGTGGTTTTCGAAAAAGTCGGCGTAGCTTTCGCCTTCGTACAGGGTATGCTTATTTACAATGTCGGAAATGACGTCTTCGTCTTCGTCCGGGTTCACGAGCTTGTCGAAAATGGACTCCTTCGTCTTGTAAAATGCGGGCATGCCATCAACTTCCGAAAGGGTGTAGAAGACGGGCTTACCTTTTGCGGTCTGGGGCATGAGTTCCACTTCGGCGACGAGAATGGACGGGTCCGGGCCGCCGCTGCACACCTCCATGCGGGCGTCAACGATTTGGTACTGCTTTGTCTTCGGCATGTCGTACTCCTTGTTCAAGTTTCTACTTATATATCGTATCGAATTTGCTCGATGTAAATAAAAAAGTGAAAAAAATTTGCCGTGCTACCGTAACATGGCAAAATTTGACCGCGAAAGTCGCGGCCACGGCTACGCCGCCAGGGCCATGCGGCAGTCTTCGACCAGGTCGTATTCGCTCAAGTGCTGAAGCAGCTGCTTGCGGTAGTTGTTCGTGGTGGCGCGGGTGCACCCCATGCGTCTGGCGGCTTCGGCGTCGGTGGGATTGAGACCGTCGTAGCAGATGTCCACGAGGGTGTCGAAGTAGCGGAGAAGCGTCGCTTTGCCCACGAGGCTGCGCTTGATGGCATCGATGGCGTCCTTGAGGTAGACATTGTTTTCCATGTCGTTGGGGGCGCTGCAGTTCTCGATGTACTCGAGAGGCTCTTCGCGGTCGTCTCTTTTGGAGTTTTCGCGCTTGTCTGTCTGGAGTTGCCATTTGACCTTGTTGGCGGTGTGTGCCATGAAGGGCACGCCCAGGGTGGCGTCGAATTCCAGGGCGGTCTTGAGGAACACCTCGAAGGTTTCTCCCATGACGGCGGCGCGGCGGTCAGCGACACTGTAGCCGTGGTAGCCGAAGTCGGAGTCCATGTTGTAGGACTGCTTGGCGGCGATTCCTACGATTTTGTCGCCGTACTGCTCCCACATCTGCCCGATGGCGCTTGCGCGGGCCTCTTCGGTAGGGGCGGTCTGGACGAGCGCGATGAGGTTGTTGATCGGGGTGGCGGTGGCCGGGGTGTTGTTGTGACGCATGGGCGTACTCCTTTGGGTGTTTGACGGTGTCCGTCGGCTGGCGGACGGCGAGAAAAGACGATAAAAGCCCCTTGATAAAATTTTTATCAAAAGACGGTTATATAAAGGGGAAAGACGAAAGTTATTTGGTCAAGCCGAGGGCGAGACCCTTATAGATACAATAGGAGGAAGCGCCCGTCGGGGCACCGGAAAACCAAACAGAGAAATTATCAATCACTCTCATGCTTACAAATATAGCAATGCCCAGATGTCAAAAGATGACACTCGAAATTTGTGTCCAAAAAATTCTGTAAACTTTTGTTTATAAATATGTCGGCAAGCCAGTTCATAATCGTGCTTATATATCGTTTATAACATTCAAAATGTAAAACGAAAAAGCTTTTTTTTGAAAAAGCGATTTTGTTACATCTTATGCCGTTGCTTGAACACGACGAGGTGTTCCTTGGCGCGCGTCGCTCCGACCATGATCAGGTGGGCATTGCTGTGCGGGAATCCCGGGCCGTTCTTGGAGGGTTCCAGATCCGTCAGGATCACCACTTGCTTGTCCAGGCCCTTGTAGCGGTACACCGACACGATGTTTATCGCGGTCCCGTTCAGGGAATCGCTGATGTCGCTCCAGTGGAATTCGTCATCGTCCAGGTTGGCAAGCCCCGAATTTGCGCGGCTGCGCAGCGAAACGACAAGGATGTTCTCGGGGCCGACTCCTTTTTTCTGGAGACGCCTGATTTCCTTGTGCAGCAATTCGACCTGGTCTTCGGGATTTTCATACATCCTGACATCGACGGCGCGGCCTGTCGGGGTCTCGTCGTAGCAGGGGATTCTGATGTCGGTCGTGTCGTAGACCCAGTCCAGGATTTTCTTGGTGCAGCGGTACCCGCGTTTCAGTACCATGACGGGCATGGCGCCTATTGTCTTGTTCCCGAGAACGTCGCGGTTCTTGAAGATGGTCTGGTTGCGGTCGTAGAAAAAGCGGACGATTCCTTTTTCGGGGTCTTTCAATAGCTGCAGCGCTGTATCCAGCCAGCCGTTTTCGAAGTCTTGCCCTTCGTCGATGACGATGGCGTCGAAGAACTGTTTCTTCTTTTTCTCGCGGAGCGCCTTGATGGCGGCAGGGAAACTTGCGACGACGGCCTTATAGTAATCCGTCTTTGCGGCGGGATCTTCCGGTTCGTGGCGGGGCACTCCTTCTATCTTGGCATTGCGCACGTACTTGCAGGCCAGCTTGTGGAAACTGGCCGCGACCACCTGGCTGTCGTCAAGGCATTCTTTCTTGAAATTTTTCTGAAGCTGTTCTGCCAGCAGGTCGTTAAAGCAGAGTACCGCGACGCGTTTGCCTTCGGCGATAAGGCGCCGGGTCTCCCACAGCACCAAGAGCGATTTTCCGGACCCGGCGACCCCTTCGATCTGTATGCGCGGATTCCTGGTGATCGATTCCATGAGCATTTCCTGGAAAGCGGTCGGCTGCAGGCGCGCGCTCGATTCCATTTCCCAGAGTTCCGGCCAGGTCGGCTCGTCGAAGCAGCCCAAGAAACTCGTGAGGCGGTTGTAGTCCTCGTCGCTCAGAACTTCGTTCGGGAAGGGCTTTCCTCCGTGCGATTCTTCCTTGGTCTCGAGAATTTTCTTGACCTTGCGTTCGAGTGTGTTGTAGCTTTTAAGGTCTTGCTTCAGGATGATGCGCTTGGGCTGAATGGCGTTGCTGCCGATTTTTCCCATGTTTTCCATGTCGGCGAAGCAGACTGCCCACTGCACGCGTACCTTGTAGTAGGTGAGTCCGCCTTCTTTTGGGAACATCTCGCTGAAGTGGTCGTGGAGCGGGTGGATGGACTGCTCGATTTGCTGGATGGGGGAGCGGTCCATGATGCGGCCCCCCTGTTTCCAGATGAATCCGTTTTCGGTACCCTGGGCTTCTTCGGTGGAAATCTGCCCGTCCTTGCATTCGATCAGGAGCATCCCGTATTTCTTGTGGTACAGAATGCAGTCTACCTCGTGGTCGATGCTTTGGGAATTCTTCCTGTCCTCGAATTTTAGCCGCGGGTTCATCCAGATGTCCCATTCGTCGTTCAGGCAGACGGCGGTATCGAAAAGGGCTTTTTCGGAGCGGGAATTGGAATTGGCGGAAATTCTTTTGCGGATGGTAGACATTTGGGGGTCCTTTATACGGCTTTTTCGTTCAAATATACATTAGACACTGACCACTATTTTTTCTACATTTACGCGCGCTTGGGCAATTTCGCCCAGGTAAAACCAATCACCGGCTTGCGAGAGTCGCTTCGGTGGCACCGTCCTGACCCCTGGGTCCGCCCTGTGCTTCGCGGCTTAATTGCAGTCCGGGTAGTAACAACCGAAAAGGAAATACATTATGGCAAATCTGCCTTCTGTCGAAGATCTGCTTGCTGCAGGCTCCCACTTTGGTCACCAGACTCAGCGCTGGAACCCGAAAATGAAACCCTACATCTTGGCTGAAAAGAACGGCATCTACGTTCTCAACCTCTCCAAGACTCGTGAACTCCTTGAAGAAGCTGCCAAGGCCGCTGCCAAGATTTCTGAATCTGGCAAGACTGTGCTCTTCGTTGGCACCAAGCCGACCGCTCGTCAGTGCGTGCTCGACGCTGCTGCTTCTTGCAACCAGTTCTCCGTGACCAACCGCTGGCTCGGTGGTATGCTCACGAACTTCCAGACCGTCCGTAAGTCCATCAAGAAGATTGACAAGATCGACGCCATGGAAGCCGATGGCACTTTCCAGGCCCTCTCCAAGAAGGAAGTCCTCGACAAGAACCGCGAACGCGAAAAGCTCCT
>LVAE01000025.1 GCA_001603905.1 Fibrobacterales bacterium Fibro_02
CGTCCGATGGCTGTCGAAGGCGACCAGGAAAAGGTTTACAACTTCGTGAACTCCGTCGTGGGAGGCCGTATTCCGAAGGAATACATCCCGTCTTGCGACAAGGGTTTCCAGAGCTGCATGGAAGCTGGTTCCTTGATCGGCTTCCCGGTCGTGGGTATCGAAATGGAAGTCCAGGATGGTGCATACCACCCGGTCGACTCCTCTGATATGGCGTTCCAGGTTGCTGCCCGTATGGCCTTCCGCGAAGCTTTCGAAAAGGCTGGCGCTCAGATCCTCGAACCGATCATGAAGGTCGAAATCCAGACTCCGACCGAATTCCAGGGCTCTGTCGTGGGTAACGTTTCTCAGCGTCGTGGTACCATCACCGGTACGAACGAAGAACTCGGCATGACCACCATCACCGCCGAAGTCCCGCTGTCCGAAATGTTCGGCTACGCTACTGACCTGCGTTCTATGACCCAGGGTAAGGCTGAATTCACCATGGAATTCTGCAAGTACCTGCCGGTTCCGAAGAACATCCAGGACGAACTCATCAAGAAGTACGGCGACAAGGCCAAGGCTCGCGCCTAAACAGACCGGTTTGACTAGACTTAAGTAGTTTCTTACTCTTCAGTCAAACCTCTCACGACCGCCCCGGTTTAATAACCGGGGCTTCGTCGTTCACAGAGACCGCTCGGCTTTATCGCAGATTAAAAATGTGATATCGCCTCGCACTCACAACCGCCCCCGGTTAACACCCGGGGGCTTTGTTGTTCACAGAAACAGTTCAAACATTTTCTTAGAAGTTTAAATCCTCAGTGCTCTACAGTGGGGATTTTGCTTTATATCACATTTAAAAACGCCCCTTGAGATTTTGCTTGACAATGTTTGCGCTTTTTTTACATTTTGTTTAAAATATACAAGGAGCATTTATGTTCAGATATTTCTCCAAGACCACACTAATCGGAGCAGTCATAGCCACATCTTTCGCCTTTTACGCCTGCAGCGACGACAGCAGCTCTGGCCCCGGCGGAAATTCCGAAACCTACACATCCACAGAGACCAACAGTTCTTCGTACCAGATGCTCATTGATGAAAACTCCCAAAGCATACATCTTTCGGGAGATGGTGAATATGAGAACAAGTGCCTTGTCAAGGATGGCGTTGCCGAATGGGGACAAGTCAAGGTCAAATCAGGCGAACGTATCGCTCAGTATAAATTCGTAGGCGACACTTTGGCGATTCTTTGGGCAGACAACGAAGAAGGCGAATACGAAAATTATGGAGAAATGTATGTCGGCGGAACCGCAGGAAGCATCTACGGAAACTGGAGCAGCATTCCCTGCATGTACGAATGGGATTACGACGATGACTGGGGTTCCCATGGAGGCGAGACTTACTGTCACAGCGACTTCGAGGGCAATCAAACAGCGCTCTCCATTTCAAACGGATCGTTCAGCAAAACAACCACGACAGCAGCAGAAGGTATTGCACCAGCAGATTACAACTATTCTACCAGCGGCTATAGAAATCAACTATTTGCCTACTTGGTGACCGGAACTACAACCTATATTCCTAAAGCACAGGACCTGTTCACACCCAATATGGCGCAAATTACTATCGATGGCTTTGAAAATTCCAGCGAGATTCAAACAAAATACGCAGAATTCTATGCCGACCTGCCACTGGCCGAACGAATCAGCATGGGATTGTGTACCGTCGAAGAGCTAGCCTCCTTTGGTATCGTTTCTACAGGAATGTCGGCTACCGGAGAAACGTTTACGTTCGGCGGAATCCCGTACACGGTTTCCGTTCTAAAGGCCATTGAACAAGATAATTATGAACTTGAAATCGTAACCGTTGCTGCAAACGGCATTACTTGCACCGACTCCTATGAATTTACACGCCCCGTATCCAAGAATAATTGCACAAGCGAAAACCTGGATTATTTCAGTCAGGACAGCGATTACGATGTCAACGGCAATAAATATTATTATGCCTACAAGTACAAAAAAAGCAATTACGAAGAATTCCAAGCCTGCTTAAGCACTATTATAGCACCACAACCCGTGGTCCAATAAATCATAGTAGATATCATTTTAAATCCTCACTGCTCTGCAGTGGGGATTTTTTCTTTGGCCGCATTTATAAAAAAATCCCGCAGGTTTTACCCTGCGGGACGAGTGGAATTAGAAGAAAACAAGCGTGCTTCCGGTCTATTCTACCCCGTGATTTGCTCCAGCATCCCTTCGCTAAACCAGAATGGACTGGAAGCACATTACTTAATATACCGAAAAATTTTCACTTGCGGAGAAAAAATTTCAACTTTCGTATTCCAATGTGGAATGTTCCGAATTAGAACGACTTGGATGCAGCCTTTGCCTGCTTCCACATTTGCTGTAGGCCTTCGAGGCCGACATCCTTCATTTCCTTGCCCTGATCGCGGGCCATCTGCTCTACGATGCGGAAACGGCGTTCAAACTTGCTATTCGCGCGTTCCAGCGCAAGAGCCGCATTAAATCCACAGTGGCGCGCCACATTCACCAAGCTGAACATGATATCTCCGAATTCATCTTCCATGCGTTCGATGTTGCGATTTTCAGGAGACACCGCTTGCATTTCGGTGCGGAATTCGCTAAATTCTTCTACAGCCTTGTTAAAGACAGGTTCAGCCTCGGTCCAGTCAAAGCTTACTTTGGCTGCGCGACGCTGAAGCTCTTGAGCACGTGCGAGCGTCGGCAAGCTCTTGCTTACTTTGTCCATAGCGGACTTGCCCGCCATTGGTAGATTATTCTTTTCCTGCGCCTTGATGCGTTCCCATTGGCGAACAACGCCTTTTGAATCATCGACTTTCGCGTCCCCAAAAACGTGAGGATGGCGTCGGATCATCTTTTCGCAGATTCCCTGCACCACGTCGTCGATCGAGAAATCACCGTTTTCCTTTGCGACCTGGGAATGGAACACCACCTGGAACAGGACATCGCCCAGTTCCTCCGCCATGTGAACCTTGTCGTTTGCCTGCGCGGCATCGATGTATTCATGGGATTCTTCGACAAGATACGGCAACAGGGACTGGTGCGTCTGCTGACGGTCCCAGGGGCACCCTTCGGGCGAACGAAGGGTGGCCATGATATTCAACAAGTCTTGAAAGGAGTATTTCATGATCGACAAAGATAGAAAGTATATGGAACTTGCGCCCGAAGATTTTCCGCTCTCCCTTTCCCAATCCAAGTTCATGCCAAAGCGGCTGTACGGCATCGGAACACTTCCCGAAAAAGAAGCCGTCGGAATCGCCATGGTCGGCACACGCCGTCCGAGCAGCTCCGCCAAGGAACTCTGCCGCAGGCTCGTCAAATCGTTGCAAGGAACGAACGCCGTTGTCGTATCGGGACTCGCGCAGGGGATCGACAGCTACTGCCATGAAGCAGCCCTTGAATACGGGATTCCGACCATCGCCGTGATTGCACAGGGGCTCGACGTCCCCATTCCCGGAGACCGCGCCACACTCGCTAGGCAGATCATCGATAAGGGCGGTTGCATTCTCACTGAATACGAAAACGACTTCCCCGCCTATAAGGGGAACTTCCCTGCACGAAACCGTATCATCAGCGGACTCTCTCAGGGAACGGTTTTAGTACAAAGTAAACTCAAGGGCGGAGCCCTGATTACCGCCGATTACTGCCTGCAAGAGAACAAGCCGTTACTCGCCGTTCCTGGGGACTTCGACAGCGAAACCGCAAGCGGACCGAATTTTTACCTGGACCAGGGAAAGGCAACCCCAGTCTTTGTCCCTGAAAGTCTGCGCCTAGTAGCAGGGCTTCCGCAAGTCAAGTCAAGCGGTTCACAGAGTACGGCACCGAGTCTTTCTCAAGTTGCCGCCACCGGATGCACCCTTTCACCCGACGCGCTCCGCCTTTTCAAGCAGTTCAATGGTTTCCGCAAGACATTTTCCGACCTTCAGCGGGAATGTAACCTCAAGCCAGTCAATATATTAGCTATATTAACAGAGCTGGAACTTGCCGGCTTGGTAAGTACGCCGGACAATTTCCAATTCTACTTTAACGGGACACCCTGACTTGAACAAACGATTCTGGTTAACCTTGCTCGCAGTCGTCATCGCCATCGCGGTGGTGGCGTCTCAGTTGCTGTTCGGTAAAAACAGCATCAACCAACAGAACAAGGTCGCCCAGGACATCGAGCTCTACCAGGCCAGAATCGACTCGCTGAAGCATGCCATCGATTCTTGCAACATCGAAATCGAGCGATTGAAAAGCGACTCGCTCTACAAGGAGAACCTTCTTCGCACCCGCTACGGCATGAGCCGCAAGGGCGAGAAAGTTTTCCAGCTCGTTCCGTAATTGCTATATTTCGCGCATGGCTTACGTTCTTTTGATTCTCGCTTCGTTGATCGGTCTTGCTGGTTGCGCCTATTTTTTGCGCAAGAACATTCTTGTGATTCGCGAAAAGAACAAGAACGAGCCCAAGGCCTACAAGCGTAAGCTGAACTACGTGCTTACGGGCCTCTGGTACGGTTACCTGACGGTTTTCTTTATCGGGCTTACCGTCAACAACCTTGGCAACTGGTAGCTGAATTAGCAGAGAGCCAGCGCTCGTACAGGAAGAGCGCAATCAAATTCTTTCCATCGACAAACTCGCGGGCAGCCTCTTCATAAGGCATCACCACGGTCTTGATCCACTCGATTTCTTCGGTGTATTCCTGGTCGCGGCCATCCATGGCCTTCAGCTGTTCTGGAGTCACGTCGCGTTCGATGGCGTACAGGCGGATGCGTTCGTCCAACAGGCCGCAGCTCGCCGCAAACCCGTCGCTTTTTCCCTTGTACCAAAAATCCATCAGGTCTATCAGCTCGGAATCGTCCGCCTTGATCTGCGCTTCTTCTTCCAGTTCCGAAAGCGCCACCTTGCGGTAGTCCCCCGTCCAGTCTAGGATGCCTGCGGGAATTTCAAGAGAGGCCTGTTCGCTGATAGCAAAGCGCGGCTGACGCACAAGCAGCAGGTACTTCTTTCCTTCGCAGCGGAGCACCACCAGCACTCCGACCGCATTACCGCGCACGAGCACAATCCCGTGCACCGGTCGCCCATCAGGGAGAGTCGCCGTGGCAGCCAGCTTGATAAACAGTGGCTGACGTCCCTTGCGCAGAAAATCCACCGACGAAAAATGCACCTTGGTTACGACAAACTTTTTCTGGGACGCTTCGAGCCAATCCTTGTAAATGCGGGATTCCAGGATAATCGGGCGATCTGCCTCGGCAATTTCTGGAGAGTAGGAATATTCAATCATTCTCAATTCCTAATTCTTAATTTTTCATTCTTCTTTTACAATCAATGTGTCCGGAGCGACAGTCGCCTTTTTCCATGTTGCAGACAAGCTATCAAGCACTTTAACCGTATCGGAATCTACAACCATCACTGTTCCAGACAAATTATACACCATCCAGCTTTTCTGCGATGACGGGCCACAGAAGGTTTCATCGTCATCGGGAGTCAACAGCTTACGGATAAAGCGCACCCGATTGCCAACACCGTAATTGCTAATCGCAATCGAATCGTAGGTTCCGCAAGCAGGGATATTTTCCATATAGTACGTGCTGTAATGCCAAATGGTATCGGGGCGTTCCAGCACGCTTCCCAGCTCGGTAGAATCGTTTTCCCACTTGGAATTGATGCAGTAGACGGAATCGGAATCGGCACAGACATAATGCACGGGCACCAGGTTCGTATCGTTCACATTCCAGCGAGTCGGATAGATTGTATCGGGAATCGTATTCACGCAATTATCGACTCGATAGGTGCAGTTAGACTTCATCGTACGCCAGTAGAACACGCGCGGAGTCAGCGAATCCAGCACACGCAAAATGGTCGGAATCGTCTTGCCATTCTTCTTATCCTTGGTACGGAGCGGATAGGCATGCACATCTGCGAACGAGGAATCCAGATAAATTTCGAACGTATCCTTCGAGATGTTCCCTCGACGAAGCAGGATCGAATCCAGAAGGGAATCTGTATCGTTTTTCACCTTGATGAGCCCGACACCATCCATCTGCGAATTAGAAAGCAACACCTTGAGTAACGTATCGGGGCGGTAATAAGGCGCAGGACAATCTTCGGCGGTGGCATGAATTTTCAGCACCGGGGAAATCCAGAGGACGGAATCTTCCTTATGGAGATTTAGGTCAATCGATTCCAGCGCACAGTTGGAAAAGGTATACATCTGCCCCATGTTCAGGAACAGGGTGTCCTTCGACAAATGGATGGTCCTGCCCGAATCTAGTTTAGCAGCATTGAAAAAGCCCTCGCCACGATAGCTAAAATTATCAACGGATACATCCATCGGGCCGTCACTATCCTTTTCGCATCCCGCAAGGAACAGAGCCATGCAGGCAAATATCAAGAGGAAAACAGATAGAGACTTAAGGCTAAACTTCATAAGACCAAAAGTATTAAAAACCGATCGACTTTTCAAAAGAAGAAAGCGAGTCTGGCAATACAGGGTGAGTCAAAGCGTAAAAATCAGTCCAACGCACAAACTGACCGTTCTGGCGGACCGTCAAGAAAAACATGGCGCTGTCCTTCGGCAGGAGCCGTCCCAGCACCGAACCGATGCCGACCGAATCTCCGACAGACAGGGAATCGCTAACCGCCCCCATTCCAGAAGTCTTGCTCGCGACATTGTAGCCATGATCCACCTCGACAAAGAAGCCCAGGGTATCGCGTCCAATTTCTAGGATGCGACCAGGCAGCACCGGATAGATCGGAGCTTCGCCAATTCCGTAAAACACGTCCATGGCCAAGAGGGATTCCTGCCCCTCGAAATCGAAGCCCTCGCTAATCGGGAGAGCGGACCATTCCAGCGGAAGCTGCGGGCAAACGCCAGGGAATTTGCAGCCGGTATTCTTGGAAATCCAGAAACGGGTAGAATCCTCGTTCATGTAACGCAGGTATACGGAACTCGTCGAATCCTCGTGCACCACGAGAATCGCGTCCTTGAAATCCTCGACAGGAGCCACCCAGTGCAACTTGGACTTTTCACCCTTGCGAAGCGATGCCACATAGCGTAGGAACGGGTTGGGCAAGCGCGTCACAGGAACTGAATCATCCACGATCCACGAACACTGGGCAAGCCCATTTTGCAATTCAAACGGAGTTCCACCGTACAGCTTGCAACGGGAATCCCAAGTTTCTATCGGGGCCTCATCGGAGTTTCCCGGCAAAGGAAGCGCATCAGCAATTTTAGAAGTCAGGCCAGACCAATATGCAAAGAAAGCCGCCATCGCCAACAGCAATAGGCGGATAAGCGGAAACTTATGTTGGGGATTGTAGGTTTTTCTCTTTCCCTTGTATTCTTGGACTTCGAACGACATCGGACTAGATGTAGAAGAACGCGAGCGCTCCGCCCACAGCCGCAAGCAGCAGCAGTACCACGATGATCACGGTCTTTGCAGAAGACGGTTCCTCATCGAACGGGACATCCAGGCCCTTTTTCTTGGGACCCGATTCTTCTTTCGCAATGGCATTGAAGCTCTTGGTAAAGCGACGGTGCAGACCTGTCGCGCGGCGGTCCAGATGCTGCGCCGGAGCACTTTCGGCAGGGGCGCTGACATTCTGCGAGGCAACCGCAGCGGGTTCCGAGGAGCTTTCTGCAGCGGCAGATTCACCTTCGGGCGACTGCGACTGCAACGAAAAAGACATCATGTCCGCTTCCTGCGCGAAGACCTTGATATTCTTGTCGAGGCCTGCCTTGCGGAGTCCATCGACGATAATCTTGTTATTGGTCAATACAGCGAACATTCCCCTACGGTCTTCCATTTCCTGCTGGAACTGGATAAAGGCGTTGTAGGCATCGCTATAGACAAAATCAAGACCGGTCAGGTCAACGGCCAAGAACTGTTCGTCCTTCTTTTCGGCAAGGAGCGCGCGAACGTCTTTCTTAAACTGTTCTGCATCAAAAGCCCCGATAGGATTCAAGGGGGCTGAAATCAAATCAAAAACACCAACTTCGCGATAGTTCTTTAATTGCGGCATACCTTAAATATAACCTAAAAAATGCAAGTTGTGCGATTAATCACAAAAAAAGTCAAAAAAACTCCAAATTATTCCAACACTTCGTCATCCGTCTCGACAATCGGTGTCGGGGCTGGAACCGAGGTCTGGGTAGCAGCGGGGGCTGCCTGCACAGGTTCCTTTTCGGGCGTAGACGATTCAGTCGCAGAAGTTTCCGGAGCGGATTCGGCAGGCGCTTCCTGGACGGATTCTTCCACAGGTTCATCCGGTACGCGTTCCATTTCTTCGTAGGCATCCGTCTCTTCGGATTCCTCGGTAAGCACCTTGGTCGCACGGACGGTCGCCTCAGGGGTTCCCTGTCTAGGCGAATGAGCAAACAGATATGGACTGATGCTCACACTCACTCGGTGTACCGGAGAAAGCACCGGATGCGATTCGAATGCGTAGTCAATCTTCACGAACTTCGCAATGGTTAGACCCGCACCCGCAGTCACGCTCTGGAACGTGGTAAAGCTAGAAAGACCCGCACGCAGGCTAAGGCCGAAGTCAAAGGCGAACTCGATACCGCCACGGCCACCCGAGAGCCAGTCCAGGGGATCTTCCCAGACGCGCTTGCCACGGGACTCGTCCGTTTCATAGTCCATGTCGCGGGCTTCACGATGCAAGAGTTCCGCACCCTGCCAGTACAGGTTCAGCTTGCCGTACAGGTAAGGCACCGACAGGCCGTAACTTGCGGCCAGATAAAGTTCAGGAGAGGAATACTCGAACTCGCCCGATTCCCAGGACGCCGCCGAAGAAGTCCACCCCTTCAAGAGGGTCGATACGAAAAGTTCATCGACAAGGCGGTAACGCAATCCCGCATCGCCACGGAAGCCCCAACCCGTCTGGTCCATTTCGCGGTAAAGCCCGTGGAAACCGATACCCAGTTCGAGCCTATCCGTAATGCGGCGGCCAAAGGTCAGCGAGAAAACCCAGTCGGCAATCGAAAGCGTGTTATAGTTCGATCCTTCGGGAAGCGGCTCCCCTTCCTTGATGTAGGGGATGTCGTCCGCACCGAAACGGGAGAACGAGATGCCGAGGCCCTGCCCCTCGCCCAGCGGAACGACCGCCGACGCGAAATCGTACTTGGTGTCCTCGTAATATTCCGTATGAGAAAAGGAGGCCCAGGCATAGTTCACGTTTGCAAGCTGGTAAGGGTTCGACATCAGCCCCAGGTAGTCACCGTCAACCGCCATGGTCGCAGAACCGAGCGCCGCCGAGCGCGCCCCCGGTTCGATATCGAGAGTCGCATTTGCACCCACGACACGATCGGCCGCCCATGCACTCGACACGGCAATCAAAGCAATACCAACATATTTTTTTGCAAACGCCATATTTAGAACCTTAAGATAGATTATTTTTTATTTGAAGACCACAAAAAGAAGCGCTTTACATGAACCTTTCGGAACACATCGGGCATTTTTTGCAGTACATCGCGGATCGGCGACGTTTTTCGCCGCGCACGGTGGACACTTACCGCAAGTCGCTGACAAAGTTCCTGGAACATCTAGGTGCGACCCCCGTACAGGAAACCTCGCAAGAGACTTTTCCACCATTCGAGAACTCTCCGGAACTTTCCGCTTTTTCGGAGGCGAACGTCAAGACCTTCGTATGGGACTTGAAGATGAAACAGAAGCTTGCCCCAACAAGCATCTGCGAGCACCTCGCCGCATTAAAGAGCTTTGGCAAGTACCTGGTCAAGAGTAAAATTACCGAGAAGAATCCCGCCGAAAATGTACCGATGCCCAAGCGCCCCAAGCGCCTGGTAAACGTACTCGGGCAGAAGGATCTCGCCGAAGAAAAATTCCCCGAACTACCCGAGAATGCGACACTTCCGCAAGTGCGCGCCCGCATCCTATTGGAACTGATTTACGGTTCGGGATTGCGTATTTCGGAATGCCAGATGCTCACCTGGGACCGCATCAACGAAAAGGAATTCCTGGTCCGTGTACTCGGCAAGGGCAGCAAGGAACGCATCGTTCCCCTTACCGAAAGTTTCGTCAACCGCATCGCGAATTACAAACAAATGCAACTTGAGGCGGGACACATTCCCACCGCCACAGGCTACGTATTCTTGAGCGAAGACGGCAAGCCCTTCGGGCTACGTACATTAAGGAACGACATCCAGCACCTGCTCCGCGAAATCGGCTGGGAAGGCAAGGCAAGCCCGCACGTGCTGCGCCACAGTTTCGCCACGCACCTGCTCGAAAACGGCGCCGAAATCATGAGCGTAAAAGAGATGCTCGGACATTCGAACATCTCCACCACTCAAGTCTACACGCATGTAAATGCAGAACGACTGCGCGCTGCCTTCAAGAAGACGCACCCGCGCGCATAGTTCAAACTAGAAGAAACTCCCCTTGATGCCGACAGCAATAGTCCACTGTTGGCCAAAGTCATCCCAGTCGGGAGCGTCCCACTTACGCATGGGGCTTTCGTCGTATTCATCGCTGGGGTCAGCCGCATTAGCCTTGTCATGCAGCGGCAACGAAACGGCGAGGAACACCGGGAAGTCCGCATTCGAGAACTCGATGCCGTAAGCGAAAGCAACTGACCACGCCTGATGATCAGGGTCCGGACGCGGATCGTAGGTACCGACCTTTTCGGAATTAATCCATGCGACTCCAAGCGGAATCGAGAAATTCACGCCGAAGCTCTGCACGATTCCTGGACGACCACGGTAACCGTAAGCAATGGAACCGCCTACGGACGGCGGCGTGTACGCACCAAGGTCGTTTTCGCCATAAGGCTTAAAACGGTACTCGAAGCGTTTGCCATCGTGATCCATGTCCTTCCAGTAGGAATCGTTGAATTCATTTTCACCCGAAATCAGGTGCATGGCAAACGGATGCGTATAGGAGAGCCCGTAAAGCCAGATTCCCTGATCGGTGTCGCGGCTGTAATCCCAGCCGAGCGTGAGCGAATAAAGGCCGGAACCCTTCTGGAAACTTGCAGGTAAGATTTCTTCGGCAGCATCGGTACCGCGCTTGATGTCGTACTGTCCCGTCGGAATAGAGAGGCTCGCCGAGAGCGAAGCTGCGCCACCGCTACCGATGGTCTTGCTGAAGTCAAAAGACAAATCGCCCATACCGCCCGTCGTACGGTCGGTCGGAATCTGGTTGCTACGATACTGGACTTCGCCGCTGTGGCTCATCCACGGAATCGACACGCCCAGCTTAGTAGACCAGGTCGGCTTAATCGAGAAATGCGGAGTAAAGGTCACGCCCGAAAAATTCTGGCCGACACTGTACTTGGTAAAGACCTCGGTTTCAAGATATCCGCCCGAAACGCCCTGGCCAATCCACTTGATGCCATCTCCCGAACCACCGCCCGAGCCACCGGCACCGCAACCGCCGATAGACTCCCACGGTGTCGCCACTTCGACAGGAGAATTGAAACCGGCATAAAAAGCAACGCCCGCAAGAGCTGCCACGGCAGCTCCCGACATAATCCCGCTAAACAAATTCTTCTTCACGATTCACCTCACGGGAGTTCAAGCAAAAAGCCCAAGTTTGTACCAGTCGCCACAAAGCGACCATCAGGAGAGCGTCCACCAATCATCGGAATCGGGGCAATTTCAACCACGTCCCCGGTCCAAGCAAACGCAAGGTCCGAAGGAGCTCCCGCCACAAGCGAGACTTCGCGCATGGCCGTACGACCAGCACTACCATCCTGCACCGAAACTTCAGTCAAGTCGTTCTTGTTCACGAACTGCGAGCCCTGCGGGAATTCCGTCCACATCACGAACAGGCGTTCCGCATAGGCAAACCAACGCGGCTGAACAGGTTCCGAAATCATCCCCGAGGACTTTTCAATTTCAATGGGTTTCGAATTCTCGGACAATTCCTGGATATAGGATTTCCACCCCGTCATCGAAGCGTTAATCATGTTATAGACCACGAAATTTCCATCAGGAGAAATCATGGGGCTATCCATCATCCAGCCATCGACTCCCGACGGTTTCTTAAGCGTTTTTGCACTCTTGGTTCCGCCGTTCGCGTAATTCACGAATACGATTTCATCTTTCTTGTTGACATAAACTAGGCGCACCTGATCCGTACCGAAGAATCCTTCCACCGTATCATCCGCCGCAGTCGTATCATGTTCGGCATCGGCTTCTACCCACAGATGGGGCGTCGCAAACTCGCTCATTTCCTTGTCATAGAAAAAGAACTTCTTCTTGTCGGACATACGGACAGCAAACATGCCGTAGTCCATATCACTTTCCTTACAGCCACTTTCTCCCTTGGAATTGAAAGCGCGGAGAGCAACGATGTAGTTCGGATGCGTACTCCATTCAGGATCCTGGAACTGGCAATCGCCCGCTTCGGTATCGCGCATCAGGTACCAAAGTACCTTGCCCGACGTATCGGACACCGAAAGACGATCGTGCTGCACCACCTTCGAAGTCGTGTAAACGGAATCCGGAGCCTTAACCTTGAGCGTGCCGCCAAAATTCAGCCACAGCATCGAAGCCGGATAGTTTTTGGAATCCTGGGAGACCGAGGGATTGCAAATTTGCTTACCATCGTTCACCGCATAAAGAGCCCCCATATCGGTCGTCGAATTGTTGGAGGTCTTTCCTCCTTTTTCCGATTCTACGAACTGTTCCGGTTCGTAAACGCATGCCGAAAGGGCAAACAATAAAGATAAGGCTGTAAGGCTAAAATATCGCATCGTCCGAAATATACTAAAACTTCGAACGCCTCACATGGTAAAAGTAGATGCCCATAATCACTGAAATCGTAAGAACCCAGCTTATCGGGTAAACGACCATCAACGAGGTAAAGGATTTGTACCTGGGGAACACGAAAATCACCCAGAGGATACGGAATCCGCACACTCCCGCCATACAGGTAAGCGCAGGCGCTAGGGACTTGCCCATTCCCGAAAGTGCCCCGGAAAACACATCCAGGAAAACGTTAATGAACAGAAGCCCCACCACCACATACATGCGGATGGACGCGATTTCAATAATTTCTGTATTGGACGTAAACACCGAAAGCAGCGGGTAGGCAAAAACGCAACAGAGGGCACTCAGGACAATCGTGGAGGCGCACCCCAACAAAAGGGTCCAGCGAACCGTGCGGCGGCAACGATCCATATTCTTCGCGCCATAATTTTGTCCGACAAAGGTAACGCACGCCTGGGAAAAGGAACTCAGCCAGTAATACACCACGAATTCATAGTTGAGCGCCGCGGCCGATGCCGCCACCGTCAAGGAACCGAGGCTGTTGATAGCCGATTGCAGGCAGACATTGCTAAACGAGAACACGACACCGCGAAGCCCCGACGGAAGCCCCACCCGCATAATGCGACTGAGGAAAAACGGCGTGATTCGCAACTTCCAGAATTCCAGTTTGAAAGGGCCTACCTCATGCAACAGGAAATAGAACAAAGTAACGCCACTGATAGCATTGGCAATGACCGTCGCGATCGCCACACCCGAGACTCCCAGGCCAAAGCCCGCCACTAGAACCAGGTTCAGCACCACATTCACTGCACCTGCCACCATGAGCACATAGAGCGGTCGTTTCGTATCGCCCTTTCCGCGCAGGATCGCCGCAATAAAGTTATAGACCATGGCAAAGGGCATTCCCACAAAGTAGATTTGCAGGTAAAGGACAGCATCGTCCAGAATGTCAGCCGGAGTCGAAATGGCCGAAAGAATGGGATGCGCGAATAGGACTCCCACGAGCGAAAGGAAAATTCCGCTAAAGAACGATACCATCACCGAAGTGTGTACACTGCGGGTCACGGAGCGGTAACTGCGTTCACCGATGGAATTGGCGACCACCACGTTCGCACCGACAGAGATACCCACGAACAGGTTGATGAGCAAATTAATAACGAAGGTGTTTGCACCGACCGCCGCGAGCGCCTTGTCACCGGCGAACTGCCCCACCACGGCAATGTCCGTCAGATTGAACAGCTGCTGAAAAATGCTGCTCAAGGCAATAGGAATGGCAAACCACAGGATTTTCCTACCCAAGGGGCCATTCAACATGTCTACATTGGTCTTTGCCATACTCACCTTAAAATCGGGCGTAAATTTAGATTTTCAAGCAGCCGCCTACAAGGGCATTTTTCTACCTTTACTACGCAAAAAAATAGAGCGGCCCACAATTTTCCAGGTCGCCATAAAACGGAGATTATCATGGGTTTTAAATGCGGTATCGTAGGCCTCCCGAACGTAGGCAAGTCCACCATCTTTAACGCCATCACCAACGCCGGCGCCGAAGCGGCCAACTACCCCTTCTGCACCATCGAACCGAACGTGGGCATGGTGAGCGTGCCGGACAGCCGCCTCGATGAACTGGTCAAGGTCTACAATCCGAAATCCATCGTTCCCGCCGTTACAGAATTTGTGGACATTGCAGGCCTTGTAAAGGGTGCCGCCCAGGGCGAAGGCCTCGGCAACCAGTTCCTGACCCACATCCGTGAATGCGAAGCTATCATGGAAGTCATCCGCTGCTTCGACGACGAAAACATCGTTCACGTGCACGGTTCCGTGGACCCGGTCCGCGACGTGGAAATCATCGAAACCGAACTGATCTTGAAGGACCTCGACTCCGTCGAAAAGCGCCTCGCCACCGAAGCCAAGGCAGCCCGTATGGGTGGTGCCGAAGCCAAGGCCCGCCTCGCCGCTTGCGAAAAGCTCCGCGACGCCTTCCAGGAAGGCAAGGCCGCCCGCACCGTGATGCACGACAGCGAAGAAATGGAACTCATCGTGAAGGACCTCGCTCTCCTGACCGCAAAGCCGCTCTTCTACTGCGCCAACGTGAAGGAAGACGATATCCTGACCGGTAACGCCTACGTGGAAAAGCTGAAGGAATACGCCGCCGCAAACGGCCACGAAGTCATCATGATCAGCGGCAAGATCGAAGAAGAACTTTCCGCCATGGAACCCGCCGACAAGGCAGAATTCCTCAAGGAACTCGGCATGAAGGAATCGGGCCTCGACGCCGTGGTGCGCAAGGGTTACGAGATCCTCGGACTCCGCACCTTCTTTACCGCCGGCGAAAAGGAATGCCGCGCCTGGACGTTCCACGCAGGCTACAAGGCCCCGCAGTGCGCAGGCGTGATTCACACCGACTTCGAACGCGGCTTCATTCGCGCCGAAACCTTGAGCTACAGCGACTTCCTGAAGCACGGCAGCTGGAACGCCGCCAAGGAAGCAGGCCTCGTCCGCACTGAAGGCAAGGACTACGTGGTACAGGATGGCGACATCATGTACTTCCTGTTCAACGTGTAATCGCGGCTACGCCAATTAAGTTGCAAGTATAAAACGAGCTCGCCTTATTGGCGAGCTTTTTCATTTAAGCCCTTGAGGGGCCAGGATGACGTAGCGTCAAACTTCTACGATTTCTTCTTTGCAGCGCGACGCGCCTTGATTTCTTCGACAATCGGACGGATGATGCTTGCAAGGTTCATCGCAGTTCCAATCAGAATCATGAACGACGCCGCATGGATTCCGGGACCGGGTTCCACTTTTAACAGCGGGATTCCCATGTTCGCATTAATTTGTCCTAGCTGGGCCAGGAAAAACCACATGGCAACCATCGTAATCATTCCCATGGCGATTGACCCCAGCGGAGTAAACAGGGCAAAGACAGCCGCGATAACAGTACCAATCAGCACCGCATAAAGTGCCGTGACCGGTTCCATTTTCGGGAAATGAGGCATAGCCTCCTTGAACTTTTCCAAGGCAGCCGGATTGCCGTTCTGCATTTTATGGAGAATGCCAATCGCAGGCTCCTTCAAGGACGTTTCCAGATCCAGGCCTGAAGCGAGTTCATACAGGTTCGGTTCGGCAACGATGTTTTCGTCGTTACAGGAAACATTAGCGAGCGGCATCAACAGGGCCAGAAGGACCAGCAGATAGGGTATCGCTGTCAGCTTCTTGAAAAGGCTTTTATGAGCGTTCTCTGCCATTACTTCTGCTGTCCGTCAAAGATATTACGCGGGAAGGCGCAGCGGAAACCAATCCAGTCGGACCAGTAGCGCGGATCTTCGTCGTCACTTTCCACCAGGTTCAGGTCGTCTTCCTTGTCTTTCCAGGAACCGCCCTTATAGACCTTGGAGGAACCGAAGTATGCTCCCGTCGGGTTAGAGGATTCAACCCAGAGAGAGAACATGAAGTAGGAGTCCTTGGTCCATTCGGCCACGTTACCCGACATATCGAAAATACCCCAGGCGTTGGACTTCTTGCTGCTGACCGGCTGCGGGCCGTACGCAGGATTCTTCTTGCCCAAGCTGTAGGAGTTCGCCTTGTAAATGGCATACATACCCGGATTCGGATCTTCGTCCAGGTTCCACAGGGCACCTTCGTTGTTGTCGGCACGACCGGCATATTCCCACTGGGCTTCGGTCGGCAGGTCGCCACCGACGGCCTGGCAGAACGCACGGGCATCATTCCAGGTAATGTTATGCACCGGAACGCGGGCACCCTTGTAAGAAGAACGGTCCTTCACCTGTTTCGTAGAATCCAGATGGGACATCACATCCTTGAAGTACTGCTGCGTCACTTCGGTCGTCTGGATGCCGAAGCCGGACATAGCCACGACCTTGCCCTTGTAACGGAACGAACCAGAATCAATCAGAGCGACATTGCCGCGCATCTTGTCGCGAATTACGCGAGGAACACGCGAAGCCATATCAAGGATAAGACCGTCATCTTCCTGCTGCTTGATCTTTTCAGGAGTTTCTGTGAGCAAGTGCGGCTTTTCCTCGATCGGACGGTTCAGCCATTCCTGGACTTCCTGATGATCAAAGATGTAGCCAGGCAGTTCGAAGGCGCCACGGCAAGGAATTCTCACGTTGGTTATGGAGAGTTCGAGTTTCACATAACGGTAGTGGTGACGACCGACCAATTCGGCGCCGCTATAAAGCCACACGGGTTTGTTGTTTTCGAGGCTAATGAAAGCACGAACGGCAGCGCCCGAAGAAAGGAGTGCATAGAGAGAATCCGCAGAGTAGCCCTTGGCGTTACCGCTCCAGGACACATCAATGCGTTCACCCTGCTTGCCGAATCCCAGACGGACGGCCTTGAGCTTGCAAACCTTTGCGGGAGCGGGTTCAGCCGGAGCCTGAACAGAATCGGCAGGGGTCTGCTTGGAGGAATCCACCGCAGCAGAATCAGTCACAGCCGTAGAATCCTTCGTCACAGAAGAGTCTGCCACCACAGCGGAATCCGCAGCCTGTGCAGTAGAATCAGCCGGAGCAGTCGTATCTGCGGGAGCCGCAGCCGATTCTTCAGGGCAAGTTTCGTCTTCATAGACCGGTTCAATCGAAGTCGGGACCAAAGCAACCTGCAGCGGAAGTTTCTGCAAGCTATCCAGCTTATGACGCAGGGCCCTGTTCACGACGCCAGCAGAACCCATCTTATTCATACGCCACATCAACAGGGATTCTTCGCGCTTGTTGTTGTAGCGGTTCTGATACTTAATATAGACGCTGTCGTCCGCAGCCACGCCCAAGGACAGAGGCTTGCGGAGCGGCGGATAGGTCTTGTCGAAATCATTGGTGTCAACCTTGGGGAACGAACTCTGGAGTTCCTTGGAAAGGACATCGTACAGGGCTTCGGTTTCTTCAAGGGTCTTCGCTTTGGACACGTCATCCAAAGTCACCGAAGTCGTCACCTTCACCTTAGAAACCGTATCGGCAACCACCATTTGCGGTTGGAGCTTGACTTCGGAATCTTCGACAGAAACGGCATCGACATACGGGAGGTAATTCGGAGCCTCGAACATGAAGGCGTACATGCCACGGGGCAGAGGATAAATGCGCGGCGGAACATTCTTCATACGGGCCGTAATCGAGGTCACCTCAAGATTCGGAACCTGGGATTCAATCGTCACGATACCGGGGCGATCCGTTTCCTGAAGCACCTGCCACTGGCCGTTCTTCTTGAAATAGAGCTTGGGAACACGCGGAGAATAGATATAGTCCTTGTCGAAATAGATATCGGCTTCGTCCTGGAACGCGCGGGTATTCTGCGTTGCGTAGAAGCGCATCAGCATCACTTCGGCCGGTTTCAGGTAGTTGTCCGCCATACTGAACGCATGGAGCTTATCGTAGTTTTCGAGGTCAACCGGACCGGAGAACCAGAGGTATTCCTTCGGGCCCTTCTTATGGCGCAGGAACATGATACTCGACTTGAGCGGAACCATAGGAGGCTCCGAAAGGATCATATTGCCTTCCTTGATAATCGCCATATTGGCGATCGGCTGAAGGGAAACGCCTTCCTTGAACATCACCGGGGCGACCCTAAAGTTCTTATCGCTGTCTGCCAGCGCAAGAATCGGGAGCAACAGCAAGAACGGAAGCAATCGTTTTAAGGACATATCAACTCCTATATTCAAATCCGTCAGAACACACAAAATGTTCCATTTTTCTCACATAAAGATAACATTTTTGCTAAAAAGACTCAATCATTCACCCCCATTTTGAGCAAATAACCGCCTTCGGAGCCCCCGACAGGGCCCAATTCCACCTTCCAGTCCGAAAGCCGGATGATATCGGGGTGGTGTTCGATCACAATGACGGTATCGCCACGGGCAGACAGCTTGCGGAGCATATTCCAGAGGATTTGGATATCCTTGAGGTGGAGGCCCGTGGTCGGTTCGTCGAGCAGGTAGACCATTTCCTGGGCGGGCTTGCGGGCAAGTTCCGCAGCCAATTTCAGGCGCTGGGATTCGCCGCCGCTGAGGGTCGTGACAGACTGACCGAGTTTCACATACGGGAGGCCCACATCGCGCAGACATTCCAGCTTCGGGAGGATTTTCGGCTGGTCCTTGAAGAATTCGCAGGCTTCGGCGACGCGCATGTCAAGCACGTCGGCGATATTCTTGCCCTTGAAGGTGACGGTGAGGGTTTCCTGGTTGTAGCGCTTACCACCGCAGACATCGCAGACTTCCCACACATCCGAAAGGAAGTGCATTTCCACCGAAATAGCGCCGCGGCCTTCGCAGGCCTCGCAGCGGCCGCGGGCCAAGTTGTAACTGAAGCGGCCATAATCAAAGCCCTTCAACTTGGCTTGCGGCAGTTTGGCGAAAAGCCTACGGATTTCGTCAAACACGCCCGTGAAGCTCGCGGGCGTGCTGCGAGGAGTCCCCGAAATCGGGCTCTGGTCCACCAGCAACACTTCGCCGTTCTGCTTCTTGCGACCGCGGGCCTGGAATTTCTTCTTGAGGCGCGGGTAGATTTCGTCCATGACCATGGAGCTCTTACCCGAGCCAGATACACCGCAAACCACGCTAATCGCACCCTTCGGGAATTTTACAGACAAATTCTTAAGGTTGTTGTGATTCAACTTTTCGAATTCGTAGAATTCCGTGGAATCGGTAATAGGTTTTGCCGCAATCTCGTTTGCCATCGGGATGGTGTGCGTCAAATACTTGACCGTTTCGCTGCGCGGGAACTGTTGCAGGGCATAAGGCTTGGAAAGCTGTTCCGGAGAACCTTCGGCGACGACTTCACCGCCGAATTCACCCGCCGCGGGGCCCATGTCAATAATGTGGTCCGCCGCCTGCATCATCTTCATGTCGTGTTCCACGACCACGAGCGTATTGCCGAGGTCGCGCAAGCGGTAAAGCGTATTGAGCAGCATGGCGGTATCGCTTTCGTGCAGGCCCACCGTGGGCTCGTCAAGCACATAGAGCACACCTTCGAGGCCGCTACCGATCTGGCTTGCGAGGCGGATGCGTTGCGATTCACCACCACTGAGCGTGTCGCCCGCGCGGTCAAGGCCGATGTAGCCGAGCCCCACGCCCTTCAAGAAATTCAGGCGGCCCACAATTTCGCGGAGCAGAGGTTCGGCAACCGTCATCTTGCCGTCGGCATTCTTGTCTTTTCCAAAATTGTCGCGCTTGAAGTTTTCGTTGCTGAACCATTCGAGCGCCTGGGCGATGCTCATGTGGTTCACATCCATAATGTTCTTGTCGCCGATACGGACCGCCAGATATTCCGGTTTCAAGCGTTCGCCGTGGCAATCGGGGCAAACTTCGCCGTCCTTAAAGTGGCCGAGACCAAGGCAAGTTTCACAGGCACCCCAGTGCGTGTTGAAACTGAAGTGCTTGGGATTCAAGGCAGAATCCATATACCAGCCACATTCGGGGCAACCCGGCTTTTCGGAGCAGGCCAAGCGACCACCCATTTCGTCTTCCACATAAAGGATCCCGTTGCCGTCGCGGTAGCCACGTTCAAAAGCTTCTACCAAGCGGGCGCGATTTTCTTCCTTGACCACCACCGTATCGACCACAGCGAACAACTGCTTTTCGCGGGTCGGGATTTTCGGCAGCGGAAGTTCCACGAGCTTGTTGCCGAGGTAAACCTTGCGGTAACCCTTCTCGGTAAGGATTTTGGAAAGCTTCAGCACGTCCTTGATTTCGAACGGGGCAAGCACCGTGACTTTCTTATTCAAGTCGCGGTCGAAGGCGTATTGCATCAGGTCGCCCGCGCTGTACGAAGACACAGGCTTCCCGCATTTCAAGCAATGCGGGGTGCCGACCCTCGCCCAGAAAATGCGGAAGTAGTCATAGATTTCGGTGAGGGTCGCCACCGTAGAGCGCGGGCTCTTGCTCGCACTCTTCTGGTCGATGGCGATTGCCGGCGCCAAGCCCGAAATGGAATCGATGCTCCCGTGGTCAGGGCGTCCCAAGAATCGGCGTGCATAAGTACTCAAAGTTTCTACAAAGCGGCGCTGGCCTTCGCTAAACAGCGTATGGAAAGCGAGGCTCGATTTGCCGGAGCCCGAAACGCCCGTCACCACAGTCAACTTATGACGCGGAATCGTCACGTCGATGTTCTTGAGGTTGTGCTTGCGGGCGCCATGCACCTCAATGTCAAGCGACAAATCTTCGCCACCCTTGAGTGTGCGGTCAAAATGATGGTTCTCTCCATGTTTTTTTGCAAGCACCGGCGCGAGGTACTTGCCAGTTTCGGATTTTTTGCATTTCGCAATCTGCTCCGGCGTACCCGTCGCAATCACGCGACCGCCGTGAATGCCCGCATCTGGGCCCAAATCAATAATCCAGTCGGCGCACTTGATCACATCCAGGTTATGCTCGATAATCACGACGCTGTTGCCGAGGCTACGCAGGCGATTCAAGCAATCCATGAGCTTGCGGATATCTTCGAAGTGCAAGCCCGTCGTCGGTTCGTCGAGCAGATAAAGCGTCTTGCCGGTACCCGGACGGCGCAGTTCAGAAGCAATTTTAATGCGCTGCGCCTCTCCCCCGCTCAGCGTTGTCGAAGGCTGACCCAGAGTGAGATAACCAAGTCCCACTTCTACAAGCAGGTTCAGCGGTTCTGCAATCTTCGGGATGTCCTTGAAGAATTCCGCCGCATCGGCAATGCTCATATCGAGAATTTCGGAGACGTTCTTGCCCTTATAATAGACTTCGCGAGTGGCATCGTTAAAGCGCTTGCCACCGCACACATCGCAAGTCACCTGCACACTCGGCAAAATATGCATGTCCACGATTTTCACGCCCGCACCTTCGCAGGCATCGCAGCGACCGCCCTTCACGTTAAAGCTGAAACGGCTCTTACTGTAACCGCGAATCTTGCTTTCTTCCATGCTCGCGAAAAGGTCGCGGATATCGTCCCAAATTTTCGTGTACGTTGCCGGGTTGCTTCGCGGCGTGCGGCCAATCGGCGTCTGGTCAATTTCAATCACCTTGTCGATATTCTCGAGACCTTCCAGGTGATCGAACTTTCCGACCGGTTCTTCGGCGTTATAGAATACGCGAGCCAATTCGCGACGCAGAATCTGGTTAATGAGCGTACTCTTGCCGGAGCCCGAAACGCCCGTCACCACCGTCAGCGCACCGTCCAACGGAATTTCCACATCAATATTCTTGAGGTTGTTTTCGGCGGCACCGCAAATCTTGAGTTTCGGTGTATTCTTGTCAATCTTCTTGCGCTTTTCGGGAATCTCAATGGCCTTGCGACCGCTCAGGTATGCGCCCGTCAGCGAAGCCTTATTCTTCTCGAGCTCCTCGACGGTTCCTGCCGCAATCACGCGACCGCCTTCCACGCCGGCACCCGGCCCCACGTCAATCACGCAGTCCGCATGGCGCATGGTGTCTTCGTCGTGTTCCACGATAATCAGGGAGTTGCCCTGCGCGCGCAAATGTTCCAGCATCCCTAGCAACTTATCGTTATCGCGGGGGTGGAGTCCGATGCTCGGCTCGTCAAGCACATAAAGCACACCCTGCAGGCCGGCGCCCACGGCACTTGCCAAGCGTATGCGTTGGGCCTCGCCGCCACTCAAGGTAGACGCCTTGCGGTTGATGGTCAAGTACCCCAGCCCCACCGCATTCAGGAAACTCAAACGCCCGCGGATTTCTTTCAAAATCTCCTTGCCGATTCGCTTTTCCTTTTCGGACAAGTCAATCTTATTGAAAAATTCCACCGACTTCTCGACGGACCATTCCGTCATCTCGGTCAGATTCACGCCATGGAACGTGACCGCATTCGCCGTGCGGTTGATTCGCGTGCCGTGGCATTCGGGGCATACGCCTATCTGCATGTACTTGCGGAAGTGGTAGATGTGCCACATGTCCCACAGTTCTTCCATGATGGGCATGATTCCCCGTTCGCTCCCGCTGGGCGTGCCGTACAAGACGGCATCCTGTTGTGCCTTCTTGAGCTTGTTCCACGGCGTATCCAGCGAAAAAAGCATCTCGTTCGCGATGTTCCTCAAGTTGCGGCGGCCGAAGTCACTGAAAATCAGCGTGCCGTCATCCTTCTTGATCGTCGCGATGCAGCCTTCTTTAATAGACTTCGTCTTGTCCGGGATAATCAAGTCCAGATCGAACTTGTAGCTTTCGCCCATCCCCTTACAAGCGGGGCAGCGTCCCTTCGGGTCGTTAAAGCTGAAGAACCGAGGTTCCAGTTCCGGAATAGAGATGCCGCACTTAGGGCAAGCGAGCAGCGTTCCCTGCAAGCGATATTCTTCCTTGGCCGACGCATTTCCAGTCTGCGACGCATCCCCCGCACCTGCAGAACCGCCCGCCGACAGCAAGAAGCTCACCAGTTTTCCGTCGGTCAATTTCAGCGCACCTTCCAGAGCCTCGCGCAGACGGCTCATATTCTTACGTTCAAGCGTCAGGCGGTCAATCACCGCCTCAATCGTGTGCTTCTCGTAACGCACCAGCGCAGGCACTTCTTCAAGCCTGTAAATCGTACCGTCCACGCGGGCACGCACAAATCCGTTTTCCTTGAGTTCCGCCAGTTCCTTGCGGTATTCGCCCTTGCGCTCCTGCACAATCGGGGCCATCACCGTAATCTGCTTGCCCTCATCGCTCACATACAAATTATCGACAATCTGGTCCACCGTCTGCGCCTGAATCACGCGCCCGCAATCGGGGCAGTGCGGCACGCCGAGGCGGGCAAAAAGCAAACGGTAATGGTCCAAAATCTCGACCACCGTACCCACTGTGGAACGCGGGTTACGGTTAACCGTCTTCTGGTCAATCGAAATCGTCGGAGAAATGCCGCGCACGCTCTCCACCTCGGGGTGTTTCATGCGGCCGATAAACTGGCGAGCATACGCCGAAAGCGACTCCACGAAGCGCCTCTGCCCTTCCTGGAACACCGTATCGAACGCAAGGCTCGACTTGCCCGAACCGGAAACACCGGTCACCACCACGATAGAATCGCGGGGAATAGAAAGGTTCACATGGCGAAGGTTATGCTCGTGCGCATCGCGGATTTCGATAGATTTTGTCATGCCACTCAATATAGAAAAAGACGGCCCTGCCGTCTAATTTTTAGTGAACATTTGTGTAGAAATTTATCAGACTCAGCCGAACCGAATGGCCTTTTTTGCAGCGTTTTCGCAGTTTCGATCCAAAAGTACGGTCTGGCCCGACAGAGCCATCATGAACGGCACCTACAGCCAGATGCTCGAGGAACTGGAAGCGGGCGAAGTGGCCGCCGAATACGAGAGCCTCAAGGCCCGCGCGAAGGCCATGGACACGAAGTTCAACGAAGCCATCGAAGTCGTGAAGGCCGCGAACAACAACGAGTTCACCGACCTCTGCAGCCGTCACTTGTACGAACTCGCCGCCAACTGCGTGATGAGCCAGCTCATGCTCCGCGATGCCACCAAGTCTCCTGAACTGTTCGAAAAGAGCATGAAGGTGTACCTGAACCTCGCCGAAGCCGAAGTCGCCAAGCACTACAACTTCGTGAAGAGCCTGGATGTGGACGCGATGGAGAGCTACAAGCAGGCTTAACTGATAGCGGGGCGAGCAAACGTCCCAGCGTCATCCTTAAAAAATTGAAGGCCTCTGGATAATAGGTCCAGAGTTTTTTTTGTGTTTTGAATGCATTTCGAAAACAATTTTTACACAACCATGCTGTTGACAGACAAATTATTAAATTATATTTTCTTACGCCTTAAAAAGAAAGGACTGTATAATGACAAAAAACTTTTGCCCTATTCATAATTCTAGCTGTAGTATGCTGCCCCGCTAAAGTAACTTGGTCCACTGATATGGATGACGAAAATTGCAATTTTGCAGTTCAAGTCAATGAAGATGACAGCATTCTATTTTCGGAAACAATTCACATTCCTGGACAATATATGACAACTTATGAATGGGGAACCTCCGCAACAGCCTGTCACATCAATCAAAATGATGAAGCTTATATCAAAGGAATGCAAAAGAACAAAACAAAAACATTTCTAAACAAAGAACAACAGATCTGCTACTTTGAAAATATGGGCTTTAGCACAGGCAATATGGGAGGTTTTTACTACCAACCTTGGAGCTATATTTACAGCATCAATATCAAAGTCAGCTGCGAAGACTCATCTTCAATCCCCTTATATTGCGCAAAAACAGAAAAAATGGCAGATCAAGTTTTGCTGGCAAAAGAAGAATTGGCATGCGATGAAAAGGGAGGAGTCTTTAACGGAGGAGTTTTCGCATTTAAACAGGACAACGGCTCTACTGAATATTGCATCTCCGCATCTTGCAACATCTGCGACTCAAAATGGCGAAACGAATATATAGATCAATGGAAGCAATCTGAATGTTGTGACAAAAGAGGCAAGGAGCCGAATCAAGGAGAAGGAACTTGCGAGCCACCACCACCTATTGACAGCACAACCATCGGGATTTTCTATTCTGAAATAACAGAGTTTCCAGGATGCTCAGAATTTGAGGTAGCAGAAGACGATGGATTTTGCAAGATTTCACAATCGTCTTCTTCTGTAGAAACCAGTTCTTCATCTGAAGAAACATCATCATCAAGCGAAGAATCATCTAGTTCCAATGAAGAAAGTTCTAGCAGTGAAGATGAATCTAGTTATTCATCTGAAAGCTCTTCATCTTCAGAGGAATCAAGTTCTTCAAGTGAATTTGGCCTGTGTCAGTCTCTCCCGTTCGGTTACATTCCCAGCGATCCCAAAAACACATGCTTTGAAAGCAACGGCAAATGCTATAGATGCAATGCCGCACGTCGTGCAGATGAATGCGACGAAGAGTGGATGTGGATATACCCTTATACTCCAGATAAATATTTCTTCACAGAAATTGATTGCATAAGCGGCGAAAGAAAAGACAACAATAGAATTGGGCAGTGCCCCGGCTTCCCGATGGAGACCACCCCTTATAATCCAGAACAAGCATGCATAGCACACAATGGGAAATGCTACAGATGTAAATCCGAGAACAGCTATGTCAATTGCTCCTACGACTGGCTTTGGACTGGCGAAAACTTCGGAACACACAATATTGGCTCGTGGTACGAAGAAGTGGATTGCGATGACCCGTTTGAAGAAGATGACTTCGATCAGTGCATAGCAGGAAATGCGCTTTTCAAACAAAATGTTCATTACAACGCAATACAACATGAGGATTTAGTCCCGTATTCACTAAATGTTTCCCCAAAAAATTATTTTGATCTTCTTGGAAGACAAACTTCAAAAAAGACTAGTGATTATATTAAGTTATACAATGTTGATTTTACTCCTTCAAGGAGGCTCGCTTCAACAAAAGAAATCTCTGGTCATACAGATGCAAAAATTGATATAAGCTGGTGCGTTAGCAACAAGGAAAAATACAACGACAAAACTTCGTACACCATAGATGTGTCGCTGGCAACAAAAATTACAAACAATTTCTCTTCAACCAACGCTATGTTGCAGGCTCACGAAGATAAGCACAAAGAACTTTATATGGATAAAAACCTTGCATTTGGTTCATGGGAAGGCATCAGAATTGATGTACCTAAAGGAAAATCAAGAAAACAAAAATGCAAATTAATAATAGATTCTTTTTGGGAATCGCCTTTTAATTCAATAGCTGTAAAATGGAAATTGGAATCATTATTTAACGCTCACAACAATTGGGACTATCAAGACGAAAACAACTACCAACACCATTTGAGTTATCCTGACGTAAACAAAACCCTAGATAGCCTTTATAACATTCAGATAAATAAATGCAAACCATAGCGACAAGATGCATGAAGTTCTTTGTGATTGCAGCACCTTTGTGTTGCAGTGTTGCTTTTTCTTCCGAACAACGGCAAAGTATCCAAGCCGCAGAGTTTTGCGCAAGATTTCTTGATGAAGACTCCTATGAACTTGTTTTAACACAAAACATTGAAATTCCAAAAAATAAAAATTGGATCATTCCTGATTCACTTGATGGAGATTGTTCTTCTTGGGAGTACAATTATTTTGTTGACGCACCACAATCTATAGAAGAAGATGATTTTGATAGATTCATGAGAAAAGGAGGCCATGTCTGCTTCTCAACCAATAAAAATAGGAAAAAACAAAAAATCGATTCTCTAAAAAGGAAACTTGTTCAGGGAAATTCTTATTTAGGGTACTCCCTAAAAAATGCAAAAGAAACGCTGAAAAAGTATTATGGGAAAAAGTTGAAAGGAACTTGGTTTGCCGAACTTTATGATAGCAAAACAAAGGTTTCCTCAAAATTTACCGCTATAATAACTGGAGAATGTCTCACAGATTTTTCTACAACAGAAAATATGATAGAATTTTGTGCATATATTGCGGAAAATCCTGATGAATATAGCCTTCATCAAATTGTTCACGGAAATCAATATGATGAAATAATTGTTCAGAGTGATAGTCTAAAAAACAATAAATATTCTCGTTTCGAACATTTGTTTAACGTTCCGCAAGATTTTTCAGACAGCTTTACGGGCGGTTGCGTTATACTTGATGGACCAAATATTGAAAATTTCAATTTTCATTTGAAAAATGCAAAGGAAAAGTTAAAAGGCTATTATGGGAAGACATTAAAGGGCAAAAGATTATTTTACAAGGAACCTTCCGCAGCTCCTGTTGAGAATAGTTTCAAATTTACCATTAAAGGAGAATGTAGGGACGCTCTAACTATTGCAGAATACTGTTTTGACAACCAATCAAAAAGACTGTACAAAATAAAGGATTTGGATTATCTTCCTAAATATATTTTTTCTAGCGAAACAGAAACATTTTGTAAGTGTAAAAAATACAATGAAAAATTGACATCATTCATAGACCTTTACCCCAAAGGTCAAATAAAAATAGATTCCCTGTTGTATAAAGAATGCGATGAATACCTGCTATACGATTTTGCAAAAGCGCCACATTTTCCAATGATAATAGATTCAACCTACACATTAAAGGTGAGAACTCAAGCGGAAATACAAATTGATTCAGCATCAACAAAAAAAGACTTTTATTTTTACATTAAACTAATTGGAAATTGCCAATAAGAGTTGTTGGCAAATCCACCCATTTTGAAAAATTGGATTTTTCATTTATTCCCTTTGGCCCGATTATGCGACTTGCAAAGCATTTCGCAGTTGGAACGTTCGGTGGCACCGCCCTTACTCCAAGCAGTCACGTGGTCGGCATCCATTTCAGCAAGTTTCCAAATTTTATTCTTGTTCACATTGTGGTAGTGTCAAGGGTTTTTCGCAAAAATAGTTTGTTCCAACATCAGATCTAGGCTACATT
>LVAE01000026.1 GCA_001603905.1 Fibrobacterales bacterium Fibro_02
GCCGAATTCCTGAAGGGCCGCTTCGTCGAAATTCTGCTCGCCCCGGCTTTCGACGACGACGCACTCGAATTCCTGAAGAACAAGTCCAAGGACATCCGCCTGTTGGAAGTCGGCGAAATCAAGAAGGCAACGCACTGCAAGGTGTACAAGCACGTGATTGGCGGCATGCTCGTTCAGGACCGCGATGTGGACACCTACGAAAAGTTTGAATGCGTGACCAAGGCACAGTTCCCGAAGAACAAGGAAGACCTCGCCCGCTTTACTTGGCTCGTCACCAAGCACACCAAGTCCAACGCCATCGTGATGGGCTACGAATACAAGCCCGGCTACTTCCAGGTGATGGGTCTTGGCCCCGGCCAGCCGAACCGCATTGACTCCAACCTCCGTCTTTGCCAGCCGCGCGTTCGCGACAACGTTGCCCGTATGGAAGAAGCCAAGGCTTTCTTTGACGAAAACGGCAAGCTCATCAACGAAGCCGGCCTCAAGGCTCTCGAAAAGAAGGTCTTCGGCGAAGTCGTGATGGGTTCCGACGCCTTCTTCCCGTTCCCGGACAACGTCGAAGCCGCCCACGATGCAGGCGTGCGCTACATCGTGCAGCCGGGTGGTTCCAAGAAGGACGACCTCTCTATCGAGAAGTGCGACGAATTCGGCATTGCCATGGTGTTCACCGGCATGAGGCACTTCCGCCACTAAGGATTGCCTATGGTTCCAACTTCTCAAAAGGAAATCAACCAGCGGGAAAAGGACCTGTACTACACGGTCCTTTCCTTCCTGAAAAAAATTCGCAAGGCGGGCAAGACGACTGCGAAAGAGTGGGACGAATACCGTTCCGCTATCAAGAATGTTGCCATGACCGCCGATATGGGTAAGGCCGCTGACTTGTGGACCATGGACAACCTGGACCAGTTCAGCCCTGACAACACGCAGCTTCCGCCGCTCAACGATATGGAATACGTGGCACGCGTATCGCCCGAGTTCCTGTCGCAGCTTATGGAAGCGCTTTATTACGGGATGCTGAACCCAACCCAGGCGAACATGATTTCCGACGAGATCCAGGACGCCGATCCGGAATACGTGACTTCGGCCTCGCTCGAAGAACTGCTCGTAAAGCTCTGGATCGGGAATGCCAAAAGCTACCGCAAGATGATTGCAAACTAATGAACGAACGCGTACGTGTAATTGGTGGCGGCCTCGCAGGCTGCGAAGCGGCTTTGCAACTGGCGAGCCGCGGTTTTAAGGTGGACTTGTACGAAATGCGCCCGGTGCGGCAGACCCCTGCCCACAAGGACGGCCATTTGGCACAGTTAGTTTGTTCCAACAGTTTCAAGGCGTTGGGCATTACATCTGCCCACGGTCTCCTGAAGCAGGAACTCACGATGCTCGGAAGTTTCCTGTTGGATTCTGCCCGCGAAGCAGCCGTGCCCGCAGGTGACTCGCTCACCGTCAACCGCGACATTTTCAGCGAATCGGTCGAAAAGAAGATTGCTGAGTCGCCCAACATCACGTTACACCGCGAAGAAGTCACGAGCCTCGAGGGCGACTGTCCGACTCTTGTAGCCGCAGGCCCCTTGGCAAGCGACGCTCTCGCCGATGACATTTTCAAGCGCCTCGGCAGCAACCGTCTACACTTCTTTGACGCCATCGCCCCGGTCGTCGAAACCGACAGCATTGACTTTGACCACGCCTTTTACCGCAACCGTTGGGAAAAGGGCGAAACGGCGGACTTTATCAACTGCCCGCTCGACAAGGAAACCTACACAGAATTTGTGCGTAAGCTCTGCGAAGCCGAAAGCACCGAGCCTCGCCCGTTCGAAAAGAACGAGCTGTTCGAAGGTTGCCTCCCCGTCGAAGAAATGGCTCGCCGCGGTTTCGAGACGCTCCGTCACGGCCCCATGCGCCCGATTGGCCTTGGACTCGGCAACAACGGGAAATTATGGTACGCGGTGATCCAGCTGCGCGCCGAAAACAAGCAGAAAACCTTGTTCAACATGGTGGGTTTCCAGACGCGCCTCAAGTGGGGCACGCAAAAGGAAATCTTCACGATGGTGCCGGCACTCCGCAACGCGAAATTTGCGCGCCTCGGCTGCATGCACCGCAACACCTTCATTGAATCGCCCAAGTTCCTTGATGCAACACTCCGCCTGCGTCCGGATCTTGAATGCGCCAAGGGCATTCCGCCTACATGGTTTGCGGGCCAGATTACGGGTTCCGAAGGTTATACCGAAGCAGTGGCCACAGGCTGGTATGCCGCCTGGAACATGGCACAGACGATTCTGCACGGGCATGCCGACCCGCTCCCCGACGAGAGCTGCATCGGTTCGCTTATGAACCGCCTCGTGGAAGAAAACGAGGACTTCCAGCCGATGAATTTCAACTTCGGGCTTCTCCCCCACCACGAAGGGCTCAAGAAGAAGAACAAGAAAGAAATTCTCGCCGCCCGCGCCGAAGAATCCGTGCGCAAGTGGATCGCGGATAGGAAAATCATGTAGTCTTTGCAGGGAGAGGTCTCTCCCTAGTTCGCACTCTGTTGCTCACCACCCTCTCTAGCGGGGACACCCCGCAACGCCCCACCCCGATACCCAAAGCAACAACCATAAGTATCGGGGTAACCAGTCAGTTCGATCTGGCGACAGCCAGATTGCTGCGCCGGCTTCGGTTTCGCTTCGCTCACTGCCCGGCTTGCCCTTCGGGCTTCACCTTCGGTGAAGCTGATCTGGTTACCTATGATACAAGAAAAGCCCCCAAAAGGGGGCTTATCTTGTATCGGGGTAACCAGATTCGAACTGATGACATTCTGCTCCCAAAGCAGACGCTCTACCAGGCTGAGCTACACCCCGAGTGTGTGCAAATATAGCAAATTATTTTGACCTTTTGGAAAGTTATTTATAGTTTTTATTCGGTCCTGACGGACCGGGGTAACCAGATTGCCAAAATACTCACTTCATTTCGTATTTTGCCCTTCGGGCTTACTTGAACTTCGTTCAAGTTAAGGCCTAGAATCGTCATGTTCGCTTCGCTCTCGACGATTCTAGTCGAACTGATGACATTCTGCTCCCCAATAAGACTGCAAAGTCCTACAGACTTTGCTCTCGCAACCACCCTCGGTTTACACCCGAGGGCTTGTTTGCTCACGACAGACGCTCTACCAGGCCGAGTCTTAAAAAGAAAAACCGATTCTAGAAAATCTAGAACCGGTTTCCTGAGCTACGAAGGGCTCGAACCTTCGACCCACGCCTTAAAAGGGCGTTGCTCTACCAACTGAGCTAGTAGCCCGAACGCACCCAAATATATTAAACCTTTCGCCATTTGTAAAGGCGAAACTCGCCTTTACCCCAAAAAAACATCGCATTTTTCCTCAAATTTCACATATCCGAACCGCATTATTTGTAAATTTCAACCATGAATTTTAAACGCTTTTTGACCTCGGCTTTCGCGCTGCTCGCTATCCCCGCAGCAAGCCACGCCTACTTTACCCAAGGCGATGCCGGACAAGAAGTATTTTCCTTTATCAACACGTTCGATAGCCCCCGAAACGCCGCCCTCGAAAAGTCAGCAGGCGCAGGTCTTTCGAACGACCCGACCATTACGCAGCTAAACCCGGCCGCCTTTGTCATGCCCGAAAACAAGGACCACGTGGCATCGGCTCACTGGCAAACGGGAGACATGGCCGACAACCAGGGAAGCTTGTTCTACACGGGACATTCAGGTAAGTACATCTACCAGATTTCCTACAACTGGCTCTCCTACGGCACCATCGATGGCTACGACGAATATGGTGAAGCTACGGGCAAGGACTACGAACCGTTCAGCCAGTTGGCAACGGCGACCTTCGCCTTTCCGCTCAAGCATTTCAGGTTCGGCGCCACACTCAAGTTCGCCGCGGACAAATTGACGGACGATTCCGGCGACCGCATGGCCCTGGGCGCCGCATTTGACTGGGGCATCGTCTGGCAAGCCGAGAGCAAGCTTTACGGTTTGGCCCTTATGGCGCGCGACTTCGGTTGCCTGTTACGTGACTATGTCGACGATGGCGATGACAAGTACTACCCGATGTCGCAGACATTTGCGATTTCGACTTACTTCCGTCCCAAGCTTCTGCCCCGACTCACGGTCTTTGTTGACAGCGACTTTCCCCGCTACCAAGAAGCGTTCCTCAGTCTAGGTGGCGAATATGCCATCGGGCAGCATTTCTTTGCACGCGTCGGTTTCCAGCGCACCTGGCTTGACCTGACCCGCGACTTCAAGGAACTGTTCGCCTCCGAAGAACGTTCCGACGAAACCAACAACGCCCACATGCTGAGTGCGGGTCTCGGTTATTCCATGGACCTTTTCGCACTGGACTACAGTTTCTCGTACCTTGCCGAAGGAATGGGCCACGAACACCGACTCGGGTTACGACTGAATTTCTAGGCGGCCCAGATGCGTCAATTCGACGTTTTTATTTTCGAAAAAGACAATCCTAATTTTGCACAATGGAAGCCGACTTTTGAAGATCCGGCGCTCGGCTGGTTTCACGACTCCGACTGGAACCGCCCGTTACAAAACATCGACGCCGAATGGGTCGTATTCGCCCATCCCGCCATCACAATTGACCGCGACTTCCTGAACAACCTGGCACAAGTCATCGAAGGATTCCCGATGGTGGACGCCTTCGCGCCAAGAGTAAAATCCGAAGCTCATTTTCACGGGGGACTGCTGCTCAACAAGAGCAAGGGGTTCGAGCCTATCTCGGAAGACGAGACGATGCGATTTGTTGCGGTCCCGAATCCGATGGTCGCCGTGTTTTCGAGTCGAATCATTCAGCGCACCGGGCTTTTCGACCTGGACTTGCCGTCAGAATTCAGGCTTCTGGATTACGCGCTTCGCATGGCCCATGCGGGCGGCAAGATGTTCAACGTACCGTACCTGGTAGCCGAAGCAAGCTCCGTCGACCTTTCATCCAAAGAACTCGTCAACAGCCAATTTTTAATTCAAAAGCAATCCGTCGTTCCGCTGTGGGAAATCTACTACAAGAACCTTCCCGCAGGCATGCTTACGACCTTCACGCTCCGCCACCCGACCATGCTCCCCAAGTTCCTGGGATTTGACAAGAGCAAAAAACGCAGACAATTCAAGCGCGACAAGGCCACGGCACTGTCAAAACTGACCACGGAATATTTAAAGGATATTTCCCTTTAGAAGAACACCCAGACGGCAATCCAAAACACCATCAGGCAAAATTCCATTTCCTTCGATATTCTGGAAAGGAACGTACTGCAGAACGTCATGCCAAGGATTGCCAAGATTCGCATCCAGGCAATATCAAATCCACGATAAAAAAGCGCAATTCCGCCAAAGAGTTCCACCCAGAACCATAGAGCCTGCGCAAGTACCAGGTAACGCCTGCGATATAGCGTAAGCGATGTCGTCGAAAGGCAAAGGCACAACGCCATCATGCGGAACGGATAATGTTCCAGCGTCGGATCCACAAGCCGCGCGTCGAACATTTCACCGCCGAAATAGGTGAACACGCAGAACAGCAGCAAGGCTCCAACAAGCATGGCTCCGTTGCGGTACGGCGAAGAGCCCTTCTTCCACAGGAACGAGGCACAGCCAAGGGCAATCAGGCAAGCAAGCGCATTGACCAGCGGAATCATCTTGCACCCTCCCCTGAATCGCGGGCCGCAAGCGACCGCATGTAATTTACCAGCCCATATGCTTCGGCAGGAGTCAACCGGTTCGCATAAGCGCTCATATTGACGCGACCATTCAAGACAACCTTGACCAGGGAATCCGTTCCCAGGCTATCAAGTCTCGGCAAATCCAATTTCGGCGGAACCGGATAGTACTCGCGCACAAATTTTTCGTTGAATTTTCCATCGCGCCCATGGCAAGTGGCACACCTCGCATTCCACACCAAAGCGGATTGCGCCAAGTCAACATTAGTGTTTTCGCCGAAAGCCGCCACATCAACCGAAGCACCCGAAGTTTCAGAGGCTCCCCCCGCAAAGAAAGTTCCCGCGCACGCACCCGCCAAAATCAGGATGGCAACCCCCAGGATTTTTTCACGGCGATGCAGAACAAAGGACTTTTCGACAAAGTAAATCCGCGCAAGCAGCGTCATCACCGTCGCCAAGGCCATAACCGGATAAACCAAGGGAAGCACATTGGCAAGCGAAAGCTCCACATTCACAAAAGGCAACTGTCCCCAGGCCCAGACCACAAAAATCAACGCTACGGCAATCCCGACCAGCAGCGGAAACCGCAGAATACGGTATTCCTCGGAAGACCACGGCTGAATGTAGAAGCCCTTCTTCGATTTCTCGACGCCAAGTCCAGAAGCGGCAACGCGTTCCGCATCTTCCGCTTCCTCGACCTTCGCCATATCGCTGCCGTCCACTTCGCCAAAGTAGGCCCCCGCGTTTTCCGCATAGCGGTTCAACAGGCGACGCACGCCGAAAAACAGCAACATAAATCCGCCGACAGAAAAGGCGACGAGTCCCAGGTCAATCCAGCCGAACGATGACGAAGTCCCATACTCCGGCGATACAAGGTAGAAGCGTTCAAGGAACAAGCCGAAAAGAACACTCACCGAAAGGGCGGCGCGGCCCCAGCGGTTCTCGCGGAAGACCGATACCAGGCGAAGCTGAGGTAGAACACCCGCAAAAATAAAAGCCGAAGCAAAGAAAGTTCCCTTGAGCAAAAAATCCCAGAACCAGATGGCGCAGAGAATCCAGGAACAGATCAGTTGCAAGCGTTCCAGAAGACGCACGCGGTAACCTTCGGTACAAAGGAGCAAGTTCACGAGCGCAATTCCCGAGAAAATCGCCCCCGCAATAAAGTAGACCGGGAAAAAGGCACCACGCCACTCGGGCACGAATGTCGTCGCAAAATCAAGGCTCACCACCGTATGCACCCAGAGCACCAGCGGGAATAGCAGCCAGGCCATTGGCTTGCGGTACTTATCGAGAGCGGGATTCACCCGCGCCTTCAGGTGCATCACAAAGAAGAGCAACGAAAGGATCGCGTAGACGGCAATGCAGCAGAAGTCCCAGACGAGCGGTGAACTGACATTCGCGAAGTTTCCCCGCGCATCGAGGAATGGCGCCACCATGTAGAAATTTTGAAGATACCCCAGGTGCATGAGCGGGAAGATTCCCGCAAACACGAGACTAGCAAGAGTCGAAAGTTCCGCAATCAAGGCCGTGCGGCGGTCCAGTTTGATATCAAGCGCCAGGAACACGGCCGACAGGAGAGTCCCCGCATGGGCAAGCCCCACCCAGAATACAAACAAGCTAATCGGCGTACCCCAGAAGGTTCGTGAATCGAGCATCCACGCCGAAGGCCCCTCGTACAGCGAATAGCCCAAGGCACAAAGCCCCGGCAGGAACAGCGCAAGCCCCGCAAGCATCAGGTAACGGAACATCAGCGCCTCCCTCGCATAAACACGACCGACGGATCAAGGTCGGCAATTTCACGCGGCGCATAAAGGACGCGGTCCTTTGTCAACTGGACCAGCGGAGACTTTTCGTCGAGCCAGTTGCCAAAGATGATCGCACGCCTCTTGCAGGCGTCCGAGCATGCGGTGGTCACACCGCGACCGCGCCATTCCGTGGCGTTTTCCGCGGCATTCTTCACCGACACATTCCCAGCTGCAGCAACCGCAACCGAAAGCTGCGTCTTGAACTTAAGCCGATCATTCTGCAGACGGTGCAGGCAGAGGCTGCATTTTTCCATGACGCCCTTGTCACGCAGCGGAACTTCCTTGTTGAACTTGCGGGCAAGTCCGAGTTTCTGGGCATCGTTAAAATTGAACTTGCGGGCCTGCACGGGGCAATTCGCCCCACAGAAGCGGCTACCTGCACAGCGCTTATACACCATCGCCGAAAGTCCATCGGGCGTATGGTTTGCCGCCCCCGTCGGGCACACGCGTTCGCAAGGAGCCTTACCGCAATGGGCGCACATAAACGGCGCACCGCTACGCATATCGACCCAGTGCATAAAGCGACCGCGGGCCGCATCGTCTTCGGGCACCAGCGGCACGTTATTTTCCTTGTTGCAAGCAAGAATACATTCGCCGCAACCATCGCAAAGGTCCAGGTCTATCGCCATCCCGAAACGGTTCAACGGAGAGGCTCCCGGAATACTCAATGGACCAGGACGCGAGACCTTCACCAAATCCAGTTGCTTTTTCGCCTGCGAAACCGCAAGCTTTACCTCGTCCTCGAATTGCTTAAGCGTCGGGCCATCGCCCAACCTCGCCACCTCGTCGAGCGGCAACTTGCGGCAGCCATACAGCAGTCCCATCACCGCCACCAGCGAGCAACTCTTGATGAATTCGCGACGATCCATACCCATAAGATACCTTCACGCCTCAACGGTGGCAAGCGGCACAATAAGTCGCCGCCGGTTTAAAGCCACGCTCCTTGAAGGTTTCCCCTCGATGGCACCGAATACACGACTGCATATCGAACTTTTCGCCGCCATAACGGTTCTGCCGGAACCCCGTTCCATGGCAATCTGCACAAGCGACTCCCGCCGCCGCGTGAACCCCATGATGGAACACGACATGGTCAGGCAAGTGACGCTTATGCGACCAGGGCTTTTCAGACAGGTCCACCTGCATTTCTTCTTCCGCAAGCTTGTCGTTCATCGGGAGCCGGTGGCAATCCATACAGTCCGCCATCGAAGGCATATACGCATTCGCCGAGGCACGTGCCCCCGTATGGCAGGCGGAACAGTCCAGGCCAATCGAATCACCGTGAATGGCGTGGTCAAAAGGAATCGAGGACATTCCCCGTTCAGGAACTGCAGGTTCTTCCAGCAGAAAATCAGCGAGGAACATCGAGAACACAACAACGAAAAGGACGACCACCCAACAGAACAGTCCTCCCTTCAAAAGCCCAGGCATTTTAATGCCCGAAAACCTCATATAGGCGAAAACAGAATACCTTTAAAAGGTGACTAGAGCAGTCCCTTCTTGGCGGAACGCATCAGGTTCTTGATCTGCTTGTTGTTCAGCTTGGGAACCTCGGCATCCTTCTGTGCGCGAGACTTCGGAGCACAGTCTTCACAAAGGTGCTTCGTCACCGTTCCGAAACTTGCGGCGCCGTTGCTCACGGACGTTTCCTTGAAGCGGTAAGAACGAAGCAGGGCTTCCTTCTTGCACTTGTCGCAAATGCCCATCTTGGGAGCGGCTGCTTCGTGCGAGCGTTCCTTCTTGGGAGCATCGCTGGTTTCTTCCCAGGCCTTGCTCTGGGCGGCAATCTTACGTGCAAAATGATCGTCTGTCAAGCTCATATTAACCCTTCCTTTTTTATTTCAACTCTATCTTTATAAAATCATACAGGAACAGCGAGAGGAACGTGTTGCAGATCGATGTCGGCAAGCCCTCGTCGGTATACAGGCTTCGGCCAAACTTTCCCCGTTGCAGCTGCTTATCCTTGAAATCCGCCACGTAGGCGGCATAATCCATAATCCGAACACGCTTGTCATCCTTGGCGGCAAGTCCCCGAATCAAATCGTTCAGGGCGACCACCTGCGAAGGGGCCTGCGGAAACATGTCCTCAGGAATCGTCAGGAAATGAACCGTCGCAATCGTCTTGTTCAGGATTTCGTGGGCAAGAGCCTGGTACAGGGTAAAGACCCCGTTGTAATCGGTTCCGCCACGCTTAAGTTCCTTGAGTCCAAGTCCAATGATAATCCGCCCCGCCTTCTTGCCGATAATGTCAGCCGAGGCTCGGTCCAAAAGCTGACGCAAGCTCTGGGGCGCGGGCGCGTTGATCGAAAACTGTACAGGTCTGTTGGCATCACGACAAAGGAGGATTTCAGCAAAGCGGTTGGCAGCCTCGCCCTGTTCTCCGAGAAGTTCGTCGCCGATAATCAGAATCCTGTTTTCCATTACCTCTATAATCTACACTCTTGAAGAGCGTTTGACCACTGAAAGTAACCAAAAATCCTCTTTTTTTTGCCTGTTTTTGACAATATGGCCATCCGCGACCAAGGCGCCAGGCACATTTTCTATGGGGGAACCGTCATCCAGATAAATGTCGAGGGACGCCCCTTCCGGAAGCCCCGCCATCACCAAGCGACTTCGCATCGCATTATTCGGACAAACTACTCCACGCAAGTCCAGAAGCTTCGGAAAATCACCCTTCAAGGCCTCCGGCAAAGGCAAAACCTTCGTTTTTTCGCAAAAATCGGCAATTTCGGGGGCAAACCTCGCAGGCGAGTCCAACCATTTTCCAAGAGGATATTCAGGCATATCGGTCGCAAGGACACGCGCAAGGGCCTCTTCCGGGGCATATGCAACCAAATTTTCGCGACGGAACCATTCCGCACAGGCGTACGAAACCAGCTTCCGAAGCGCCACCTCGAACCCAGGATTTCCCTTTTGGGCGTCAATCCACTTTTCGAGGGGGCTTTTATCCATATCCATAGTCTATAACCGATTTTATTTGATAATTTTTTGTGAAAACTCAGTTAACAATGTAGCAAACTTCACCTTGGGTTTCTATATTTGGCCGCAAGTTCCGAATGGGACATTGGGTTTTAAAATAGGTTATACGGTTTTATGGCAATCAGTACAATCCTACTCGACATTATGTTCGTCGTCTACGTCATCGCAGGCATCGGACTGGTCATTTACGGTTTCAGCTGTTACTATAGCATCTATCTCTTCCTGAAGAATAGCCGCACCACGCGACTTTCCGACCGCAAAAAGATTCTGCAGTTCTATCGTGAACACTCCATGGCGGATCTCCCCCAGGTCACCACACAACTCCCCGTCTTTAACGAAGCAAACTGCGTCGAGCGCCTGCTCGAAGCCGTGTGCGCCATCGACTACCCCAAGGACAAGCACGAAATTCAGGTGCTGGACGACTCCACCGACGAATGCTACGAAGTCGCCAAGAAGAAAGTCGCCGAACTCGCCGCCAAGGGTTACGACATCAAGTTGATCCACCGCACCAACCGCTCCGAATTCAAGGCTGGCGCCCTTAAAGAAGCAATGAAAGTGGCCAAGGGCGAATTCCTCGCGATTTTCGACGCCGACTTCGTGCCCGAGAAGGACTTCCTACTCAAGACGATTCCCTACTTGGTGATGGACGAAAAAATTGGCCTGGTCCAGGGCCGCTGGGGCCACCTGAACCGCACCGAATCCGGTCTTACTCTCGCTCAGTCTATCGGTATCGACGGCCACTTCGTGGTGGAACAGTCGGCACGCAGCTGGGGTAAGCTCTTCATGAACTTCAACGGTACCGCCGGCGTGTGGCGCAAGCAGGCCATCTACGGCGGTGGCGGCTGGGAAGGCGACACCCTGACCGAAGACATGGACCTTTCTTACCGCAGCCAGCTCGCTGGTTGGAAGATGAAGTTCGTGTTCGACGTGATCGTTCCGGCCGAACTCCCCAACGACATCAACGCCTTCAAGGCACAGCAGTTCCGCTGGGCAAAGGGTTCTATCCAGACCGCTATCAAGATTTTGCCGCGCGTGCTCAAGGCCAAGGTTCCTCTCCGCGTAAAGATTGGCGCAATCCTCCACACGACGCACTACTCCATTCACCCCTGCATGTTGTTTACCGCCCTCTGTGCTTGGCCATTGCTCGCCTTCTTTGAACCGGTCGCGCACCTGCCGACCTGGGCCTACACCGTCGGTTTCAGCTTTATCTTCCTCGCCGCAATCGCACCTTCTGTTCTTTACTTTGTGGCACAGCGCTGCTCCGGCTACACCGGTTGGAAGATTCGCCTGCTCAGCCTCCCGATCCTCATGGCTCTCGGTGTCGGCATTGCAGTGAGCAACTCCCGCGCCGTGTTCTCTGCCGTGATCGGTGCCAAGGGCAGCTTTGTCCGCACCCCGAAGAGCGGCGGCTCCAAGAAGAAGGCCAAGAGCCACTACGCCCAGAAGTTCCCATGGATGGCCATGCTCGAGCTTCTCGTCGGAGTCTACTGCATCTTCGGTCTCCTGGAATACATCGGTGCGCAGAAGTTCATTATCGGACCGTTCCTCGCCCTTTACTCCGTTGGCTTCCTCTCGGTGAGCGTGCTGAGCTTCATGCACTACATCGGCAACCTCATCGAAATGCACAAGGCCCGCGCCGCAGAAAAAGCTGCTGAAAAGAAGGCTAACGCCTAAGGCAAGGCCCCGATTCATACGGATTTATCCGCCGCAGTTCCTCGAGAATTGCGGCGGTTTCTTTTTGGTAGCCACCGTAAAGGTGCAGGTAGAGTCTGTAGTAGCCCGAATAGACACCAAGCGCTCCAATCGAAACAACAGAAGCCGCCACGACGGCCACCAGGAGTTCGGCCAGCGTAAAACCGCAGTTCATCCGATTTTTCGCAGGGTACAGCGGATTTTTTATGGGTTCTGGCGGATTTTTTTGCACCGGACAAGCCTCCGTAGTTTGACCTCGGGCAACGACACCGAAGCCGCCTCGACCCACGCTAGCAGTTTCGCCCCGGGGACCGCATTTAGGACAACATTCTCTTCGTTACGAACAAAAGAGGAATCCTTGCACCAGGGCGGGTTTCGGACAAGTTCTTCTATGGTTTCACTCACGGCAACCACGGATTTCGCCTTCGTCCGCTCCAAGGCCTGCAAGCGATTGAATCCATCCAGGAACCGTCCAAACACGAGTACCCCCGCCGAAAGGACGGCAAGGGCGACACAGACTTCCATCAAGGTAAAGCCGTTTTTCATTTCAAGTTCCATTCAAAGGGTTGCAACTGGCCCCAAACGAATGCGGGCACCAGCATCGAGTCAAGATCCGGTCTTTCACCACTTTCAAGCGACATTACGAACGAAGGATACCTACGCCGCACCTTTTTTACCCCGTTTGGGAACAGCACCTCATGAAGCGCCACGATAACACCTGAAAACTCAAAGCCCTGTGAAATTTCGATGCGGTCTTCGCTAAAAGCTTCTAGCCAACGCACCCGAGCATTTCCGCGCAGAGAAATCGGTCCCCGAGCATAAATCCGCAACGTATCGAAGCTCACGCTCCCCCGCACCTCTGCGGAGCCGTCTACCCTAAAGCGCGCCGACGAAGTTTCCCCGTCCAAATTCAGTGTCAAGTCGCCCTCCTGCACCCAAAGCGACATGGGCTGCATCCGCCCCAAAAAGCGACGGTTTCCCGACTTGACCTTCAAGGAGAGCGGAGGTTTCGCCATCGTGATTTCGCGAATCAGCTCCTGGCGAAATCCCTCGTAAATTTCACGACGACACTCATAGGAATTCAACAGACTGCAGACGCTATCGCAGGGAACACCCGCCAAGACATGGACGGTCACCGCATCATCCGCTCGAAACGGCATAGTTGCCGAAGGTAAAGCAGCCGACAAAGTCGCCCAGGGGCCAAGACGTCCCCGCTCTACTTTTGGAAGCGCCCTGTTCCATGGCAGATGCTCAAAGAAATCCGCAGGCAATCCCGACAGGTTCGTAATCAGCGCCGATTCCGCATCATAAATCCGCTGCTGTTTCTGCAACTGCCGAAGTGCAACGCGCCGCACTCCACCCGGCATCTGCAAAAGAGACGTCAGCAGGAGTGTTACCGCCAAAAGAATCCCTAGAACCAGCGGCAAAACGGCCCCGCAACGATCCTTTGCAAAACAGAGCGTTCCCTTATTCATCACCCACACCCCGAACCACAACCGAATCTCCACAGACAAGCCGCACTCCTGCACGGCCGATGCTTTCCACGGCAAAAACACCGAGAGAATCTCCCAGCGAAACGACACGAGATTCTGCCGCCACCGTAAACATCGCCAACTTTTCGCCGACCACCCCGTTCAGGCGGAAATCAGGCAACGAGCATTTTTTTCGCACAACCGCCGATTCTTCGGCGAACAGTTTTTCGACATAGTCCTTTTCTACGGGTTCCGCCGATTCAAGCGTTTCGGGGGCAGGCAGGAGTTCCACCGGAGCGGCCTCTACGCAATCCTTGCACGACAAGGAATCCTTTTCGCGATACACCCATAACTCATACAAAAGCGCCAAGCATAAGAGCAACACCGTACCGAGCATTTTCCAGGGAACCTCCAAATGGGAGCTTCTGCGGACGCCTCGCAAATTCACCTCTTTCCAGAACGGATTCCGCGCGGACTTCTTAAAATTCCGCCTATCAAAACGGAACTGCAGCTCCATTTCCGCAAAATGGCCTATCCGCGAAAAAAACACATCCGTCTTCAGGAAACACCGAATGCGGCGCAAATAAGCCTCCAGCGAAGCGCTCTCTCCACCGACGCCGCGCTCCTCGGACCAATACACTAATCGTCCTTCGCAAAATACCAGCGAATAAAGGCCCCCTTCAACCAACGCATAGCACCAGAAATTGCCACCATTGTCTTCTGTAGTCGCCTGCCGAACAGCCTCTTCCGCAACAGAATACAAAGCGATTTGCCGCGGCAAAAGACGTCCCCGATTCGGCAATAGTTGCAATACGCGCCCATGGCACAATCTGCAAGCCCGATCCGTCACCGAACTCGTAGCGACTAGGCATCGCGAAACTGTTTTATGCGACTCCTGAAACGAGACCAGCGGCAAAACGGCAAAGTTTCCCCCATTTGATTTCAAATGCCAACAGGTTTCAGGAAACTCCTTCGCAAAAGCAATTTCAGCATCCCTCGGCGAAAAATCGCCACCATATTCCGTCGGACAATCCCAAGTGAATATCTTTGCATCTATCGGATACGCCCGCGACATCAGCGCCCCGCCTTTTCGACATACGGCGTAATGAATATCGCCAGTTCATTTTCTTCTTCCTGTTCCGAAGTGTAGCTGAAGAGCCGCCCCAGCAGCGGAATGCTCCCCAGAAACGGCACCGCCGAACGCACCTCGGACTTGCTTTTGCGAATAAGGCCTCCTAGGCAAAGCGTTTCGCCGTTTTCCAGCACCACGACCGTCTTCAGGTTACGCGTACTGATGTCACGGGGGCCGTCACCGGAGCTGCGGCCCGCCGTCTTGATTTCAGGCGACACTTCCAGAGTGATGCGTCCATCTTGCGTCACCGACGGCGTGAGTTCCAGCGAAATTCCATCGTTGAACGAACGGTAATCCGTAATCGGGTAACCATCGGCAGAAACCTGGCTGACTAGATAGTAGACAGTATTCGTCACATTGAGTTCCGCCTTGTTGCCGTTGAGAGTCGTAAGACGCGGCCGCGCCAAAACCTCGGCCACATTATTTTCTTCCATCGAGGCAAGCTCCATTTCGAATCGGTCGGGCAGCAAGCCTATCTTCCCAAACGCCCCCGACACGGAAAAATCCTTATTCATAAAGTCGAGATACCCACGCGCCCCGATATCGCGTTCGCCCGTTTTCCGCGTCGCACCGCTGTGGAGGCCAATTTCAAAACCGTGCCCTCGCTTGAATTCCACCACGATACACGAAAGCGTCACCTGCATCGCGGGGATATCCACCTGTTTCAGCAAATCGACCGCCATCTGGATTTCAGAAAGCGAACCCGCCAAAAGCAGGGCGTTCTGTTCCTTGACTTCCGTCGAGACGAAATTCGCACTCGGCGAGACCTTCCCCAGATGAGCCAGCGCACGTTCCGAGTGGATATGGCGCAACGGATAAAGGCGCATCGTAGAAAGGGCGTTGCGCATCCCTCCTTCGGATACATACAAAGTATTGCTATCAAGCACATAGCTGTAGCGACGCCCCCTGAAAAGCGACTCCACCAACTTTTCGAGAGTCACCCCCTCGAACTTGAGGCGAACCGTTTCGTGAACGTCCCCGTAGACCGCCAAGTTGAGCCCCGAAAGATCAGCCAGTTCGTCAAGCACCTGCAAGAGTTCCCCTTCTGCGATTTCCGCCGAGTACAAGTCGCCGTCGCGTTCCAGGCGAATGTTACCTGACGAATTTCCGCCGCGGTCATTCGCCCCGGCTTTCGCGCTCTGACGGAGCCTTTCACCAACGCGGAGGCATTCCCCCTCGCGCCACACGCGAAAGCCGTGCGCCCCCATAAGGGCGCGGAACGCCTCCTCCGCAGGCATTCCCTTAAGATTCCCCGTAATGCGCCCCTCAAGTCCCGGCGACGCCAAAATGTTCAGCCCCGAATTCAGCGAAAATTCTCGCACGAACTCGTTCACCTCCTGCCCCTTGACCGAAAGTGTCACTAGCGAATCCTGCATACGGAATTCCGACTCGCCGCGCGCCCGTGCCCGCCGCACATGGAAAACAGAGCCTTCCTGCACAACCTCCAGGCCGTGCGCCGAACAAAGGGCCGTAAGTCCCTCCATGACGCCCACGCCGTCCAAGTGGAACGTCACCCTGATATTAAGCGAATCGTCCACCAGCATCGGCGTATCGTAAGCACGCGACATCGCACGCACAACATCCGCCAAGGGCGTATCTACGAAATCAAGAGTCGCCCCCCTCAAGTACGAAAGCGGGAGCAACAAGTAAACGAGGATTTTAAGGAATCCCAAAGATCTGGACAAAAGTCTCTCGGGATAGGCAATGACCCTGCCGCGGGATATACCAATAACCACCGATTTGGCGGATAGATCTAATATACAAAAATTTCTCGGTCAAGGCAAACGAGCTTTTTTCACGAACAAAGTCCATACGTACGCAATCACGATTTACTTGAACAAAGTCTATATAATTGTCATTGCGAGCAACGCGAAGCAATCTCTATTTAAGGTTGTTAAAATCTTTCAGACAGGTCAATCCATTGAGGATTTAAAGATTCTATCAAATCAATCTTCTTTTTCCTATTGCCAGCCTTTATTTGCTTTTCACGTTGTATAGCATCCTTTATATCCTGAAAATATTCACAATACCCCAATTTTGTAACATTGTACTTGGCTGTAAAACCATGCAATTTTTCCTTGTGTTCATTTATTCTTTTGGCTAAATCACTAGTCACTCCCGTATAAAGAACACCATGCGGCCGATTAAAAAGAATATAGACTGTTGGCTTCATAAAATACCAAATAGAGATTGCTTCGGGGAAAACTCCCCTCGCAATGACAAGTAAGGCGGTATTAGCAAGAATGAACGCTCAAACACTTTCGAAGGGCGTTATCAAACAAAATCAAAATAGGAATTCTTTACACGTGCTTGAACCACGGATCAAATCCTCCATTAGCCTCTTCACGGGCGCGCTGATCAGCCATGCCGCGTTCATAGGCCTCTTTAAAAAGTTCATAATTCCGTAAACGACGGGCTCGAACTTCAGGAGGTTCCGGGTGTCGCTCCTGCATACGGGCTAGAAACCGGCGAGCATCCTCACCGAACAAAATAGGAGTTTCTCGAATTTCGCGAGCCATATATCCTCTTTTTGTCGTTCCTATTCAACAGACAGCGATCTTTCAGTTACAACTAAATATACTCTATTCCACCAGCAAAAACAAGGCTTTGAATTTTCCACCCTTCATTTTGCAAACAACTGTTTGCAGAAAAAGCGGAATATTTTTCACAACCAAGTTGAACAAAAGAACAGACGCAAAATGTAAAACCCATCTCCGCAGGCTACATTCAGGTGCATTTTTCGCATGTTTTTGTACATTCGTCTCTTGTCTAATACTATATTTAGGGTACTATGCAGATTACTAACGCTTCTCAACTTACTGGTGTTTTCCCCGCGTTGTTCACCCCGCTCAAGAACGACGACCCCAAGAACCTTCGCAATTCCATCGACTACAAGAAGATGGGTCAGATGATTGACGACGTGATTGCCAACGGTGCAAGTGGCGTGCTCCCTGCCGTGACCACGGGTCAGAGTGCGACGGTCTCTCCGCAGCAGCACCTGGATATCATCAAGTTTACGCTCGACTATGTGGACGGCCGCGTGCCCGTGATTGCCGGTGCCGGTTCCAACTGCACTCGCGAATCTATCGAAATGATCGAAAATGTTCAGAAGATTGCCCCGGTGGCAGTCCTCTGTGTGACAGGCTATTACAACAATCCGCCGCAGGAAGGCCTCCTGAAGCACTACCGTACGCTCAGCAGCGAAACGGGTGCCAAGATCGTGATTTACAACGTTCCGGGCCGCACCTCCAGCTACGTGCACCCCGACACCTTGATTGAACTTGCCGAAGACAAGAACATCATCGGTCTGAAGCAGGCTGTCGAATTCGGTTTTGGTGAAAAGTTCCACGAAGACACAATGCGTGTGATCAAGGAAACCAAGGGCAAGGACTTCGCCGTCATGAGCGGTGAAGACGGTCTCTTCGCAGACCTGCTCGAAATGGGCGGCACGGGCCTCATCAGCGCTTCGGGCAACATTCCTGAAGCCACGAAGACCTTTGTCGATCTCTACAAGGCATTCCAGGCCGGCGACAAGGACACTGCACACAACCTGCAGAAGGCTGCCCGAGACTTCGTCGACATCACGTTCTGCCGCAAGAACCCGATTCCGCTGGGCACACTGTTCAACAGCCCGCTGTTCCAACCGCTCGTAAGCGTGAAGGACACTGCTAACGGCGCCGACGCAGTCGCCCGCATCATGAAGTTGATTGAAGAAAAGGCCCCGAGCCTGAAGAAGTACCACGTTTAATTTTACCAGGAGATTCACATGGCAAAGACACAGAAATCCATCAGTGACGAAATCTGCGACTACCTCAAGAAGCAGAAGCTCTCCCCCATTCCCGTTCAGACACTGAACGAAGACATGGAAACCACCCGCTACTTCGGTGGCGACCTCAAGGAATTCATTGCAGCCGCCAAGACGCTCGGCGCAAAGGGAATCTTTGTTGAAACCCTTTACCTCGAAGAAGACGAATTCTACTACGACAGCGGCATGGACGACGAAGAATACATGGCCCTGTACGGCAACGACGAATGCAACTGTGATGGTGAGTGCAAGTGCGGCAAGTGCAAGGACAAGAAGTCTAGCAAGAAGGCAAAGGACGACGATAGCGATGTCGACGCCGTTTACTTTGAACCCGAAGACCTCGACGGTCTCGACCTGACGCTCCTCAAGCCGCAGATGGCCAAGTACCTCGACCGCGTGGGCGAAGCCTGCGGCGCACGCCTCACTGTTCCGGGCGTTGACCACCTCGAAGTGGAAATCTTCGCTGACTGGTACGATGACTTCGCCGAACTCGTAGACGAAGCCTCCGAAGCAATCGAAATCGACCCGACCGACGCACTCCGTCAGGCCCAGGCAATTTTCGAAGCCGAAGAAGCTGAACTCGCCAAGGAAGAAGACAAGGGCGTCAAGAAGATTGCGGTACATCCGCCTAAAAAGACCGCAAAGTCTAAAAAGAAGTAAACCAATACGCTTAGACTTTGCTCTCGCCGACACGACTCGTTGATACGAGTCGCTTACGGCTCACAAGGGCGTCAATAAGGCTTCCAAGAAGAAGTAATTCTTCCAAGCAAACGAAGTAATCGCATACAAACTAATAAGTCGCGACAATGTCGCGACCTTTTTTCATATTAAAACATTTTCCTAGAACGTTGGATTAGCGAGCATAGCAAGGTCCTAATCACTATCTTGTAGCGGAAACAAGTTTCCGACAAGATAGGATTACGACATCCTTCGACGAACAATGAGCAGAGCTCATTTCCCGCACTAAAGTGCGGAGTCTCAGTAGCCGCAGCCCCTAATTAGCCGTGGTACAATTTGCTAGTCTGATACGTCGGTTCCGTGGTGAGATTTACTCCCAGGCGGCGGAACACGCCCACATCAACCTGAGAAAGAATCACGCTGGAATGCACTTCGCAGTGGCGGAGTTCCGGCAACTTTTCAAGTGCAATCTTCGCATTGTAATCCGTGAGGGCGCAAACAGAAAGCGCGACCAGGACTTCGTCCATGTGCAGGCGCGGGTTCTTGTGGCCAAGCTGCTTGGTCTTCAGGTTCTGAATCGGTTCGATCACCATCGGCGAAAGCAGACGCACTTCGTCGGGGATTCCTGCTAGGTGTTTGAGAGAATCTAGGAGCATTGCAGAAGAGGCGCCAAGCAGCGAAGACGTCTTGCCCGTAATGATGGCACCGTCGTTCAGCTGGATCGCCACCGCCGGACCACTTGTCAATTCCGCCTTTTCGACAGCGGCAGCAATCACCGGACGGTTCGCAGTACTGATCTGGGCCTGTTCCATAATCAGTTCCTGCTTGTAAATCTGTTCCTTGTCGGCATTGCCCTTACGCACATCGCAAAGCGTATTGTAGTAGCGGCGGATGATTTCCTGACGGGCTGCTTCGCAGACAGCATCGTCATCGACAATGCAGTTGCCGGCCATGTTCACGCCCATATCCGTGGGGCTCTTGTACGGAGATTCTCCCAAGATGCGGGTAAACAGGGCGTTGAGCACCGGGAAGATTTCCACGTCGCGGTTGTAGTTGATGGTCGTCTTGCCGTAAGCTTCCAGATGGAACGGGTCGATCATGTTCACGTCATTCAAGTCGGCCGTCGCAGCTTCATACGCGAGGTTCACCGGATGCTTGAGAGGAATGTTCCAAATCGGGAACGTTTCAAACTTGGCATACCCCGCCTTGATTCCACGCTTGTTTTCGTGGTAAATCTGCGAAAGGCACACAGCCATCTTTCCACTTCCCGGACCCGGTGCGGTCACCACCACGAGTTCGCGGGTGGTTTCAACAAATTCATTCTTGCCGTAGCCGTCGTCGCTCACCACCAGCGGGATGTTGCTCGGGTAGCCCGCAATCGGGTAATGGCGATAAACCTTGAGGCCAAGGTCTTCAAGCTTTTTCTGATAGGCAACAGCACTCGGCTGTTCCTGCCAGCGGGTCAGCACCACTGAACTCACATATAGACCATAGCCACGGAAAGCGTCAATCAGGCGCAACACGTCCTGGTCATAGGTAATGCCCAAGTCGCCGCGAACCTTGTTCTTTTCGATGTCACCCGCGTTAATCGCGATAATGACTTCGGCCTTGTCCTTGAGCTTTTCAAGCATACGGATTTTACTGTCGGGCGCAAAGCCAGGCAACACGCGGGATGCGTGATGGTCATCGAACAGTTTTCCACCAAATTCCAGATAAAGTTTTCCACCGAACTTCGCAATGCGCTCGGCGATTTTCTCGGACTGCGTCCTCAGGTACGCGTCGTTATCAAACCCAACTTTAAACATCTTTTTGTCCATCTAAAAAATATCTGCACAAAAATAAAAAAAAGAAAGATCCCCGCATACGCGGGGATGACATTTTAGTGGAGATGCAGGCCGAGCATAAAAGGCTCTAAATAGTCGTTCTGGCTCCAATCGTTCGAATAATCGTATTGATGATTTCGTCGCGACCGCCCTTCATGGTTATTTTGTTCTTATACATCAGGGCATCGGCACGTTCAAAGACGGCCGATACGTTCTTGTCGTGAGCCTGGTCAAAAACGGAAATTCCACAAGCCACCGAAACCTTGTCACTTTCGGAATTCGCCTTTACCTTTTCAACAAAATCATGTTCCAACTTTTCGCGATTTTCGAAATCGGAACCGCGCAGAATTGCCACAAATTCGTCACCACCCACGCGGAACACGGGACTGTGCTTGAAGGTCTCGCACACAAGTTTCGAAGCATCCCTGATATAAGAATCCCCCGCCTTATGGCCCCGCGTGTCATTCACAAGCTTTAGACCATTCACATCACAAATAGCAATGGCAAATTCTGGAGCTTCACCTGACTGGATTTGCTGGTTAAGTCTCGTTTCGAACTCGCCGTAGGCATTCTTATTCTTGATGCCCGTCAAATCGTCACGACGCGCCTTTTCGTAGTTGGCACTAGACTCTTCCCTAATTTTCTGTTCGCGGCGCACATAGGCATCCACGTTCGTCACACTGATGACCACATGGTTCTTGTCGGCATAAACCGCCACCAGGTTCACATACTGCGGACCCGTCGAAGTGTTCAAGCGATACGTCAAAGAGAACATGCCGTGTTCATCGAGTTCCCTCAAGAGGGATTCCCTTTCCAGCCCAGCTGCAATCAGAGGGATATCATCCTTATAGATGACGGTCATTGCATCCTTCTGCAGCTGGTTGAAGAAATCTTCACCTTCGAAAGCGACACTCAATTCGCAGAACAGGCGTTCGCTCTTATACAGAGCATAATGGTCCGTGACAAGATCCACCATATAAAGGGCGTCGTAGCGTTCAGCAAGAGCCATCACGATCTGGCCGAAGACTTCTCCCTTGCCCGCTTTCTTTTCCAGTTCAATGCGTTCGCGTTCACGCTTATCGACATTGTTCACGCCGATAATCAAGTATTCGCGCCCCTGCGAACGAGCCTGGACAGCCTTCATCTGGAACCAGACGGGTTCCCCTTCTATCATCAGGCGGTACTTGAAATCAAAGACCTTGTCGTCTTGAATAGCCTTTAGCAGCGACTCACGGTTGATACGCTCCCCAAAAGCCTTTTTGTCTTCTGGATACACGACCGCTTCCATATTGACCTTGGTATCGGCCCAAAAATCACGGGTATCTTTCAGCTCTAATTTTTGGTGTTTACCACGGAAAGCGAACATTTCATAATTATTCGTTTCAATATCAACAAAGAAGACGCACTCGTAGTCAAGCGAAAGTGCCGAAGCGACATCTTCAAAGGTGAGCTGCATATTCATATTTTCTTCCCAAACTTGTGTCTATGTAAAATTAACCATTTTTTTAGGAAATGGCAGTTTTTCACAAAATAAAATAAGAAAATCGTCACTTTTTTGACACTTTAGGTTTTGTCTGACCTCCCTTCGGTCGAGGAGGACTTGGGAGGCGAGGCGAAGCAGAAATGCCTAATTTCATAAAAAAACGGCATTTTCAGCGTATTTTGAGGTTATTCGGCCCGCAAAATACAGTTAATTTATTCATAAAGAACGGAAATTTTTTACATTCCGTCCTTTACACACAAGATTTTTTTTGCTATCTTTGGCCCAAAACAATAAAACAAACCCCATTTTCCCTAAAAAACGGGAAGATAAACATATAAGAGGTTAAAATGGCAACCGTTATCCGTCTCGCTCGTTTCGGCAAGCGTCACAACCCCATCTACCGCGCCGTGGTGATTGATTCCCGCAAGGCTCGCGACGATAGCTTTATCGAACAGGTGGGTTTCTACAACCCGAACACCAAGGCTCCTGAAATCAAGTTCGAACAGGAAAAGGTGCTCAAGTGGCTCCAGACCGGTGCACAGCCGTCTGACACCGTCCGCAGCCTCCTGAAGAAGGTCGGCATCATGGATCTCTTCCACGAAATCCGCGCAGGCCGTTCCATCGAAGGCAAGTCCGCTACTCCGCGTGCTGAAAAGGCCAAGAAGGCCAAGCTCGGTCCTAAGGCTCTCGCCAAGATCGAAGCTGAAAAGGCCGCCAAGGAAGCCGCCGCTGCTGAAGCCGCTGCCGCCGCAGAAGCTCCGGCCGAAGCTCCCGCTACCGAAGCATAATTTTCGCTTGAAAGGAAACCTCGTGCCGACCACACAAATTGGCACGGGGCTTTTTTATCTGGCAAAAGCCGCTTGAACCAAGGTACCCACCTTCCGCTGATTCAAAACCCCACTAAGTCTTTCATGTCTGAGTCCCAAGATTACATCACCGTATGCCAGCTCATGCGCACGCATGGCGTCAAGGGATACATCAAGGCGATGCCGCTTACTCACGACCTCACGCGTCATGAGAAGCTCAAGGACGTGATGCTAAAGAAGACCAATGGTGAACAGGTACAATTGACTCTGGAAGATTCCAGGCTTGCAAACAATCTGTGGTTACTCAAGTTCAAGGGGTACGATACGCCGGAATCCCTGACCCATTTCGTGAATGCAGATGTAATGATTCCCGAATCGGAGAGGCTCCCCGCCCCCGAAGGCGAATATTACCTGGACGACCTGGAGGGTTTCCGCGTAAAACTGGAAGACGGGCGCGATGTAGGCGAAGTGCTCGAAGTCGAAGAGCTCCCTACCGTGAACGCGTTTCACGTCAAGTTCGAAGCCCCATTCCAGAGCGAATTTTCCACAAAGACGATCCTCGCCCCCTGGATAGACGACTGTGTCTTGGACGTGGACGAAGATGGCAAGAGCATCATTTTTAGCGCAGACTATTTAAAGAGCCTGTGCCCGGAGGAAAGGTGAAAATCGACTGCATCACCATTTTCCCCGAGATGTTCACTCCCATGAAGCAATCAATCATGGGTCGCGCCCAGAGCAAAGGACTGATGGAATTCAACACCGTCTACCTGCGCGACTTTGCCATCAACGATTACGGCCAGGTGGACGACGTGCCGTATGGCGGCGAACCGGGAATGGTCATCAGGCCAGAGCCTCTCGCCAACGCTATTCGCAGCACGGGTGTCAAGGAAGATGGCGGCAAAGTCATCTACCTGACGGCAGACGGCGTTCCCTTTACCCACAAGATGGCCAAGGAACTTTCCAAGGAAAGCCACCTGGTACTCATCTGCGGGCACTACAAGGGAATCGACGACCGCATCCGCCAGTCCGAGGTCGACCTGGAAATTTCTATCGGCGATTTTGTCGTGAGCGGGGGTGAACTCCCTGCCATGCTCGTGACGGACGCCGTGGTGAGACTCCTGGACGGGGCTCTCGGCAACAAGGAATCCGGCGAAACGGACTCCTTTGCGCAGGGGGTACTGGGGTGGCCGGTCTATACCCGACCCGAAGTTTTTGAAGGAAAAAAGGTCCCCGAAGTGCTCCTTTCGGGCCACCACGCGAACATCAAAGCCTGGAGGCGCCAAGAATCGTTAAAAAGAACGCAAGAAAGACGCCCAGACATCTTTAAAAATCTTGAAGAAGATACTAAATTTGGCATCAAATAAAAACGAGGTACACAAATGTCCCTGAACATTGAAGCAATCCACAACGAAAATTTGAAGACCGACCTTCCCGAACTCCGCGCCGGTGACACCGTTACCGTGAACGTGAAGGTGATCGAAGGCACCAAGGAACGTATCCAGCCGTTCAAGGGCGTCGTGATCCAGAAGAAGAACACCGGTATTTCTGCAACTCTTACCGTCCGCAAGATGAGCGGCGCTGTGGCCGTGGAACGTATTTTCCCGCTCCACTCCCCCCGCATCGACTCCATCGTGCTCGACCGTCCGGGTAAGGTTCGCCAGGCTCGCATCTACTACATGCGCGACCTCCGCGGTAAGGCTGCTCGTATCGACGAACGTCAGGCTTAATTAGCCTTTCATCGAGGCGTTTGCATTCCTATGAATATGGGAAATTCAAATCAGCCCTCGCGTCAAGAGATTATCCCGCCCACGCACCAAAGCGTGAAGGCGGGTTTTATTGTATACTCCCCCAAGAGCGAAGAACGCTGCATCGTCATTCTCGAAGAAGGCGAACTCGTCGCCCGTGAGACCACTCCGCCCCATTCGGTCGTGTTTACCATGCGTCCTGGAGACCTGGTCGGGGTGGCGTCGCTTTTGGAAAGGGAACCGTTCAAGTACGAACTTTCGGCAAGCAAGGATTCGCGCATTACCATCGTCGACGAAGACTGCATGGAATCGGAACTCAAGCGGCTTCCCCTCTGGCTGTTGGCGCTTATCCGCAAGATGTCTTCCAAGACGCACCAGCTCAAGCGCGCCACTGTGGAGACCCGTGTCAAAAACACGCTCAAGAGCCTCACCGAGTACCTGTGCCACAAGCCCGAAAAGGTGAATTTCAACCTCACCGAACTGATCCGCGAATTCCGCTTCTTGACCAAGATTCCGGCGGCAACCATCCAGGAAGACGTGAAGGCGATTTTCCGCAGGCACCTGATCAAGCTTTCGCAAAAGGACGAACGCATTTACTGCAGGGTCGTTGACTCCGAACTGATGCGGATTTTTGCAGACTACCAGCAAAGCATCGACAGCGGAAAGGACTTTATTCCTTACAAATTAAGTATCCTGCAAAAGAGGCTCCTGATATTCCTTGCGCCCCTCGAAAAGACCGAGCCCAAGACCAGCCCCGAATGGATTTCATTTATCCAGGAGAAGTTCAAGGATGTCGAAGTATCGCAGTGGATTAACCTGCTGAAGCTCGAATGGTTTCGTAAGGTGGACGGCAACAATGACCGCTACGAAATGGACAAGAAAACGATCCGCTACTTTTTGAAGGCACTCCGTTACGAGACCAACATTCGGGGGGTGCTATGATTCTTAGCGAAGGACAGATTCTTTTTCATGAAGGCGATAGCGGCAACAACCTTTACGTTGTCCGTAGCGGCATCCTTCAAGGGCGCAACACCCGCGGCGACAGCAACACCTACGAGGCAGGAGACCTGATCGGAGAGCTTTCGCTCCTGAAAAACGAGCCGTGTCCCGAGACAGTGATCGCCATGGAAGACAGCGAACTTCTGGAAATCACGCCCGAGAACCTGAACGAGACCCAAGAACAGGAACCCGTGTGGTTCAAGTCGATTATCCAGTTCATGACGGGACGGCTTTCCATCGCGCAAAGCAACAAGCACAAGAGCGACAAGATCAAGGCGCTGCCGAGCCTGCTCTACATTCTGGATTCCAAGGCGACCTTCGCCGCAAGCAACGAAATTGCGCTGGACGAAATTCTCCAGGCGGTCCACAACCTTTTCAATATCTCGCGCGACGACATCAAGGACGTCCTGTTACTTCTCGAAGAACTCGAAATACTCAAGGTGCAGGGCGACAACGTGCTTTTCAAGAACAAGAATGTGGTGCATCTGCTGTACGAAACCATCCGGTACCGCGCCCGCTACCAGAAGATGCCTCCCCAGATTCTTTCGATGACCGAACAGATGGTGCTGAACGCCGTCATCAGGACCGTGCAGCAAAGCAACGAACCGCTCAAGAACGGCATGTTCACCGTGATGACACCCGACCTGCTGAAGGTCTCGCGGCGCGCCATGTACGGGGCGACACTCACGACGCGCACCCTGCTCCCGCTTTTGCAGCGCAAGCTGCTGAACGCCTCCATTACACTTGGAGACGGGAGCGCACTACCCGAAATCGAGGCAGTTCCGTTCTTCTTCGGCGACTTTGACACCATCCTTGACCTGATGGAACTCAACCGCATTTACCCGCTGTTAGACAAGAAACTCGTCTAATTTTTCTATATTTACCTCGTAAAATCAAACAACCCTTTTAAAGGTAAAAACATGAAACTTTCTGCACTTCTCGTGACCCTCTCCTCCATCGCCGCATTCGCCCAGGAAGCAGCCCCCGAACAGCAACAGGGTGGCATCATGAGCTTCTTGCCGCTCATTCTCCTGTTCGTGGTGATGTGGCTTTTCTTCATCCGTCCGAAGAACAAGGAAATGAAGAAGATGGAAGAAATGCGCAAGGCGCTCAAGAAGGGCGACAAGGTAATCACCACCGCTGGCATTATCGGCACCGTCACCAACATTGACGAAACCGGCACGAGCATCACTGTCCGTACCGCCTCTACCACGCTGATTGAATTCGAAAAGTCCGCTATTCTCCGTGTTCTGAACGCCGAAGCCGCTCCGGCCGCTGCCGCCAAGACCGAAGAAAAGAAGTAAGGAGTAGCCGATGGCTCTTCTCGAAATTAAGACCTACGGCGATCCGGTGCTCCGCAAGAAATGCGAGCCGGTCACCGAGATTACGCCCGAACTGCGACAGCTCGCCAAGGACATGCTCGAAACCATGTACGACGCTCCGGGCTGCGGCCTTGCCGCTCCGCAGATTGGCAAGAACATCCGACTGGTCGTCATTGACACAGCCATTCCCGGCGAAGAGGAACCGCGCCCCTACATCATGTTCAATCCTGAATGGGAAGCAGAACCCGATGCGAAGCCGGTCCCTTACGACGAAGGCTGCCTTTCGGTACCGGACATTTTCTGCAATGTGATTCGCCCTGACAAGGTGTGCGTGCGTTTCTTCGATATCAACGGGGAACCGCAGGAACTGCATGACTGCGACGGACTCTTTGGCCGTTGCATTCAGCACGAGACGGACCATCTGAACGGCGACCTGTTTGTCGACAAGATTTCGACGGCCGACCGCACCATGAACCAGTCCAAGCTGCGCAAAATGGCCAAGGAAACTCAGGCGAAGTTGAAGAAACATTAATTCTGAATTCGGAGTTCGGATTTCGGAATCATTCTTCAGTAGTCAAGTCGAATGTTCAAAAGGGAAAAAATGGATTGTAAGAAGCATAACCTAGCTGCATTTATGCTAGAAACTATGCGACAAAGCAATCCTTTTTTCTTTTTCCCTATTTTTGTTTTCTGCGCATCGTTTGCATTTGCAGACGACGATTTTGGCTTACCCGATGATGTGCAGAAAGCGGAAGTCCCAGCAAGCGTTGAAGACGTAGCCGACATTCCCGTCAATTTCGCACCGATTGAAGCGACAACGACCGTGACTACGGATTCGTCTAAAAAGGAGAACCCGGCAGCGTTCAAGGAGCACCAGATTCCCGAAGAACTGAACCGTCCGCTCCGCGTAGGGATTTTCACGGGAGTCAAGGAACTTTACTTTAAGTACCAAGGCGAAACTGTCCATGTCACCGCATCCAGGAACAAGGTTAAGTTCGAAGCCGGGGGAAATTCCACCGAAGATATTTCGCGCGAATTCAACAGCGAAGAAGGCGGTTGCCTCGCCGTCGCCCCCGACACGAAAACCCTCGGCAAGGCGTGTTACCCCGGAAGCATCCTGTTCCGCAACACGAACGGCAAGTTGGATGCCATCAATTCGGTCGATGTCGAAGACTACTTGCGCGGAGTCGTACCTTACGAAATCGGGAAACTGGACAGCAGCCGCATCGAGGCCCTAAAGGCCCAGGCCGTAGCCGCGCGCACCTACGCGTACAAGCATTTCAACAGCCGAGAGGCGGTCGGTTTCGATGTCTTCGCCGACACCAAGGATCAGGTGTACAAGGGACTCGAATCGGCAACGCCCCTGACCGACGCAGCCGTCAAGGCAACAGCAGGCGTCGTGATGACCTACGGCGGAGAATTCATTATCGCCTACTACCATTCCACCTGCGGGGGCATCACCGAGACGCTCGCCACGTGGAACCGCGCCGATCTCCCTTATTTAAAATCCGTCCCAGACAGGCGCCCCAACGGAAAGCCCTGGTGCGACGAATCCAGCTACACAAAGTGGGAGCGCCGCTTTGCGGACAAGGAAATCGTCAAGCTTTTCAAGACGAATGCTAGCGAAGCCAAGGCGACCTTCAGCAGTGCAAACGGAAAGGATTTCAAGAAAATCAAGTCCATCAAGATCAAGGACAAGCTAAAGAGCGGGCGTATTATGACGCTCCGCGTCGAAACGGACAAGGGGCATTTCGACGTATTGACCGACCGAACGCGCTGGCTATTCAAAAAAGCAGGGACGATTCTCCCATCCTCATTCTTTACCGTGAAAAAGGAAGGCAAGGAATGGGTGCTGACAGGGACCGGATTCGGACACGGCGTGGGCATGTGCCAAATGGGCGTTCGCGCCCGAGCCCAGGCAGGGCAGAGCTACCAGGAAATTTTGAGCCATTACTACCAGGGAATCACTCTGGAAAAATTCGATCGGTAAGGCCGTGGATTATTCCAACGAAAAACCGCTACTTGCCGTGATTAGCCAAGGTTGCGCAGCCAACTTTGGCGACGGTGAAAAAATCGCCCGCGTTTTCGCTGAAGACTACCGCGTTGTCTTTGGAATGCCTAAAGAAGCTACTAACGGCGAAACAGAAAAGCCCGCGGCCTTCGTACTGAATGTATGCACCGTCAAGGGAAACGCAAGCGCGTTAAAGCTGCTGCGCGAAGCCATGAGCACGGCCCCAGAGGCGAGATTATTTATTACGGGATGTGCGCCGAAAGATTTTCGAGAAGATGTCGCCAGAATTTCAAACAAAGTAACATTCACAAGTTTGAAGGAACTGCTGCAACAAGGGGATAACAATCCTACCAAAGTCATCCTCGACCCTGGAGTGCGTAGCACGATAGGGAAGGGGATCCATCAAAGAAATCATTTCTGGATTCCGTCGCCACTCCGTGGCTCCAGAATGACAGGAGTTCTCCGGGAATCGCCGCTGGTGGGTATCGTGAACATTGAGGAAGGTTGTCTCGATGCCTGCGCCTACTGTTCCACGCGACTCGTAAAGGGCCGCCTGCACAGCTACCCCGCCGCAGATATCGTGCAACAGGTCAAAAGCCTCGTTGCTGACGGCTGCATCGAGATTCAGCTGACGGGTCAAGACTGCGGCTGCTACGGATTCGATACAGGCACAAACCTCGCCGAACTGGTGCAGCGAATTCTTGACGAAGTTCCTGGCGACTACAAGATGCGCCTAGGCATGGGCAACCCCCGTCACATGTTGCGTTACACCGACTCCCTCCTGAAATGTTTCGACGACGAGCGCGTCTACAAGTTCATCCATCTACCCGTCCAGAGCGGAAGCGAGAAAATCCTCAAGGCAATGAACCGCAAGCATTCCGCCCAGGACTACGTTGACCTCGCCGAAGCATTCAACAGGATTCGCCAATTCACGCTCAGCACCGACCTCATCGTCGGTTTTCCTGGCGAATCGGAGCGGGACTTTCAGGACACCTTGGCCATCCTCGAAAAGACCCGCCCGACGGTCTGCAACATTACCCGCTTCGTGCCGCGCCCGAACACCCCCGCATTCAATATGCAAGGCGCCGTTCCCGACAGCATCAAGCACGAGCGTTCCGCCGCCCTTGCAGAAGCCTTCCAGCGAATTGCCGCCGAAAACAATTCCCGTTGGATTGGCACTACCGAAACGGTCGTCATCGAAAAAAACGGCTACCGCAAGGGCACCTACATTGCCCGGAACGCCGCCTACCGCCCCGTCGCTATCACCAGCGAGGCACCGCTACAGCCGGGCGAAAGGTTCACCGTCACGATAACCGCCGCAGAACCCTTCGCCCTTATCGGCAAAAGAGCCTAATTTTCTAAATTTGTCCCCAAAATAAAGGGATAAAAAATGAAAAACTCTAGAGACAACTGGGGTTCCAAACTCGGCGTCATCCTCGCAGTCGCAGGTTCTGCCGTCGGCCTTGGAAACTTTTTGCGATTTCCTGTTCAAGCCGCTACAAACGGTGGTGGCGCCTTCATTATTCCTTACCTCATCGCCTTTCTGCTCCTGGGCATTCCCCTTTCGTGGATGGAATGGACGCTTGGCCGCGCCGCAGGTAACAAGCACCATGGTACCGCTCCGGGAGGATTCCACTACATTCTGAACAAGAAGCCCTGGGCCAAGCATCTCGGTTCGCTAGGACTTCTTCCCCCGCTGTTCATCAGTTTCTACTACATCTTTATCCAATCTTGGATTTTGGCGTTCACCTACTATTCCGCCACAGGCAAACTGATGGAAGTCGTCGCCGGCGGTTACGAACCGATGAAGGAATTCTTCGGCAACTATATCATGCTGAATACCAAAATCGGTCCAATTCCTGCGGCCATTCTCTTCTTCTTGCTCACGTTCGCCTGCAACATGGGACTTCTCTCCTTCGGCGTACGCAAGGGCATTGAACGTGTAAACAAGATTACCATGCCGATTCTCTTGATCATGGGCATCATTCTTGTGGTGCGCGTGCTTACGATTACCGATATCGGTAAGGGACTCGCTTTCGTGTGGAACCCGAACCTTTCCGAAATTCTCAACCCCACGGTTTGGCTTGCGGCTTCTGGCCAGGTATTCTTTACCATGAGCCTCGGTATGGGCATCGTTTTCTGCTACGCCAGTTACCTGAAGCCCAAGGAAGACCTGGTGCTTTCGTCTTTAACGGCAAGTGCCACCAATGGCTTTGCCGAAATTATCCTTGGCGGCACCATCGTGATTCCGATGGCAGTTCTTATTGCCGGCAACAACATCGAAGAATGCGCAAAGCTCGGTACCTTCGGCCTCGGTTTCCAGACCATGCCGTTCGTGTTCGGCCAGCTGCCCTTTGGCGGATTCTTCCAGACACTGTGGTTTGCCATGCTCTTTATCGCAGGCGTCACCAGCGCCATCTCGATTATCCAGCCGCTGATCAGTTTCTGTGAAGACGACCTGAAGTTTAGCCGCAAGGGCTCCATTACCGCCACCGGTACAGTGACCTTCTTGGGAGGTCTTGTGGGTATTTTCGGCCTTGCCGCGGGTGCAGTTGACGAGCTCGACTTCTGGGGAGGCAGCTTCCTGCTGGTGGTTCTCGGAACCATTCAGGCATTCATATTCTCGTTCGTTCTCGGTCGCCGTAAGTCTGACGTAATTGGCGAAGACGGCAAGCCGGAATGCGAAGCTTTCGCCCTGATGAACGACGGCGCCGCCTTGAAACTCCCCCGTTTCTTTAGGCCGATCATTATGTACGTGTGCCCGATTTACCTGGCTGTCGTGCTGGTCGCCTGGATCATTCACGACGGCATGGGCGTGCTCCTGTTGAGCAACGTTCCGGCCGATGCCAAGGTGACATTCCTCGGCAGCGAATTCTCGCAGATTGGCTTTACCTGGGGCGTTCGCGGATTCCTACTCGCTCTCGTGGTGCTCTTGAATATTGCCATCTACTACGCCTGGAAAAAGAACGGCCCCGCCGAAACCCAAGCAAATACACACAAGCAGAACATGGCTATCGGTGATTCCGACAACGAGGAGGCATAACATGGAATTTTCTACAAGCGGCCTGATCTTTATGATCCTTTCGTGGGCAGGCATTATTGGAATGTGCACCTTCTGCTTCTATAAGGTGTTCAAGAAAAAATAGACGAAAGAACGGACCTTCGGTCCTACAGACGAAAGATTAACATGAAACTTACGAAATACAAGAGTTCCGTTGCGTACCTGATTTTTGTTTTCTGTAGCATTTTTGTGCAAATGGGCCTGTTCGTCCACTTCCAGCGGTGGCTGTCCTTTTCGTTCGAAGGGTCCGCCTTCTGGTGGCGCAGCATGTTGCTTCAGTTTGCCATTTTTGCACCGAGCATCTTTATGATGCCTGCCGCCAGCTACTTTGCTGGCCGTTACCACAAGGGCCGCGTCATGGCGTGGAGCTCCGTGGGAATGCTCGCTTCGGTGATTGCCGTCGTGGTCTGCTACGTGGCGGGAGCAGAATGGGTCGCCTACGGTCTATTGCTCTTGTACGGTATCTTCCTTGCAATTTTGAGCCCGGCCAAGCTCGGCATCATGAAAGAGATGGTCGAAAGCGAAGACCTCGTGAAGGTGAACTCCTGGTACATGGCGCTTTCAGTACTCGGTACCGCTGCAGCGGCCTTCTTTGCCATGGGGCTCTCGGGTCGCCCCGACTCCCCCGTAAGCATTGACCTTACGTTGTGGATTTATCTAGGTCTAAGCGTCGTGACGACGATTGCAGGTTTCTGCATCAAGGTCGGCGAAAGGCACGACAACCTCAAGATGCGTTCGCCCATGCGTAATTTTTCGGCCACCTGGAGCCATCCGATTATACGCCTTTCAATTCTCGGTCTTGCCGCCTTCTGGGGAGTCACGCAGATTTTCTTGATTCTTATCCAGAACATGACCGACATGCTGAACACCGCCGTCATCCCCGTTTCGATGTTCATCGTAACGGCGGGCTATGTCATCGGCTCCTTCTCGGCTAGCAAGGCATCGAAGGGCTTCGTCGAAACAGGCCTCATCCCGTTTGCTGCGGCAGCATCCGCTATCACCATGTTCGCCCTCCCGTTCGTGCATAACGCCTGGTTGCAGGCAATCCTTTACGGTATCATCGGCTGGAGCACGGGCTGCGCCTTCGTGATTTTGCGTACGGTCATCCAGAGCTACACCCGTCCCGATACGGCAGGCCGCATCCATGCTGTTGCGAACTGCATCCAGATGGCCTTCCTCGTGCTCATCATGGGCGGCCAGACGCTCCTCCTGATCTTTACGCCGATTACCCTCGACTACTGCTTTATGATTCTCGCGGTCATTCTTGCGATTTGCTTTATCGCGAACCTCAAGAATAACCCGATGGCCCTTCTGCGTGCAGCGCTCCGTTTTGCATTCGCCTTCGTATTCCGCTACAAGGTCAAGGTGATGGGCGTGCAGAACATTCCTGAAAGTGGTCCGGTGCTTCTCGTGGGTCCGCATTTCAGCTTTATTGACTGGGCGGTTCTCCAGATTGCATCTCCCAGGCCGCTCCGCATCGCAAGCAACCGCAACACATTCGCCGACTGGTACCAGCGCTGGTTCTTCCACGGGAACTTCCTGATTAGCATCAACCGCCGCGACCCGGCGCCCGCCATGGAAGAAATCCACAAGGCGCTCCTGAACGGTGAAGCAGTCGTCATCTTCCCCGAAGGCGAAGTCTCCAAGACCCCATTCGTCTCAACCTTCTCGCTAGATTACTCCAAGGCCATCGAAGGCACCGAAGCCCAGATTATTCCGTTCTACATTCAGGGCCTCTGGGGCAGCCGCTACAGCCACGCCAGCGAAAGCGTGAACCGTCCGCAGTCCTTCAACCGCGTCATCAGTGTCGGCTTCTCCAAGCCGCTCCCGACGAACGCCACCGAAAAGGATATCCGCCACGACCTTGAACTTCTGGACACGGACATCTGGAACGCCGCCATGGACTGCTCCGCATCCATCGTTCCGCTTTGGTTCAAGGCCATGCGCAAGCGCCGCTCCCGCGTGATCCTGATCGACCCCGCCGGTAACCACGTGAACGGTTACGGCATGATCCGCCTATGCCACTATTTCGGTAAAATCATCAAGTCCGCCGCGAAAAACGATCGCCACGTGGGCTTTATGCTTCCCACCAGCCGCGACGCCGCACTCGGCATTATGTCGATCCTCGGCACCGGCAAGACGACAGTGAACCTGAACTACTCCGCACCGGTCGACACGATTCTCGGTTGCATCGAAAAAGCGGACCTCACTACCGTTGTCACGACGCACGCCTTCTTTGACAAGCTCTGCGGAAAGAACGCCGCCTTCGCACAAATCGCAGGCAAGTGCCAGATGATTTACCTGGACGAAGAAGAAGCAAAGATGTCGACGATATGCCGTTTTGTTTCGGCATTCATCATCCACTTCTGCCCGGCCGCAATACTTCGCCGTCTGTGGTTTACCGCCGCGAACCTGAACGACGACGCAGTCATCCTGTTCAGCTCGGGTTCCGAAGGTACGCCGAAGGGTGTCGAGCTTACGCACAAGAACGTCATTTCGAACGCCCAGCAGTGCGACCACATCGTAAAGCTCTGCCGCACCGATGTGATGACAGCACTCCTCCCGCTGTTCCATTCGTTCGGCTTTACCATGACCTACATGATGCCGCTTTTGGACGGAGTCCCGATGGTGCTCTGCCCCGACCCGACGGATATCAAGACGCTCGCCCGCGTGTGCGCCCAGTACAAGACCACCATCATGATGGGCACGCCGACCTTCCTCCGCGCCATCGCCATCAACCGCTGGGTTCACCCGATGTGTTTGGATTCGCTGCGCTACATTATCGCCGGTGCCGAAAAGCTCCGTCCCGAAATGCGCGAATCTTTCAAGCTCAAGTTCGGCAAGGACGTCTACGAAGGTTACGGTTGTACAGAACTTACGCCGCTCACGACGCTCAACGCCCCAAATGTCCTGCTCGACGACTTCCTGACCATGGAAAAGTGCTCAGACACCTCGAGTATCGGCATGTCCGTGCCGGGCTCCATCTGCGCCATCATCGACCCGGAAACCAACGAATTCCTGCCGCAAGGTGAAGAAGGTATGCTGGTCGTTACCGGTCCTCAGGTGATGAAGGGCTACCTCAAGGACAAAGAAAAAACAGACAGCGTCATCCTGGAAATCAACGGACGCCGCTGGTACAAGACCGGAGACAAGTGCAAGATTACCCCGGACGGATTCGTGCAGATCCTCGGCCGCTACAGCCGCTTTGCCAAGCTCGGTGGCGAAATGATTTCTCTCACCGCCGTGGAACTCCGTATCGCAGAATCCAAGATTATGGACGACCACGAATTCGCCGTGACCGCCGTTCCCGATTCCGCCAAGGGCGAACGCATCGTTCTTTTGGTAAAGGACGGCGATGCCGAAGAAATTTCCCGCAAGCTCCGCAAGTCGGGCATTCCGCCGCTCATGCAGCCGGGTGCCGTATTCAGTGTCGATCAGATTCCGAAGCTCGGATCCGGCAAATGGGACTTCAACGGGATGAAAAAGCTCGCTTTGGAACTGGTAGACGAGAAAAAATAGGCGTTCTCTCCTAAAATATTGTATATTAAGTTGTATAGGAGTAGAACAAAAAAAGGAGTCCAAATGGATCAAATCGTCAAAAAAGTACAAGAACTGGGGCTAACGCTCCCCCAATGCCCGGCACCGATTGCCGCATATGTCCCGGCCACCCGCAACGGCGACACCATTTTTGTTTCGGGTCAGCTTCCGTCGGTCAACGGGGATTTTTCGGCATTCTGTGGATCGGTCCCGAAAGATATTTCTGTTGAAAAGGCTGCCGAAGGCGCCGCCATCTGCCTTATGAACAACGTGGCCGCCGCCCTTACCCTGCTCGAAGAAGACGAAACCCTTCGACTTGTGCAGATGCAGGGCTTTGTGCAATCCGCCGAAGGTTTCCATGAACAGCCCGCGGTACTGAACGGAGCAAGCGAACTGGCCGTCAAGATTTTCGGCGAAAACGGTAAACACGCCCGAACCGCCGTCGGAGTGAGCGCGCTTCCCAAGAATGTCGCAGTCGAAATCAGCTGCACCTTCCAGGTCATCAAGGCCGAAGCCAAGTTCACCGGCCGCTACGGCTGGATCGAAGGATAATTTCTATTAAATCAGATTATTGAGCCCACTCAACCCGAGTGGGCTTTTTTCATACCGAAACAGTCTTTATCCAGTCGCGCATTTCATAGACATCGACGTTTGCCTGCAAGGACTTGTGGGCGATTCTTGCCCCCGGCATCGTCGCCATTTTTTTCGGATTAAGCGACATGCCCACGCGGCCGAGGTCTAGGCGGTCGGCGTCGTAGCAGGTATTGATGGTCGGATCATCGGTCTGATGTTCCTTGGTATGGTAGAAGCAGGCATGATACAGTTGGTCAAACTGTTCCTGCGTAATATCAAGAAGGCCCTTTTCGAAACATTCCTTGGCGAAGGCGGCACCGCGCTCGCCATGAGTTTCGTCGTAGCCGTCATCTTCGCGCTTGCAGTCGTGAAAGAGAGCGAACAGTCGCACGACTGTCACGTCGGCACCTGTAATGGGCGCGAGAAGCAAGCCGTTGAATTCCACCTGCCGCCAATGAGCAAGTCCATGAATCGTCGAATCCACGATTCGATTGCTATAGACAAACTCTTGTAAGGCGGCAAAATCTAGCATAGATCCTTCGACTTCACTTCGTTACGCTCAGGATGACACACAACGTGTCATTTCCCGTAATGCTCCTTCAAGTCCATCAGGCATTGAAGCGCCTGCATCGGAGTCATTTCTTCGGGTTTCAGGCGGCGGATTTCTTCTTTGAGAAGCTGCGTAGATTCGTCGGGAGGTGCGAACAGGTCGACCTGCGGCTTTTCCATAAGCTTCTTGTGGGTGGCACCATCGCTCGGGTCAATCTTCTGCTTTTCGAGGCGCAAAAGAATCTTGCGGGCGCGGCGAAGCACGTTATTCGGGAGACCCGCCATTTCGGCCACGTGAATACCGTAGCTGGAATCGCAAGCACCTTCGAGAATCTTGTGCAAGAAGATGAGCTTGTCGCCCTTTTCCTGAACGCCCACCTGGAAGTTTCCAGCATGTTCAAGGCTTTCCACAAGGCCCGTGAGCTCGTGGTAATGCGTTGCAAACAGCGTGATGGCGGCACGGGCCGGTTCATCATGCAGAGTTTCCACAATCGCCCACGCAATCGAGAGACCGTCAAAGGTACTCGTTCCGCGACCGATTTCGTCAAGGAGCACCAGGCTGTGGGACGTCGCATTGCGCAAGATGTTCGCCGTTTCGATCATTTCGACCATGAACGTCGAAAGGCCGCGGCTCAGGCGGTCGCTGGCACCCACGCGGGTAAAGATGCGGTCCACCACGCCGATGCGGGCACTTTCTGCCGGCACGAAGCAGCCGATTTGCGCCATGAGCACAATGAGTCCCGTCTGGCGCAGGTAAGTCGATTTACCAGCCATGTTCGGGCCTGTAATGAGCATGAGGCGCGTCGCTTCGGGCGAAAGATTCACATCGTTCGGGATAAAGTCCAAGTCCGAATTGACTGCGACAATCACCGGATGGAAACCGCCCTTGATTTCGATACCCGAGCCTTCGAAGACTTCGGGGCAAACGTAATTGTACTTGCGGGCGGCGCGGGCAAAGCTGTAAAGCGTATCCACATGGGCAATCGCATTCGCGATTTCCTGGAGTTCGGCGCGCCAGCTGTTTACGCGTTCGCGGAGTTCGCAGAAAATCTTGTATTCCAGTGCATGAATATTGACTTCGGCGTTGCTGATGATGGATTCACATTCCTTCATCTCGGGCGTAATGTAGCGTTCGCCATTCACCGTCGTCTGCTTGCGAATGTATTCGTCGGGAATCGGGGCGGTCGCCTTCGCCATCTGCGCCTTGGTAATTTCGATATAGTAACCGAAAACGCGGTTGTAGCCAACCTTCAAGCTCGGGATTCCGAGGCGTTCACGTTCACGGACTTCGAGCGAGGCAATCCATTCGCGGCGTTCCTTGATGTCTTCGTTCATGGCATCGAGTTCCGCGTTTGCACCCGCGCGAATCATGCCGCCCTCGCGCACGGTCAGCGGCAAGTCATCGTTAAATTGCGAAAGGAGTTCTTCGCCACGGCCACGGGCGGCAATGAGGGCCGCTCGCATCGGTTCAAAAATCGGCGAATTCAAGCCCTCAAGTACATCGGCCACCTTGGATGCCTGCGAAAGCGAACGGCCCATGCCCGCCAAATCGCGGGCATTCGCGCGGCCAGAACCGACGCGGCCCATCAGGCGTTCCATATCGAGAATCGAAGTCAGCGATTCCTTCAGTTCGTCAAGCGCGACCGGATTATTGACAAGTTCTTCGACGGCCTCTTCGCGTTCCTTGATGCGGTCCACCGAAATCAGCGGGTGACTCACCCACTCCTTCAGATTGCGGCCGCCCATGGCAGTCACCGTAAAGTCGAGCACGTAGCAAAGCGTGCTGCTGATATCGTCGGCATTCAGCGGGCGCACCAGTTCCAGATTACGCAGCGTGCTCGGGTCAAGCGTCATGTAATCGTCGAGATTCAGAATCTCGAGCGTCGTAAAATGCGAAAGTTCGGACTTCTTCTGGTCCATCAGGTACTGGAGAAGCGCCCCCGTCACCTGCGTTTCGACCACTCGCCCATCCAGGCCGAGACCGTCCAAAGCCTCGACCTTAAAGTGCGTAAACAGCACATCCTTCGCGGAATCTTCGCCGAACAGGAATGCCGGAAGTTCTGTCACCAGAATGTTTTCGGAGCGGATCAAGTCCATGACACCGCTAGGAATCACGGTTCCTTCGGGCACCACGACTTCTTTCGGCATGCGGCGGCAGAATTCACATTCAAAAGCCTGCACCGAACTCTTGCACGCGGCCAAGTAGCCAGTCGTCACATCGGCAATCGCAAACGAGACCGAATCCTTTTCGGGAATGAACGCACAAAGGTAATTCGCCTCTTTCGCATTCAGGTTCGACTCGTCCATCGCGGTACCGGCACTGATGATTTCTACAATGTCGCGCTTGACGATTCCCTTTGCGAGTTTCGGGTCTTCCACCTGTTCGCAAATGGCAATGCGGTAACCCGCCGCCACCATCTTGGGCACGTAGCGGTCCGCGGCATGGTGCGGGAACCCGCACAAGGGAGTTGCCCCCGAGGCGCCGTTGTTGCGGCTCGTGAGAGTAAGTCCTAAAATTTTGGAGGCAACTACAGCATCGTCTTCGAAAAGTTCGAAGAAGTCGCCCATTCTAAAAAACAAGATGCAGCCGGGATTCTGTTTCTTGATCTCGTAATACTGCTGCATTAACGGGGTCACAGCCATTAGGCATCTCCCATCGACAATTCAACCTGGTCCGGATTTTCTTCGGGTTGCTTGGGTTCTTCGGGGCTAACCGATTCGGGTTTCGCGTACTGCGGCACCAAGGCGCCCGCTTCCAGAAGTTCACTGAACTCGCGGAGTCGCGGCAAATCTTCCGGGATGCGGTTAATGCCGAAATACTTCATGAATTCCTGCGTGGTCACGTAGGTATAGGGGTTACCCACCGTATCGGCACGGGAACCGAGAGCAATAAAGCCCTTGTCGAGCAGGTTACGGATTGGGCCATCCACCGACGACACGCCACGCACCTGTTCAATGGCCGCCTTGGTAATCGGCTGCTGGTAAGCAATCACCGCCAAGGTTTCAAGCGCCGCCTGGCTGAGCCTGCGGGCGTTTGCTTCGGGGAACAGCTTGCGCACCCAGGGGTAATACTTGGCACGCGTGCGGAAACGGTAACCGCCCGCCTGTTCCACAATTTCGAACGGGGAATTAATCTTGTTCAGCGAATCGTTCGCCGCAATCAAAGCATCGGACACCAAACGCGCATCCAGAAAATCACCCAGAATTTCACGCAGCTTTTTAAGCGTCACAATGTCAGGAGACGCAAATACGAGCGCCTGGATAATGCGGGCCAAATCCTCTTGGCTCTCGACTTTCGGGAGTTCCGCCGATTCTTCGGCCAAATCGTCCAAATTCTGATTTTCTTCCATACATCCGCAAAATAAAAATTTTCACCGCGGCAAATACGCCACCACCCCAGGAACACCCTCTTTAGGGCGTCCCCCATTCTATAGCACTTCCCAATGGCCACCCTTATCGGGGCCTACACGAACTAAC